>NZ_MWLL01000085.1 GCF_002198675.1 Kineosporia sp. R_H_3 | reverse complement strand
GAGTGTCAAGGATCAACCGAAACAGATCCGTCAAGCATCAACCGAAGGTCCACAGCCCCACAGGTCCCCGACCCTCGCTCTCCCCGGTCCTGGGCCGATCGGCTCATGTGCCCGGGCTGGAGGGTCGGCTAGTCACGACAGGGTGACGCAGACAGCACGGTGCCCAGTGTGCGAGGGGCAGGTCCGAGACCTCGGGCTGCAGGAGGTCGGTGGGTACAACGAGCCGTCGTTCGTGCGGCGGAGCGAGTGCGCGGACTGCGAATGGGTCAGCGTCGAGACCGTGCGCAGGCCGGCCGGGTAGGTCGTGGGCGGGAGCGCGTGTCAGCGGGCCCCGCCCCAGACGAGGATCGCGAACTCGGCGGCCGCTCCCAGCGTCACGAGGAGCGGGATGCCGGCGAGGTGGGTCAGGGCGAGCGGGATCCGGGACCTGTCCGCGTCGTGCGGGTCGTCGGGGTCGTAGTAGATGCGGATCTGTCGCCCGGGCTGCGGCGGGATCGTGCTCCAGGTGCGGAGCCGGACGTCGTCAAGGGTCGTGCCGTGCGGCGTGGTGAACTGCACGATCGTCCAGTCGTGGACGGTGACGTCGCCGTCGACCTGCTCGGGGACGGTCCGCACGACGGTGGCGAGCGCCGTCCGGCCGCGCAGGCGCAGCCGCAGGTGCCGTGCTGCGCTGGTCGCCAGGGCGGTGCTGATCGCCAGGACGAGCAGTCCGAGGCACACGGCGATCGTCAGCCGCACCAACGAGTCCCGGTCCACGAGCGAAGGGTCGTCCGGCCAGGCGACGGGACGGCGAACACCGGGTGAAGAAGGACGCTGCTCGTGCGGTTTCGTCGTCCGTCGGGACGGCGACCGGGACCTAGGACTCAGCCACCCGCTCCAGGACGACCACCGCGGTCTCGCCGGGGCGGCGGCGGGCGTACTCGTCGAGCTGCTGGTCGTACTGTCGTTGGCGGTCCCAGAGCCGGGCGCGCTCGGCGCCCGTGGCCCGGCGGGCGAGCACCCGCCGGGTGCTGCCGTCGGCGAGCTGGACCCGCGCCTCGGGACGGGCCTGGAGGTTCAGCCACCACTGCGGCTCCTCGGGACCCCAGCCGTTCATCGCCAGCGTGACGAGGTTCGTGCCGTCCTCGAAGTACCCGAGGATCACCGACCGTTCCTCGCCGCTGCGCCGCCCCACCACGGTGAGCCGGAGGGCGCCCCACTTGTCCGCCGTCGGCGGCCACAGCCCCCGTCGTCCTCCGGTCAGCCGGAACCACGCCCGGTGCGCCTTCCAGAACGTCCAGATGAACCAGCGCGGCGGGAGCCATGCCTTCGAGTCCTTGGCTGCCATCACACATCTCCTCTCGCGTCGCGGGCCGGTTGCAGGGCCGTGACGCCGGGACCGGCAGGGTGCTCACGGAGCATGGCGACTCCCAGCCACGCGAGCCATCCGATGAGGCCCAGCCCGTTCACCGACATCAGGGCCACCGAGCCCAGCAGGACCGGAGGGTCGGGCCCGGCGACACCTGCCCTGCGGCACCATCGCCCCCGACACCAGCGGACCGGCTACCGCTACACCTCCGTCGTACCGGGCGGACGTGATCGCCACCAGGGTCGAACGGCACCGTGATCGCGTCATGGCCGGGATCGACCACGACCGTCGCCTGTCGTGATGCCCGCCGTCCGCCGGGTGGCCACCGCGTCGACGAGAACCTGGACCATGGTCACGAGGAGTCACTGATTGAAGACATTCAATCGACCGAAAGTCACTGCCGATCTCGCCGGGTGAACCTCCACGGGGCGAACGGGGGATATCGCTGGTTCCGGCGGGATCCTCAAATGCACCGTGTGAGACTGGCGAGGTCGTCTCGGGGGCAACGGGCATGACGGGCGAGCTGGAGTTGGCGTATGAGGTTCGGACGGTCGAGCGCGGGCAGGACCGCCACAGACAGCCCGGAACGGGGAGAGACGGTTCCGCCCCAGGGACGTGACGTCCGCGGCGGCCACGCGCCGGCGACTGCGAACGGGGCACCGGTCGCCCAGTTCGGCATCCTGCTGGGCGAGCTCTTCGTCCGTAACAGCGTCATCAGCCCGGCCGTGCTCAGCGACGCCCTCATGCGCCAGACCGGCTCGGGCCAGCGGATCGGCAGCATCCTCGTCGACCTCGGCGTCATCGACGAGCGCGACCTCGCGCACGGCCTGGCGCAGCAGGTCGGTCTGCAGGCCGTCGACCTGAGCCGGACGACGCCCGACCCGGTCGCCGCCGAGATGCTCGGCGAGAGCAAGGCCAGGGGGCTGCAGGCGATCCCGATGGGGATCACCGAGGACGGCACGGTCCACGTCGCGCTCGCCGACCCGTCGCCCGACGTCGCCGAGGAGGTCCTGCGCTCGATCGACCGGCCCGCGGCGCTCTACGTCGCGACGGAGAGCGAGGTGCGGCGGGCGATCGACTCGACGTTCCGTGCGCTCACCGGCGTCGAGGACCAGGTCGCGGCGTTCACCGCGACGACCGACGTTCGCACGACGGTCAACCGCAGCGACGTCGAGGACCAGGCGGACGACGCGCCCGTCGTCCGCGTCGTGAACCTCGTCATCACGCAGGCGTTGCGGGACAGGGCGTCCGACGTCCACATCGAGCCTCAGGACGGCCGGGTGCGGGTGCGGTACCGCATCGACGGCGCGCTCCACGACGTCCTCACGCTGCCGGCCGAGATGGGCCCGGCGGTCGCCAGCCGGCTCAAGATCATGGCCGGGATGAACATCGTCGAGCGGCGCCGCCCCCAGGACGGCCAGATCGCCACCTCCGTCGAGGGCCGGGACATCGACATCCGGGTCGCGACCATGGGCAACGTCTGGGGCGAGAAGGTCGTCCTGCGGATCCTCGACAAGAGCCGCTCGCTCTTCCGGCTGCGGGACCTCGGGATGCCACCGGCGACGCACGAGACGTTCGCGAAGATGATCCGCTCGCCGTACGGAATGGTCATCTGCGCCGGCCCGACCGGCTCGGGCAAGACGACGACGCTCTACGCGTCGCTCTCCGAGGTCAACACGGTCGACAAGAACGTCACGACGATCGAGGACCCGGTCGAGTACGTCTTCCCGTCGATCAACCAGATCCAGATCAACGAGCAGGCGGGCATCACCTTCGCGGCCGGGCTGAAGTCGATCCTGCGCCAGGACCCCGACATGATCCTCGTCGGCGAGATGCGGGACGTCGAGACGGCGCGGATCGCCGTCCAGTCGGCGCTGACGGGCCACTTCGTGCTCTCGTCGCTGCACGCGACGGACGCGGTGTCCGCGCTGTACCGGTTCCTCGACATGGGGATCGAGTCGTTCCTCGTGGCGTCGTCCGTCATCGGCGTCGTCGGCCAGCGGCTCGTCCGCAAGATGTGCACCTACTGCCGTGTCCAGTACCAGCCGACGCCCGAGGAGTACGCCTTCTACGTGGAGGCCGGCGGCGCCGAGAAGCACCGGTTCTTCGCCGGTGAGGGCTGCAACTACTGCTCCAAGACCGGCTACTCGGACCGGGTCGGTGTCTACGAGCTGTTGAGCGTGACCGAGGAGATGCGCGAGATGATCGTGCACCCTGACCCCTCGCACGACGACATGCGACGCCTCGCGGTCAGGCAGGGTCTCGTGCCGCTGCGCCAGGGCGGGATCGGGCTCATCGAGCAGGACGTGACGACGATCAGCGAGATCGTCCGTTCGATCTACATGCTCTAGCGCACCCGGGGCGTCGACGGCAGGACCGCGGCTGTTTCAGCACGGACCAATATCGCAACACACCGGAATCAAACCTCGACGATGTGTGACCATCGCGTCGGTCGAACGGTGGAAATGGCTGAGGCAGCCGTAACGCACGATCCGGGCGGGCGATATCCGTGCGGGGCACGACGAGAGGACGGCAGGGGCATGCCGAAGTTCGCCTACGTGGCGCTGGCACCGAACGGGGTGCAGGCGACCGGGGTCCAGGACGCGCCGACGATCGCGGCTGCCCGGATGGCGCTCGTGCAGCAGAGCCTGCGGGTGCAGAAGATCGAGCCCAAGAAGTCCTGGACGCAGATCGAGCTGACGCCCAAGCGGATCAAGCCCGCTGACCTCATGCACTTCAGCCGGCAGATGTCGGCCTTCCTGCGAGCAGGGATCCCCATCCTCGACGCGATCCAGGTCCTGGGCGAGGAGAACGACAAGCCGGCGGTCCGTCGTGTCCTCGCGGCGGTGTCCGATGACCTCCGGTCCGGGCGCACCCTGTCGGAGGCGATCGACAGGCACCCGTCGGACTTCCCCGACTGGTACCGCGGGATCCTGCGTTCGGCCGAGCTCACGGGCAGGCTGGACGACGTGCTCGACCAGCTGTCGCAGTACATCGAGCGTGATGTCGAGGCGCGCCGCAAGATCAAGGCCGCCATGACGTACCCCGCCGTGGTCTTCGTCATGGCGATCGGGACGATCGTCATCCTCAGCGTGTTCGTCCTGCCGAAGTTCGAGGACTTCTTCTCCAGCCTCGACGCGCAGCTGCCGGTCACGACGCGCATCCTGCTGGCGACGACGCGATTCCTCGGCGACTGGTGGTGGCTCGTCGTCGCGGTCCTCGGTGCAGTGGTCCTGGGCGGCTGGGCCGCGACGTTGACCAGGACGGGGAGATACGTGTGGCATGCGTTCCTGCTGCGGATCCCGGTGATCGGAGAAGCGATCCGGTACAGCAAGGTCGAGCGTTTCACGCGGATGCTCGCCTCGATGGTCTCTGCCGGCGTACCGCTGCCGCGCGCGCTCGAGGTCGCGACGAGCAGTCTGAACCACCTCGTCTTCGAGCGTGCGCTGAACGGCGTGCGCCACGCCATGCTGCGAGGCGGAGGACTCGCCCAGCCCATCGCCGCAACCCGGCTCTTCCCCGGGGTCGCCGCCCAGATGATTCGGGTGGGGGAGGACACGGGCACCTTGGACAGCCAGCTCGAGGTAGCCGCAACCTTCTACGAGCGTGAGCTCGACTACAAGATCAAGAAGGTCACGACGATCATCGAACCCGTCGTCATCATCGTCATGGGCGGACTGGTGGGCTTCGTCGCCATCGCGCTCGTCTCGGCGATGTACGGGATCTTCCGCACGGCCAACCTCGGATGACGCCTCATGTGCCGGCAGAGCGCCGCCGCGAGGACAGGGGAGAGAGCCTGATCGAGCTGCTCGTGTCGGTGGCCATCCTGGGCATCACGGCCTCCTCCATCCTCGGCGCCGTCATGATCGCGTCGTCCTCGTCCACGCTGGACAGGCGCGCGGTCCAGTCGCAGAGTCTGCTGAAGTCCTGGGGCGAGTACGTCGTCGACCAGGCGAGCGCCGCGTACACCGCCTGCATGGCTGCCTCGTCGTCGACCCTCTCGTACGCGGCGCCGCCGCTGCAGGCCCTGCCGACGGGTTTCACGCCGTCGGTCGTGTCGGTGGAGTACTGGAACGGCACGACCTTCGTCAGCGGGACCTGCACGACCACGGACGACGCCGGGGCGCAGCGGGTCAGACTGCGGATGACGGTCGCGGACGGCGCGTACCCCGGCGTCGTGAACGACTACTGGGTCACCGTGCGAAAGCCGTGCACGACATGTTGAGCCAGCAGCGGTGGCCGCAGGACGACGGGTTCACTCTCATCGAGCTGATCGTCGCCATCGCCATCCTCGGTGTGGTCGTCGTGTCGATCACGGGAGTCCTGTTCTCGGCGATCACGGCGAACAACTCGACCCGCGACCGGCTGGACTCCACCCGCAGCGAGCAGTTCACGGCGACGTACTTCGCGGACGACGTCCAGTCCGCCGACGCTTCAGGCGTCGTCACGAGCGGTGCCGCGCAGTGCGGGACCTCGCCGCTCTTCGTCGAGTTCCGCGGGTCCAGCTACGTGCCCTCGAGCCCGACCACGTCGCGGATTGTCGTGACCACCTACGTCCTCCGGCCGACGACGGTGAACGGCGTGGCGGCCAGGGAGCTTCACCGGCTCTCCTGCGAGGCGAACGCCGGAGCGCTCACTCCGCTCACCCCGGCCCGGGACGTGGTCGTCGCCCGAGCGCTCGCGGACAGCACCCCGGCCTCTCCGACCGTGTCGGGTTCGAGGGTCTCCGTGGCGCTGACCCGGCTCGACGGCGGCACCTTCACGTTGGTCGGAGAGAGGCGGACGACGTGACCGGGACGGCGCGCAGACGACGCCGGAACGACGACGGGGCCTCCCTGATCCTCGTCATGATGTTCGTCATCGGCGTGGGACTTGTCGTCGGATCCCTCCTCGCTTACACGAGCGTGGGGATCACGTCCGCGACCAAGACCCTGGCCGCCAACCAGAGTTCGGCAGACGTCGCAGGTGCGCTCCAGCTCGCGGTGAACGACGTCCGGCACAGCGGCTACTTCAACGACCCGACGTACAACGCCAAGTGCTTCGAGTCGGGAGCCCACGACGGCGCAGGGACGAGCAAGATGTACCCCGCGCCATCCGGCGGCGTCGTCCAGGTGAAGTGCTCGCCGGACCCGGCCGGCGGCTCGAGTGGGAGCCTCGTGGAGTCCACGACCACGGTGCAGTCGCAGCAGGCCCTGCTGACCTTGGCCACCGGACAGACAGGCATCGTCGACAGCGGCAACAACCCGTTGCGCATCAACGGGTCTGTCTACTCCAACTCGGGGATCAGCGTGCCCACCGGGAGCAACTGCCCGGCGGCCTGGCCTCCGCCGTCCGCGACGACCAACTGCAACGGGTTCTACGTGGGTGGCGCCACCAGCACCATCACTGCTGAAGGCTCGTGCGCCGGCACGGTCTATCCGCAGGCGGGAGTGGCCGTTGCACGTTCGTGCAACGCGACATCGCAGACCGTCGGTACCGACCCCGGCCTCGTCCACCCGGCCGAGTTCCAGGCGCCGACCGCACCGACCGCCGCCCCCTCGCCCGCGGCGCCGACCAGCTGCAGCGGATCGGTGGTGCACTTCTACCCGGGGCTCTACACCTCCGCGACGGCGCTCAACAACATCACCGCGTCCAACAGCTGCAAGAACAAGGTGTTCTGGTTCCACCAGGGCGTCTACGCGTTCGACTTCCAGGACAGCCCGGCGTCCAAGCGTGTCTGGAAGCTCGCCGTCCCGAGCACGTTGGTGGCCGGAGCAGCGACGACGCCGTCGAGCGCTGTGCCCGGCCAGTGCGTGGCGCCGCAGACCGGTGGTTCGACCGCGGGCGCCCAGTTCATCTTCCAGGGGACCAGCCAGCTGGAGATCTCCGACGGCGGATTCGAGATCTGCGCGCCGTACTCCGCGTCGACGCTTCCGCTCAAGGTGCCCATCGCGTTCTTCGGGGGCGGGGGCGCTCCCGGGCCGGTCGTGAGCGTGACGTCGACCGCCGCCGTGAACCCCACGGTCTTCGTCCAGGGGTGGACCTACATGCCGGCGGCCTCGGTGTCGGTCAACCTCAAGAAGGCCACCAACACGGTGTTCAAGTACCCGGTGGTCGTCAGCACGATCGACCTGAACATCAGTCCCAACAGTGCGACGTCACTCCCGGTCATCGACCTCGGGACGCCAGCCACGCGTCTGGTGGTCGCACCGACGACGGTCTTCCTCACCGCCTGGTCCTGCGCCTCGCCCACCGACGCACCGACGACGGCGACCTGCTCCGTCCTGGGGCGGGCCAAGGTCCGCTACACCGACAACTGCCTGACCCCGTGCCCAGCCGGGCAGCGCTCGGTCAGTGTCCTCGGCTGGAAGCTCGAGCGGTGAAGGACACATGACGCTTCCCGTCCGTTCTCGGCCCCGGTCGAGCCGCGGACGGGGCAGGGACCTCGACGCCGTCGAGCCCGGATCCACCGACAGCACGTCCGTACGAGTCAGAGAGAGCAGGAACCTTTCATGCTGCGTCACAAGATCCGCGAGGCCCGCCAGGAGGGGTTCACCCTCATCGAGCTCCTCATCGTCATCGTCGTGCTCGGCATCCTCGCGGGCATCGTCGTCTTCGGCGTGAGCACCTTCCGTGCGGACGCGCAGACGGCGGCCTGCAGCGCCGACCAGAAGACCGTCCAGGTCGCGTCCGACGCGTACAACGCTGCCAAGGGAACGTTCGCGACCGGGATCGGGACGGGCACGTACAACGGCACTCCCGCCGGCACGACGCTCGTCAGCCAGGGGTACCTCAAGGCCGCGCCCACGGGGACCACGCTCGGCTACGCAGCGGGGACCGGGACGGTCACCATCACCTCGTGCCCGTGATCTGAGCCCGGTCGAAGGGTCCGGAGGGGGTGCGCCTCCTCCGGACCCTTCGACGTTCCACAGTCCAGAGTCGTTGTTCGGCAACGAGACTCGGCGAGGTGCGATGGGCGCGTGCGCCCGTCGGCGAAGGGCTGATCGTGCTGACACGCACTGGCCAGGTGGAGGACACGCCGTACCAGGGGTGACTCGCATCAGCGCACACGGGCTACCGTCGCCGCCCAGTCACGACCCGCGCGAGAGCCCGGTGACTGCCCGTTCCGCAGTCCTCGGAGGGGCGTGGGCCCACCGTGTCGGGCTCGGGGGAGCCCCGAGCCGACAGGGGGACCTCCAGCATGCTGCGTCGCGCGCTCAAGAGGGTTACCGCCGTCAGGCGCGTGGACCCGGGTCGTGTCCGACGACGCCTACCTCGGCACGTTCACCGTCACTCGGACGCCCTGCGCGACACTCACGACGCAGACGACGACGTCCGGGGTCACGATCGTCGGCGAGCGCTGCCCTGTGTGCGGGCGGTTGGCGGTGCAGGTCGACGGCATGACGGTCGCGACCGTCGACACCTACGCACCGACGCTCGTGCCGCGCGCCACGCTCGTCGACCGTCGGGTCGCGAACTGGCCGCACACCGTGCGCCTCGTGGCCGCGCCCGCTGCGGGCCGTCAGTACGTGTGGACCTGCTGCGGGCCCTGGAGGCCGGGCACCATGCCCTGGGCCGCGACAGGCGACACCAGCGGCCGCTCGATCTCGCCCGGGAACAGCGACCGGGCGGTCGCCTCCTCGTACGTGACGAACCCCGTCCGCACCAGCTCGCCGAGCGACTGCTCGATCGTCTGCATGCCGACGTTCATCCCCGTCACCAGCTGGTTGCGCAGCTGGTTGGTCTTGCCCTCCTTGATGAGGTTGCGCACCGGGCCGTTCGCGACGAGCACCTCGTGGGCGGCGACCATGCCGCCGCCGAGGCGGGGGACGAGACGCTGGTAGACGACGCCGGTCAGCGTGCTCGCGAGCTGCACGCGGATCTGCGGTTGCTGGTCCGCGGGGAAGACGTCGACGAGACGGTCGACGGCCTGCGCCGTGTCGTTCGTGTGCAGGGTCGCGAGGACGAGGTGGCCGGTCTCGGCCAGGGTCAGGGCGAAACGGATCGACTCGAGGTCGCGCATCTCGCCGACGAGGATGACGTCGGGGTCCTCGCGGAGCGCGCTGCGCAGCGCGTGGGCGAAGGACTCGGTGTCCTCGCCGACCTCGCGCTGGCTCACCGCTGCACGCTTGTGCTCGTGCACGTACTCGATCGGGTCCTCGATCGTGAGGATGTGGACCGCGCGGTTCTCGTTGATGACGTTGATGATCGAGGCGAGCGTCGTCGACTTGCCGGAGCCCGTCGGGCCGGTGACGAGGACGAGACCCTGCTTCAACGCTGCGAACTGCCGGACGGCGGCCGGGATGCGGATGTCGTCGAAGCCGGGGATCTGCCGGGGGATGATCCGCAGGGCGACCGCGACGTCGCCGCGCTGCCGGTACGCGTTGCCGCGGATGCGTGCGGTGCCGCGCCAGGAGAACGAGAAGTCCACCTCGGAACCGGCCGCGAACTGCTCGCGCTGCTTCTCGCCGAGCAGGAGGTCCACGGCCTGGGCGGTGTCCAGCCCGGTGAGCACCGCGGTCTCGCGCACCGGGTGCAGGTCGCCGTCCACCCGGATCAGCGGCCGTGCGCCGGCGGTGAGCAGCAGGTCGGTGCCCCGGGCCTGCCACAGGGTGGCGATGAGGCTGTCGATCCCGGGGGGAAGGTTCGCGTCGGACACATTCGGAGACTATCCGGGCAGTGTGCAGGCCGGGCCCGGAACGATGACGGCAGCCCCAACGGCCCACCGCGCCGGAACGGCGCGGGAGCGCGGTGGCGGGCAAGGGGGCGGACGGCGTGCGGGCCCCATCGCCCGAACGGCACATACGTCACGAGGCGGACGGCGCCACCTGGGTCATGAGGGCGAGGAGGTGGCCGTCCGGGTCGCGGAAGAAGGCCATCCACTCCTCGGTGCCGTCCGGGTGCGTGAAGATCCGGTGCGGGGCGCCCTCGAACACGACACCGCGGATGGTGAGCTCGTCGACCGCGGCGTGGATGCCGGGCACCCGGAAGTAGAGGATCGACGGCTCGCCGCCGGAGCCCTCGAAGGGGGAGAGGAACAGCCGGACGCCGTCGCAGTCGAAGAACGCGAGGTCACCGGCGGTGAAGAGGTGCGTGAGACCCAGGACGTCCCGGTACCAGGCCACCGAGGCCGCGGTGTCACGGACGTGCCGTGCCACCTGACCGATCGGGCCGAGCTGCAGGCCGCCGCCCGTCGTCGCGTCCGCGACCGCATCGTCCACGACCGTCCTCCTCGCCTTCGCCCTCGCACCGGCGAGCGCGCTGTCCGCCGGGATCCCGTTCCAGGCCCGCACCGCGTCACGATCGGCGAGCCCGAGCTTGTCGCGCGCCGAGACGACGAGCGCCTTGACCGCGTCGCGGCTCACGCCCCGCCGGCGGGCGTGGTCCGCGTAGGACATGCCGTGCCGCACGGCGTCGACCGCGTCCCACTCAGCAGGCGTCAGGACGTCCGGATGTCGCGGACGTCCCCGGGGCTTCGTCACGCCGACGACGCTAACGCTGCGGCGCGCGATTTACCCTCCCCCGGGGCAGGTGCCACGGCGGCGGGCCGTGCTCACCGCCCGCCCGGGGCGACCCGGTCCCGGGGGTCCGGCAGGGTGACGTGCTCCCGGCGCGAGGTCGCGGCGGGGCCGGCGTGCGGCACAGGGGCCGCCAGCGGCAGCCAGCGCGGCAGCCACCAGGTGCGTTCCCCGAGGAGCGTGAGCAGCGACGGGAGGAGCACCGCCCGGACGACCGTGGCGTCGAGCAGGATGGCCACCGCGAGCCCTACGCCGAGCTGCTTGAACGTCGTCATCGAGAGCGTCCCGAAGACGGCGAAGACCGCGACCATGATGGTGGCGGCGCTCGTGACGACGCCGGCGGAGATCTTGATGCCGTGGGAGATCGCCTCCGTCGTGGGCATCCCGCGGTCGTACGCCTCCCTGATCCGGGAGACGACGAAGACGTGGTAGTCCATCGAGAGCCCGAAGAGGATGACGAACGAGAACAGCGGCACCCACGACTCGATGGCCCCGACCCCGCGGGCGCCGACGAGCCCGGCTCCCCACCCGTGCTGGAACACGGCCACCATGACGCCGAACGCGGCACCCATGGAGACGACGTTGAGGAACACCGACACCGCCGCGATCGTCACCGAGCGGAACGACACGAGCATGAGCAGGAACGCCAGGACGAGGACGAAGCTGATGACCGGCGCGATCGCCCGCTCGAGCTGGGCGTTGAAGTCCTGGGAGAACGCCAGGTTGCCGCTCACGTAGGCCTGGGCCCCCGGGACCCGGCCGAGGGTCGCCGGGACGACGTCCTCGCGCAGCGCCTCGAGGGCGCGTACCGAGGTGGCGTCGGTCCCGTCGCCCTGGAGCGGCACGGAGACCCGCACGACGTCCTGCGCGTCGTGGATGGCGACCTGGATCGGTTCGTGGACGAGGCCGGTGGCCAGCGCAGCCCGGCGGAACTCCTCCACCGCACCGGTGACGGCGGAGCCGGTCACGTCGGGGGCCTTGACGACGACGTCCGCCGGCGTGGGGCCGCCCGGGAACGCCGCGGTGATCCGGTGGTAGGACGTCATGACGCTCGCGTCCGCAGGCAGCAGCTTGTCCAGGCTGAGCCGCTCGGTGCGGATCCCCAGGACGGGCGTCGCGAGCACGAGGAGGAAGGCGAGGGCCGCCGCGGCCGACAGGACGGGGCGGGCCAGGACCCGGCCGAGGACGGCCGCCCAGACCCGGCTGCCCTCGTGCGGCCGGCGCATCCGGGCGAGCCCGGGGATCCGCCCCAGGTCGACGTGGTCGCCGAGCAGGGACAGCAGCGCGGGCAGCACCGTCACCGAACCGACGACCGCCACCAGGACGACGAGGATCGCCGCCACGGCGAACCCGTCGAACAGCAGCATCCCCGACAGGAACATGCCGGACATGGCGACGACCACGGTCAGGCCCGAGACGAGCACGGACCGGCCGGAGGTCGCGGCGGCGATCCGCAGTGCCTCGGCGGGCTCGACGCCCCGGGCCCGCTCCTCCCGTTCGCGGCGCAGGTAGAACATGCAGTAGTCGACACCGACCGCCAGGCCGACGAGCAGCATCACCGAGCTGGTGGAGTTGTCCACGTGCATCCGGTGGCTCACGAGGGCGAGGACGCCGTTCGCGGCGAGGAACGACGTCAGGGCCAGGCCGACCGGCAGGACGGCGGCCAGGAACGCCCCGAAGGCCACCAGGAGGATCCCGAGCGCCAGGGGCACCGCGGTCCACTCGGCCCGCCGGAAGTCCTTGCCGATCGTGTCGTTGAACCACAGGTTGGCGGTGCCGTCACCGAACTGGTCGATGCGCACCTGCGGGTGCGCGGCCCGGACGTCGTCGACGGCGTCGACGATCGGCTGGACCCGGTCGGCCGCCGTCATCGGGTCGCCGGCCATGGTGAGGTTCACGAGGACCGCGCGCTGGTCGGCGGACACGAGCTTCGCCGTGTACGGGTCGGTCCAGGTGGTGACCAGCCCCGTCGCCCGGACCGACGTCGCGAGGTCGGAGACGACGGCGCGGAACTGCGGGTCCCACACCGTCCCGGTGCCGGTGCTGACCAGGATCATCTCGGCGGCGGCGGCCTGCAGCCCTGCGTCGTCGAGGATCTGCATCGCACGGGCGGTGTCGCCCCTGGCGTACTCCTGCTCCGTCATCTGCTGCTGCCCGGCCCGGCTGCCGACGACCGAGGCGAGCAGGACCAGCACGACCCACCCCAGGACGGCCACCAGCCGGTGGCGCACGCTCCAGCCGCCGACCGTCGCAGCGATGCTTCTCGTCTCGGACACGTCCGGCTCCCTCCCCTGGTGCGCCGTACATCCACGTCATCGCTACACCCCGGGGAGCGGACGGCGGGAGCGACGGAGGTCCCGGACGCGGCTTCAGGGCCGGACGCGGACGAGGACCAGGATGACCGGGAGCACGACGAGGACGGGCTCAGGCGAGGACGAAGTAGCGCAGGACGACGTACGGCGTCGACAGGGCGATCGTCACGAAGGCGACGACGAGGCCGTACTTGGTGAAGCCCCAGAAGCCGATCTTGTAGCCGGCCTTCTCGGCGAGCCCCAGGACGACGACGTTGGCGGAGGCACCGACCGCGGTCGCGTTGCCGCCGAGGTCCGCACCGAGCGCGAGGGCCCACCACAGCGAACGGGCCTGCTCGCCGCCGCCCTCGGCCGCGACGAGCTCGGCGACGACAGGGCTCATCGTCGCGACGTACGGGATGTTGTCGACGACCCCGGAGATCGCGGCGGAGCCCCACAGCAGCCCGACCGACGCCCAGGCGAGGCGGCCCTCGGCGGCGTCGGCGGCGCTCGTCGCGACGGTGTCGATGGCACCGGTGTTGACCAGGGCACCGACCATGACGAACAGACCCGCGAAGAAGATGAGGGTGGGCCACTCGACCTCGCGGGCGACGTCCTCGGGGTCGAGCCGGGAGGCGGCCATGAGGACGAGCCCGCCGACGAGCGCGACGACGGACGGCTCGAGGTGGAGCACCGAGTGCAGGACGAACGCGACGGTGACGCCGACGAGGACGACGAGCCCGACGACGAGGAGGCGGCGGTCGCGGATGGCCTCCTTCTCGTCGAGCGCCATGATCGCCTCGACGCGTTCGGGGCGGTAGACGAAGGCCTTGCGGAACAGCACCCGGCACAGCCCGACGAAGACGACCATGAGGACGACGACGAGCGGGGCGAGGTGCACGAGGAAGTCGCCGTAGGTGAGGTCGGCGCGGCTGGCGATGATGATGTTCGGCGGGTCGCCGACGAGGGTCGCGGTGCCGCCGATGTTGCTCGCCATCGCCTCGGCGATGAGGTAAGGAGCGACGGCGACGCCGAGCCGCTCGCACACGAGGAACGTCACGGGCGCGATGAGCAGCACGGTCGTCACGTTGTCGAGCGCGGCGGAGGCGACGGCGGTGACGACGACGAGGATCACCATGACCCGGAACGGCTTGCCGCGGGCGCGTTTCACGGCCCAGATCGCGACGTACTCGAAGATCCCGGTGCGCTTGAGGACGCCGACGATGAGCATCATGCCGAGCAGCAGGAACAGCACGTTCCAGTCGATGCCGGCCTCGGGGGAGAAGAACGCCTCGTCGGCGTTCGTGGCCCCGACGAGCAGCATGAGGACGGCGCCGCCAAGAGCGACCTTGACCCGGTGGATCTTCTCGGTGGCGATGAGGACGTAGGCGACGGTGAAGATCGCGACGGCGACCCAGGCGAGCGTGGTCACGGGGCGAGCACCCGCTCGAGGAGCGCGTCGAGGGTGATGCCGCCGACGAGCGCCCCGCTGTCGTCGACGACGGCGACGAGCGGCGTGCGGGACCGGGCCATGAGCGCCGCGATCTCGAGCGCCGTCGCGTCGTCGTCGACGACCGGCAGCTCCCGGTACCGCTCGGGCAGCGCCTGGGCCACGGTGGCGTCGCCGAGCTGGTGGGCGAAGACGTCCGCCGCCGCCTCGTCGACGACGCGGGCCAGCGCCGGGTCGTTGATGCAGTACCGGGGGACGGCCATCGCGAGCACGTCCGTGCCCGCGAGCACGGTGAGCGGCCGGCCGGAGTCGTCGACGACGACGAGACCGGGGAGGTCCTGCTGGGCGAGGATCCGGGCGGCCTCGACGACACGCGTCGAACGGCTCACGGTGGGCAGGGGGACGGCGAGGTCACGGGCGCGCACTGGAACCTCCGGGTCGGGCGGGCATGGCGGGACGACCGCCGACCAGACTTCCCGGCACACCAGGGGGTCACGCTAGTGCAGCCGGACGGCGGCCACCCACCCAGCGCGCCGTCGGCGCCGGGCGGTCCCGCACGTGAGCCCTGCGCCGTCCGGGTGAAGCGGCGGCACCGGGCTCGTCACCGGGGCGCCGGCGACCGACGGGACGTCCGTGCGAGCCCGCCGGACCCTCACCGCAGCCGCCGCGGCCGTCGTCGTCGCGGCGGCGCTGCTCCCGGCGGTCGGTCCGGCCGCGGCGCGCCAGGTCTCCCGTGCGTCGGTGGAGTCCGTCGCCGGGGACGGCGTCGTCGCGCTGCAGAGCGAGGTGCTCGCGCTCGTCGCCCTCGAGGTGTGGCGTGCCCCCGTGCCGCAACGGCTCCAGGACGTCCACGACGAGTACGCGTCGTACGTCGACGGCCTCGACCGGCGGGCGCTCGTCGCGTGGGTGCTGTCGGCGGACGCCGACGGCGCGCGGGTCCTCGAGCGGCTCCGGGCCGGCGGCGCGCGCCCGGGCCCGGCCACGGTGGCCGCGCTCGGACCGCTGGGGTCCGCGGACCGGACGGCGCTGCGCGCGGGGCGCCCGCTGTCACTGGTCCCCGAGGACTACGTGCGCGCCCTGGACGAGCTCGACGACGTCGTCGGTCGCGCCGTCGGGCTCGTCGTCGGTCCCGCCGTCGGGCTCCGGGGCAGCCGACCGGTCGGGCACGGGTGTGCCCGCCGCGCTGCTCGGGCCGGCCGTTGCGCTCGCCGTCGTGGCGGCGTCCTTCGTGGCGCTGCGCCGGCGCCGACGCCCGGCCGGCACGGTGCTCTCCGCCCGCCACGTCGTCGGTCTGCTCGATGCCGGCCGCCTCCTCGGCGACGCCCGGGACGTCGCCGGGGTCGCGCAGGTCGCGGTCGCCGAGCTCGGGAGGATGCTGCGCGTCGAGGCCGTCGTGCTGCTGGCCGCCGACGGTCACCGCGGTGGCGGCCGGCAGGTGCTGGCCGATCCCCGGGGCTGCCTCGACGGTGCGCCGGAACCGGTGCCCGGGCTCCTCGCCAGGGTCGCCGCCACCGGGCAGGCGAGCCTGGAGGTGCTCGACGCCGACCCGTGCCTCGGCGACCGCGCGGTGCTCGCGGTCCCGGTGCTCGCCGGCGGGGAGGTCGTCGCGGTGCTGGCCGCCGTCCGACCGGCGGGGCAGCCGTTCGGCGTCGACGAGCTCCGGGTGGCGACCGAGCTCGCACCGCTCGTCGCCTCGGCCCTGCACGCCGCCGCCGCGCTCGAGACCGTGCGGACGCAGGCGACCCGCGACGCGCTGACCGGCCTGCCGAACCGGCGCAGCCTCGACCTCGACCTGCGGGCCGAGGTCGAGCTGAACGCCGGGCGCACCACGGCGGTCGTCATGGTGGACGTCGACCACTTCAAGAAGTTCAACGACCGCGAGGGGCACGCCGCCGGTGACGTGGCCCTCCAGGCGGTCGCACGGGTGCTCGCGTCGGCCGTCCGGGACCAGGACGGCGCCTACCGGTACGGCGGCGAGGAGTTCTGCCTGCTCGTCCGGCAGGTCACCGAGGCCGAGGTGCGCACCCTGCTCGACCGGGTGCTCGACGCCGTCCGCGCCGTCGACGTCCCCGGGGCGGTCGCCCAGCCCGCGGGCCACCTCTCGGTGTCGGCGGGGGTCGCCCTCGTCGAGACCGAGGACGCCGCCGTCGCCGTCCTGCGGGCCGACGAGGCGCTGTACCGGGCCAAGGAGCTGGGCCGGGACCGTTACGCGGTCGCCCCGCCGCTCGCCGGTCCGGGCGCTGCGCACCGGACCACCGCGCAACCGCCCGCCGCGGACCCGGCCGGACCGGACCCGTCGGACCGGCACGACCGGGTCTGAGCCCCGCGGCCGCTCAGGGCCGGGTGGCCCGGACGAAGGCGCTCGCGACCGCACCGTCGAGCGCGTCGACGACCCGCTCCGCCTCGGCCCCGGCCGGCAGCAGGTCGGCGGGCAGGGTCGCGGCGAGGTCGAGGACGTCCTGCCGGGAGTACGTCCGGGTCACCTCGACGCTCGCGTCGACGAAGCCGGCCGCGGTGAGCCCCGCGACGTAGTCGGTGTCACGCAGGGCCCCGGCGATGCAGCCGGTCCACAGCTGCATGAGGTGCCGAGCGGCCTCCGGGAGCGGCTTCAGGAGGACGACGTCGGAGACGGCGAACCGGCCGCCCGGGCGCAGCAGCCGGGCCGCCTCGGCGAGGACTGCGTCCTTGTCGGCGGCGAGGTTGATGACGCAGTTGGAGATGACGACGTCGACCGACGCGTCCGGCAGCGGCACGGCCTCGATCGTCCCAAGGAGGAACCGCGCGTTCTCCACCCCCGCCTCGGCCTGGTTGCGGCGGGCGAGGTCGAGCATCTCGGGGGTCATGTCCACCCCGTAGGCCGTGCCGCCGGGGGAGACCCGCCGGGCGGAGAGCAGGACGTCGAGCCCGCCGCCGGAGCCGAGGTCGAGGACGTCCTCACCGGGACGCAGGTCGGCCAGCGCGGTCGGGTTGCCGCACCCCAGGGACGCCGCGAGGGCGGCCTCGGACGTCTGCGCCGCCTCGTCGTCGTAGAGGTCGCGGGTGATGGCGTCCTTCCCGCCGCCGACGGCGGTGCCAGCGGCGGCAGCGGTGGTGCCGGCGTCGCCGCAGCACGACGGCGCGCAGCAGGCGTCGCCGTCCTGGCCGGACGCCGCGCGGGCCGCTGCGGCGTAGCGCTCACGGACGGCGGCGCGCAGCTCGTCGGCGTCCTGCGGGATCCGGGTGGTGCTCATGACGTCTCCTGACGACGGAGTCCGATATCGACGAACGTCGATATGACCATCCTCGTCCGCGCGGTGCCGCCGGTCAACCATCGACAGTCGTCGATGTCGTGCGACGATGGCCACATGGCCAAGCAGCTGCCCGTCCTCGAGCCCGCGGCGGTCGACTGCTGCGCCCCGCTCACCGAGGCCCCGCTGAACCCCGAGCAGGCCGACGTCCTCGCGCGCCGGCTCAAGGCGCTCGCCGACCCGGTGCGGCTGCGGCTCGTCTCGATCCTGCTCGCGAGCCCCGGGCAGGAGGCCTGCACCTGCGACCTCGTCGGGCCGCTCGGCATCGCCCAGCCGACCGTGTCGCACCACCTGAAGAAGCTCGCCGAGGCGGGCATCGTCTCCGGGGACCGCCGTGGTGTCTGGACCTACTACCGGGTGTCCACCGAGGCGATCAGCGCACTCCTCGGGATGCTCAGCCCGCTGCGGTAGGCGTTCGGCGGCAGACCGACCAGGGCCCTCGGGCGGCTGGCTACCCTCGTCGCATGGCTGACGTCGAGGACTACCTCGCCACCCTGGGCGCGGACGACCGGGCGGCGTTCGCGCGCGTCGTCGCCGTCGCGCGCGAGCTCGCCCCGGACGCCGAGGAGGGCACGAGCTACGGCATGGCGGCGCTGCGGTGGCACGGCAAGCCGCTGCTCGGGCTGCGGGCCGCGGCCAAGCACCTCGCCGTCTTCCCGTTCAGCCCGCAGGCCGTCGAGGCGGCGAGCGACCTGCTCGACGGGTTCGCGCTCTCGAAGGGCACGGTGCGGTTCACCGCCGCGAACCCGCTGTCGGACGACGCGGTGCGGGCACTCGTGCGGCACCGGATGGGTGAGATCGCCGGCTGACCTAGTGCGACTCGCAGGCGATGTCGTCGCCGTCGCGGTCACTCTCGGCGTTCGCGGCGTAGAGCGCGGTGCTCCGGACGAAGTCGGTGACGGGCGGGGCGCCGGTCGTGCGGTCGACCGCTCCCGGCTTGCCGACGCCGTGCGGGTAGTCGGCGTGCATCGCGGTGCAGTTCGCGTAGTCCTTGGCGGCCGGCTTCGTGGACGTCGTCGTCCTCGGCCGGGTGGACGTCGTCGACCTCGGCCTCGTGGTGCTCGCCTTCGCCCTCGTCGTGGTCGTCGTCCGCGGCTTCTTGCTCGTCGTGGTCGTCGTGGCCTCGGTCGTCGTCGGTGACGTCTTCTTCGCGGCCGCCTTCGTCGTCGTGCGGGACGTCGCCTTCGAGGCCGACGGCGCCGCCTTCGCCGTCGTCGACGACGTCTGCGTCGGGATCGCGGCGAGCGGCTGGATGCTGTCGGTCGTCGACGAGGCGGTCGGCGTCGAAGGCCCGCCGCCGAGCGAGGCGACGAGGGCGATGACGGCTGCGGCCGCGCCGGCGGCGAGCAGCACGGGAACGGCCTTGCGGCGCGGGGCCTTCGCGGACCCGGCGCCCTGCCGGGTGTGGCCCGGGACGCCCGCCGCCCGTCCGGGCGACCGGGGCAGCAGCTCGGCGAACGGCTCCTGCCCGAACGCCCGCTCCGGGACGAGGGGGACGACGGGGACGACCGGTGCGACCGGCGCGAGCGGGTCGCGGGCCTGGACCCCGTGCCGGCTCACGTGCTCGGTCCAGGCCGAGCCGTCCCAGAACCTCAGCTCGTAGCGCCCGTACGGGTCCGGAGCCCACTGCGGACCGGAGACCTGTGCCATGCCTGCCTCGCCTCGTCATCCCTCACGTCGGCGGACCTCGTCGTCCGACCGTGACGACGCTGCCACGCGCGGTGAGGCCCCGGGGGCCGGCCCGGAAAGGATGTCCGAATGGGGGAGACTCTCCGCCGAGGGCACGCCGGGCCCTCGGCAGCAGCGACCGACAGGAGAGACGTGGACGCCGACGCCGTCGTCGTGGGGGCGGGCCTCGCCGGGCTCGTCGCGGCCGCCGAGCTGGCGGACGCCGGCCGCCGGGTGCTGCTGCTCGACCAGGAGCCGGAGCAGAACCTCGGCGGCCAGGCGTTCTGGTCGCTCGGCGGGCTCTTCCTCGTGGACTCGCCGGAGCAGCGCCGGATGGGCGTCAGGGACTCGCTCGAGCTCGCCCTGCAGGACTGGGCGGGCTCCGCGCAGTTCGACCGCCCCGAGGACCACTGGCCGCGGCAGTGGGCGACCGCCTACGTGCACTTCGCCGCGGGGGAGAAGCGGGCCTGGCTCCGGCAGATGGGCCACCGGATCTTCCCCGTCGTCGGCTGGGCCGAGCGCGGTGACGGCCGGGCGGACGGGCACGGCAACTCGGTGCCCCGCTTCCACATCACGTGGGGGACCGGACCCGGGGTCGTCGCGCCGTTCGAGCGCCGGGTCCGCGAGCACGCGGCGACCGGGCGGATCCGGTTCTGCTTCCGGCACCGGGTCGACGGGCTCGTCACGTCCGGCCGCGCGGTGACCGGCGTCCGCGGTGCGCTCCTCGAGCCGTCGGACGCCGCTCGCGGCACGGCGTCGTCCCGCACCGAGGTCGGCTCCTTCGAGTACTCGGCGCAGGCCGTCCTCGTGACGTCCGGCGGGATCGGCGGCAACCACGACCTCGTCCGCGAGGCCTGGCCGGAGCGCCTCGGGACGCCCCCGCGCCGGATGGTCGCCGGCGTCCCCGCGCACGTCGACGGCCGGATGATCGCCATCACCACCGCGGCCGGCGGCACGGTCGTCAACCCGGACCGGATGTGGCACTACGTCGAGGGCCTGCGGAACTGGGACCCGATCTGGGACAACCACGGGATCCGGATCCTGCCCGGCCCGTCGTCGCTCTGGCTCGACGCCGCGGGGCGCCGCCTGCCCGCGCCGTTCTTCCCGGGGTTCGACACCCTCGGCACGCTGCGGCACCTGCGCTCGACGGGCTACGACTACTCGTGGTTCGTGCTCACGCAGAAGATCATCGAGAAGGAGTTCGCGCTCTCCGGCTCCGAGCAGAACCCCGACCTCACGGGCAAGGACGTCCGGCTGCTGCTCTCCCGGGTCCGCCCCGGCGCCCCCGGCCCCGTCGAGGCCTTCAAGCAGCACGGCGAGGACTTCGTCGTCGCCGACTCGCTCACCGACCTCGTCCGCGGGATGAACGCGCTCGCCGACCCGGAGGTCCCCGCGATCGACGAGAGCGCCCTGCGCGCGCTCGTCGAGGGGCGGGACCGCCAGTTGGCGAACCCCTTCGGCAAGGATGCCCAGGTGACCGCGATCCGCGGAGCGCGCGCCTACCGCGGCGACCGGCTCGTCCGGGTCGCGACGCCGCACCGGCTGCTCGACCCGAAGGCCGGCCCGCTCATCGCCGTCCGCCTCAACGTGCTGACCCGCAAGACGTTGGGCGGTCTGCACACCGACCTCGACGGCCGGGTCCTCGGGGCGGACGGCGCCCCGGTGCCCGGGCTCTACGCCGCGGGCGAGGTCAGCGGCTTCGGCGGGGGCGGCATGCACGGCTACAACGCGCTCGAGGGCACGTTCCTCGGCGGCTGCCTGTTCTCGGGCCGGACGGCGGGACGCGCCGCCGCGGCACAGGTCGGTTGACCGACCGGCCCGCCACGGAGCGAGCCGCTACCGGACCGAGCCGGCGTCGACCTCGACCTTGGCCGCCGCAGCGGTGTGCCCCTGCTGCTGGGGGAGCGGCGCGTGCGGAGCGGAGGCCGTGAGCCGTCGCCGTGCCCAGTCCCGCACGGGGCTCTCGAGGTAGCGGCTCGACAGGGCGGCCGCGCCGATCGTCAGCGGCACGCACACGAGCAGGTCGGTGACGGGACCGGCGCCGAAGTAGTGGCCGGCCACCTTGAAGATCGGCGACTGGAACAGGTAGACGCCGTAGGACACCGTGCCGAGCCAGGCGAGCGGTGCCCACTCCAGCGCCCGGACCAGCGCGGACCCCTGCGAGAGGTAGACGCCCAGCACGAGCAGGCAGGACGTCAGGCCGGCGGCGAGGAGCTGGAGCGTGAAGCCCTCGCTGCGGGGGACGACGCCGGCGTAGGCCATGACCGCGGCCAGCCCGAGCAGGCCGAGCGGGGCGAGCACCGGTGCCGCCGGACGCAGGACGCCGCCGACGCGACCGCCGACCAGCCGGTCGAGCTGACGCCCGGGCCCGTGGCCCGCGCGCGAGAACACGAGGGCGGCGGCCGCAGCCCCGAGGAGCAGCTCGAAGACCCGCGTGTGCGGCGCGAAGTACGCGACCGGGACCCCCTTGTCGAAGACGGTGCGCCCGGAGCCCAGCAGGGTCGCGAGGAAGGAGAGGGTCGCGCCGCCGAGGGCGGCCGCGAGCACGAACCGGCGCCGGCCGCGGAGGAGGACGACGACGAGCGGCCACAGCAGGTAGAAGTGCTCCTCCACGGCGAGGCTCCACGTGTGGGTGAGGCGCCCGTAGGCGTGCCCCGACACGAGGATCGCGACGTCCGAGAGGTAGGTCAGGGCGACCGCGGCCGTCACGACGTAGCCCTCGGCGTCACCCTTGTAGCCGAGGTACCCGGCGAACGGGATGCAGGCCACGACCATGACGAGCAGCGCCGGGTAGAGCCGCGCGGCCCGCCGGACGTAGAAGTCGGCGATGGCGATGCGGCGGGTGCGTGCGTGCTCGCGCATGAGCAGGGTCGTGATGAGGAACCCGGACAGCACGAAGAACAGGTCGACGCCGATCCAGCCGCCGCCGACGAGGTCGATGTGGAAGAGCAGGACGGCGAGGACGGCGATGGCACGCAGACCGTCGAAACCCTTGACCCGTGCCACGCAGCTCCCTCGTCCGTTGCGGCCTGCGACGGCCGGCCTGTGAATCGACTGGAAGATTACTGAAGGTGAGCCGCCGGCCTCCCCCGATCGGGCGCAAAGGCACCTTCGATGTGATCCGTCCAACACGGTCCGCGACACCGGTCCTGCGGCCAGGACCGCGGTGTCAGTGCCAGGCGGACGCCGGCGCGGGCCGGCCGAGCAGCCAGCCCTGGCCCCACCGGACCCCGAGACCCGCGAGCACCTCGGTCTGCGCCGGCGTCTCGACGCCCTCGGCGACGACCTGGGCGCCGATGTCGTCGGCGAACGCGACGAGCGCCGCGGCGAGGGCCCGGCGGGCCGGGTCGGCGTCGATCCCGGTCACGAGGGAGATGTCGAGCTTGATGATGTCCGGGTGCAGGTGCAGCAGGTGGCGCAGCCCGGCGAACCCGGCGCCGGTGTCGTCGAGCGCGAGCAGCGCACCCGCCTCGCGCAGCGGTGCGAAGGCGGCGGCGAGGGCGTCGTAGTCCGACACCGGCACGTGCTCGGTGAGCTCGACGACGACCGGCGAGCCGCGCAGCGTCCCGGGCACGAGCGCGACCTCGTGGAGCCGGCCGCCGACGAGCGTCGCGGGGGAGACGTTGAGCGCGACGAACCCCTCCTGCGGCAGCTGCGGCGTCTGCGAGACGGCGTGGTGCGCCGCGGCGAGCTCGAGGTCGGCCGCGAGCCCGACGCCCTCGGCCTCCGAGAACCACGTCGCGGTGTCGGGCGTGCCGGGGGCGAAGCGGGCCAGCGCCTCGTAGCCGACCACGGCGCTGTCGGCGAGGTCGACGACGGGCTGGAAGACGGTGCTGAGGTCGCCGCCGGACAGCACGGCGCCGATCCGCTCCCGGGTGTCGACCTCGCTGCCCGGCCCGCCGCCGGGCACGCCGATCGCGCGCTCGAGGTCGGCGTCGGCGTCGCCGAGGCGTCGCTGCAGGGTCCGGTGCAGCTCGCCGGCCTCGAGCAGGTTGCGCACCCGCAGCGTGATCTCGGTGCCGTTGAAGGGTTTCGTGACGAAGTCCGTCGCGCCGCGGGCCAGGGCGGCCTCGAGGGCGGGCGCCGTCGGGTCGGACGTGAGGACGACGACCGGCAGGTAGGCGCCGGCCGCCCACCGGCGCAGCCCGTCGAGGACGGCGAGGCTGTCGACCCAGGGCATCTCGAGGTCGAGCAGCACGAGGTCCGGTGCGAGGCCGTCGAGCCGGCACAGTGCGCGGCGGGCGTCCTGCTCGAGATGGAGGTTGTGCAGTCCGCGTCTCGTGAGGAGACGTCCCAGCAGTGCGAGGTCGGCCGCTTCGTCGTCGACGACGAGCACGGACGCGGCCGCGAAGTCCTGCAGCATGGCGGCGCTCCTGACCGGGGCCGGGGCGCCTGCGATGACCGACGGCTGCTCGACGGTTGTTCGACGACCGTGCCCGATTAGTTCGGTAGGAACCTTTTAGCATGGTCGAAGAACGGGGCCCGCGCCAGAACCGCGCAGACCTTTTGCGGACTTCTCACACCGCGGGCGGGGCGCCGTCGCCGGAGCCCGCCGCCCGGCCCGGACCGGTCGCCCCCGGGCGCCCCGGCAGGCTCCCCCAGTAGGCGAGGAGCGGACCGGCGATGCACAGCCACGTGAGCAGCGTCCAGTCCTCGCCGAGGAGGCGGCCGAGCGCGTAACCGCCGACCCCGAGGCCGAACAACGCGTACCCGCCGCCGCTCGCCCGCTCGGCGGGACCGCGCAGCGCGACGCGTGCGCCGTACCCGACGACCGCGAGCCCGGCGACGACGAGGACCACCCAGAGCACCGTCACGACGCACCTCCGCCGGTGAGCCTAACGACCGACGGGCGTGGCCGGCGGGTCAGGCCGCGGGGGAGCGGGCCCCGGCGACGAGCAGGTGGAACGGCACGGACCTGCCGGCCGCCCCGCCGAGCGCACCGACGACCTGCTCGACGACGTCGTGGACGGCCTCGTCGCCGGCACCGCGGAAGGCCGCGGCCATCGGGGTCGAGGCGAGGTGCCGGGGCACGAACGTCGTGAGGTCGCCGAGGGTGACGTCGAGGGTGACGTTCTCCACCGCGATGTCCTCGAACCCGCCGGCGCGCAGGGCGCCCCACAGCTCCGGGGCGGAGCCGAGCGTGCAGGCCGACGTGAGGTGGGTCGCGACCTGGGGGCCCATCGTGCGGTCGATCGCGCGTGCGAGGGCGTCGAAGTACGGGTTCTCCTCGATCGAGGCCCAGGTGCCGACGGCGGCCCGGCCGCCGGGCACGAGCACCCGGACCATCTGTGCGCAGGCCCGGGCCCGCTCCGGCACGAACTGCAGCGTGTTCGCGCACACGACGACGTCGACGCAGTGGTCGCGCAGCGGCAGCTGGCGGGCGTCCCCCTCGCGCAGGTCCACCGGCGCTGCACCGTCGTGCGGGCCGAGCACCTCGCGGGCGACGTCGAGCATGTAGCGGTTGACGTCGACCGCGACGATGCGGCCGGTGGCACCGAGCCGGTCGCGCGCGGCCGCCGCCGCTGCTCCCGTGCCGCAGCCGACGTCGAGCACCGTCTCGGAACCGCTCGGGGCGGCCCGCTCGACGACGGCCTGGGCGGCCGGTCCGAGGTAGGCGGGGACGAGCACCTGCGCGTAGTGCTGTGCGGCGTCCCGTGCGAGCTGCCACTGGAGTGCGGTCATGGCGCTCTTCGACGACGTCGTCACGAGGCCACCCCCTTCGTGCGGGTCCGGTGCCGCGACGCTACCGCCGCCGGGCACCCGCGCGAGAGGACCCTTCGTACCTCGTTCGTCACACCGGGCGTGCGCTCAGGCGCGGTCCTCCTGGCGGCGAACCGCGCCGGACGACAGCGCCGCGTACCCGGCCGCGCCGAGGACGATCGCGACGAGGACGCCGACGTTCGCGAACGCCCAGGCGCCGTCGGCCTTCGAGCCGAGCCCGAGCGGCTCGAGCAGGTAGCCCTGCCACCCCAGCCAGCCTGCGTACGTGTTCGTCACGAGGCCCCAGCCGACGACCGTCGCCACGACCATCGTCGCGACGGCCGGTGCGTTGACCGTGCCGTAGCGGCCCCGCGGCTCGAACAGCTCGGCCTCGGCGTAGTCCCGGCGGCGCAGGAAGAGGTCGGCGAGGAAGATCCCGCACCAGGCGGCGATCGGCACCCCGAGCGTGATGAGGAAGCCCTGGAACGGGAAGAAGAAGCTGTCGGCGACCCAGACGAAGTACACGGTGCCGATGACCATGATCACGCCGTCGATGCCGGCCGCGGCCCAGCGCGGGACCTTGAGCCCGAGGGTGAGCAGCGCCAGGCCCGAGGAGTAGATGTCGAGGACGGCGCCGCCGATGAGACCGCCGATCGCGACGAGGGCGAACGGCACGAGGTACCAGGTCGGCAGGATCGTCGTGAGGCCGCCGACCGGGTCGCTGCCGATGGCCTCCGCGAGCGTCGGGTCGCTGCCCGCGAGGAGCAGCCCGTACAGGACGAGCACGAGCGGGGCGACGCTCGCGCCGACGGTCGTCCACGCGACGACGCCGCGGCCCGACGCGGCGCGCGGCAGGTAGCGCGAGTAGTCGCCGCCGGAGTTCACCCAGCCGAGCCCGAACCCGGTCATGACGAAGACGAGGGCGCCGACGAAGGTCTGCGTCGAGCCGTGCGGGATCGCGCCGACCGTGGACCACTCGACGTGGTCGAGGGTGAGGACGACGTACCCGACCGTGAGGACGGCGAGCGCGACGGTGAGGATCGTCTGCAGCCGCATGATGACGTCGAAGCCGAAGACGCCCGCGAACACGATGACCGCCGCGACGACGAGGAAGGCGAGCACCTTCGTCACGTTCCCGTCGCCCCAGCCGAGGCGGCCGAAGACCGTGGCCGTCGCAAGGGTCGCGAGCGCGCAGAGCACGGTCTCCCAGCCGACGAGCAGCAGGTAGGAGACGGCCGCGGGCAGCGAGTTGCCGCGGACCCCGAACGCCGCGCGCGAGGTGATCATCGTCGGGGCGGACCCGCGCTTGCCGGACAGGGAGACGAGCCCGACGAGGAGGAACGACACGACGATCCCGACGAGCCCGGCGACGAGCGCCTGGGCGAACGAGACGCCGAAGCCGAGGATGTACGTGCCGTAGCCGATGCCGAGCACCGAGATGTTTGCGGCGCACCACGGCCAGAAGAGGTCGCGCGGGGTGCCCTTGCGCTCGGACTCCGCGATGACGTTGATGCCGTTCTGCTCGACGCCGCCCGCGGTCACGGTCGGGCCGGCGGCGACGCTGCCGGGTTCGGTCATGGCGTGCTCTCCCTCCCGGCCGTGGTGCCGGCCGGCGTCAGGTCGGTCGCCCCGGTGAGCACCGTGGCGATGACACCCCCCAACCGGGTGGCGGCGGCTGCCGCGACCCGGACGACCTCCTCGCCGTCGATGACCTCACCGGTCGCCTCGACGGTCGTCACGACGGACAGCCCGAGCAGCTCCAGGCCGGCCTCCCGGGCCGCGATGGCCTCGGGCACGGTCGACATGCCGACGACGTCCGCCCCGAGCGTGCGGAGCATGAGCGCCTCGGCGACGGTCTCGTAGTGCGGGCCGCGGAGCATGGCGTAGACGCCCTCGACGAGGTCGGGGTCCGCGGCGAGCGCCCGCCCGCGCCAGCGCGGGGACCAGGCGTCGGTGAGGTCGACGAAGCGCGGCCCGACGAGCGGCGTCGCGTCGGCGAGGTTCAGGTGGTCGCGCAGGACGACCCCGGTGCCCGTGCCCCACTCCGGGCGCAGCGAGCCGTTCGCGTTGGTCAGGACGGCGAGCCGGCAGCCCGCGGCCGCCGCGGTCCGGACGGCGTGCACGACCTGGGCGGCGCCGCGCCCCTCGTACAGGTGCGTGCGGCCGAGGAACGTCAGCACCCGCAGGCCGCCGAGCACGGACGACCGGACCTGCCCGACGTGGCCCTCGGCGACGACCGGCACGAAGCCCGGCAGGTCGGTGACGTCGACCTCGACGGGGGCGCTGCCCGGGTCGGCGAGGGCGCGCGCCGCACCGGCCCAGCCGGAGCCGAGGACGACGACGACGTCGTGCTTCTCGACGCCGGTCGCGACGGCGAGGGCGCGCGCGGCGTCGCGCGCGGCGCCGTACGGGTCGGCGGCCACGGCGGGGGAGGGACCGGCGGGCACGGCGTGAACGTAGCAGCGGGCACCGACGAGGACGAGACCGGCCGACGACCCGGCCGACGACCCGGCCGACGACCCGGCCGACAGTCTGTGCGGTCAGGCTCCCGGCACGCGCAGGTCCGCACCGTCGGCCAGGTCGGCGTCGGTGGGGCCGCTGTTCGCACCCGGCCGCGTGACGGAGACGGCCGCCGCGGCGTTCGCGAGGGCCGCCGCGGCCGGCAGCGCGAGCCCGCGCGACAGCCCGGCGACGAGAGCGCCGGTGTGGACGTCGCCCGCGCCGTTCGTGTCGACGACCGGCCCGGGGGCCGGGACGCCGGGGACGGTGACGACCGGGCCGCCCGGGAGCCGGACCCGGGCGCCGTGCGCCCCGGCCCGGAGCACGACGGCCGCCCCGGCGGGCAGCCCCGGGGCGTGCAGGTCGTCGTCCAGGCCGAGCACCTCGGCCTCGGCGCGGGACAGCGTGACGAGGTCGAGCCGGGCGAGGACCGCGGCCAGCAGGGCGGCGGGCACGTCGGCGACGAGGGGACCGGGGTCGAGGACGACGAGCGGCCCGCCCGCGGGCCCGGCGGGCGGCAGCCCCGCGACGAACGCCGCGACCGCCGGGCCGGCGTCCGGGTAGGCGAGGTCGTACCCGGAGACGTAGAGCGCGTCCCGGTCGTGCAGCCGCAGCGTCGCGAGCCGGTCGCCGCGCTGCCGGGCCTCGGCCCCGGGCACGGTGACGAAGGTGCGCTCGCCGTCCGGCTCGACCATCGCCAGGCACCAGCCGGTGTCGGCGCCGGGGGCGGGCACGAGGAGCGGCACGACGCGGTCGGCGGCCAGGGCCGCCCGCACGCTGTCGCCGTTCGGGCCGGTGCCGTGCGGCCCCGCGTACGCGGCGGGCAGTCGCAGCCGGGCCGCCGCGGCCAGCGCGTTGAGGCCGCCGCCCGCCGCCCGGCCGGCGTCGTCCGCGACGACGTCACCGCCGCGCTCGGGGAGCGCGGGGAGCCGGACGGCGACGTCCACGAGGATGCTCGCGAGGCCGACGAGGCGGGTCGGGCGCAGCAGCGGGGTGCCGGCCGCGGTCCACGCCACCGGGGTGCCGGCGCTCATCGCGCCGCGCGCAGGGCGAGCAGCCCCTCGACGAGCGGGCCGAGGTCGAGCCCGTTGACCGCGACGACCTGCGCGACGACGTCGGGCGGCAGGGCCGCCGTCCCGGTGCAGGCCGCGACGCAGGCGCCGGCCATCGCCGCGACCGTGTCGGCGTCACCGCCGAGCCGGGCCCCGAACCACGCGGCCCGCCACGGGTCGCCGGCCGCGAGCGCCGCGACGGCGAACGCCGCGGGCACCGACTCGTGCGTGGCGAGCGTCGTCCCGACCCGGGTCGCGACGGCGTCGAGGAGCGCGCTCCCGCCGTCCGCCGCCGGCCGTCCGCCGCGGGCACCGGACCGGACCAGGGCGAGCGCGGCCTCGATCCGCCCGGCCACGTCCTGGTCGTCCGGCCGCGCACCCCGCAGGCCGGCCTCGCGGGCGGCCCGGACCGCGAGCGGCAGTGCCGCGTCGAACGCGGCGCCGTCCACCCCGGCGGCCACGACGGCGGCGACCGCCGCGGCACCGGCGTGCGCCGTCCCGGTGTCGTGCGTGACCTGCCCGGCCGCGACGACGGCGTCGACGAGCGCGGCGAGCGGCTCCGGCGGGGTCGCGACCCCGACCGGTGCGACCCGCATCGCCGCACCGTTCGTCGTGCCGGCGCGCCCCGTCGTCGCCGGGTCGGCGCCGCCGCGGACGGCGAGCAGCGCGGCCTTCGTCGAAGGGCCGAGCAGGTCGAGCGAACCGCGGGCGGCCATCGCGGTCTCCCAGCCGAGGAGCCGGTCGGCGAGGTCGTGCGGGTCGACCCGGCCGTGGCCGTCGACGAGGAGGCGGGCGAGCAGGAGCGCCTGCGCGGTGTCGTCGGTGACCGACCCGGCCGCCAGGCCCGGGCAGACCGGGTTGTCGGCCGGGCCCTCGAGCAGGACCGGGCCGGCACCGAGCAGCTGCTCGGCGCGGGCCCGGGACAGCTCCTGCGTCGGCATCCCCAGGGCGTCGCCGACGGCGAGGCCGAGGAGCGCGGCGAGGGCGCGGTCGTGCCGGGAGGCGTCCACGGGGCGCAGTGTGGCAGGCCGGGCGCGCGGACGGGCCGCCGCACCGGGGTGCGGCGGCCCGTCGTCGGGGCACGCGGCAGCAGGTGCCGCGACGCCTCAGCGCTTCGCGAAGAAGACGTCCGGGTCGTTGCGGCCGGCCGGCCACAGCGAGTTCTTCACGATGTCGCGGTTGTCGCCCCAGGCGAGGTAGAGGCGGCCGTCGGTCGCGACGTTCGCGATGTAGTCGCCCATGTACCCGGTCGCGATCACGGGGTCGAACTGGGGGTTGTTGAAGACCCCGGGGAAGGCCTTCGTCGTGACCCGCTTCGTCGTCCAGGCCGTCCCGTTCCTGGAGTCGGACAGCAGCACGTCGACCGTGAGGTCGGGGTTCTTGTGGTACGCCGCGAGGTGCAGCCCGGCGGCGTCCGCGGACAGCGCCGGCTGGAAGTCCTCGCCGGCCGGCGAGGGTACCGGCACCGTCGCGCTCCAGGTCGCGCCGCCGTCCTTCGACGCCGACCACAGCGTGCGCGACGCTCCCGGGGCACCCTCGTTCCACGCCGTGACGAGGGTGCTGCCGAGGCGGGTCACGGTCGGCAGCGGCAGGTTGCGCGCCACCCGGCCGGGGCCGAGGTCGATGGCCGCGAAGTCGCTCACGGTGGCGACGACGACGGGCTCGCTGAAGGTCGCGCCGCCGTCCTTCGAGGTGACCGAGACGATGTCGAAGACCTCGGTGCCGCCCTCGCACGTGGGGTCGTCCACGGCGATGCGCACCGAGACGACCGTGAGGTCGCCGGTGGCCGGGTCGACGCTGGGCTGCGAGCCGATGTACTGGCCGAAGCTGCAGCTCGACGGGTCGCTCGTGATCTTGTCCGCGTACGCCAGCTGGAACGTCCGGCCCCCGTCCTCGGAGCGGGCGACGGGCAGGCCCGCGAAGAAGCCGCCCTGGCCGTCGTCCACGAAGTCGTCCCAGGCGACGTACACGGTGTCCTTGGCCGCGGAGGCCTTGGAGCGGCCGACCGTGAGGGCCTCCTTGTCACCGGAGTAGAAGAGCGCCGGGTCGTTGGGCGAGGCGTACACGGGCACCGTCCACCGGGCGCCGTCCTTCGACGTCGAGACGCCGATCTCCAGGCCGCCGGACTCGCCGCTGATGACGAGCTCGGAGTAGTAGAAGACGCCCTTGCGGTCCACCCCGAGCCACGGGTCGCCGAGGTTGACCTGCCCCGGTCCCTGCGGCAGGTTGCCCGCGTCGGTGAAGGTCCTGCCGCCGTCGGCTGAGTACGCGACCCCGGTGAGGTTCGCCGCCGCCGTGAGGAAGCCGCCGGGGTAGACGTGCTGGGAGTCGTTGAACCCGACGACGACCCGCTTGCCCTTCACGGCGATCGCCGTCTCGCTCTGGGTCGTCTGCTCCAGGGTCGTGTCGGTCCGCGGATCGTTGACGCGGACGTTCTGCAGGCCCGCCGACGCGACCGCGGCGCCGGCACCCTGCGTGGCCGCACCGGCCCGGCCGGCGGCGGGCTCGTCGCCCTCGCCGACGAGGCCGCCGGGGCGGTTCTTGCCGGCGAGGAAGCGCAGCCCGGCGAGCGCACCGGGGGAGAGGAACTCGCCGCGGCGCTCGAGCAGTGTCTCGGCGACCTGCTCACGGGTCAGCTTCGACGTGCCCGTCGCCGCGGTCGTCGGCGACAGCTGCGTCGCGAGCACCCCGCCCGCGACGAGGACCGAGGCCGTCGCCGCGGCGCCGACGCGGACCGATCTGCGGGCATGGAAAGGCGTACGTCCGGACATGTGGATCCCCCAAGCCGCCCGGCCCCCCGGGCGTCGACGGCGCCCGGTTCCCGTCCGGACGTCCGTGGACGACGAGGGTGGCCCTGCCGATCTTGCTCCGCAAGAACCGTCACGGATGGTTCGCGCGTGATCGTTACCAGATCGCAGGGCGGGCAGGGTCGCGAGCGCTCCGTACCGGGACCCCTCGTCCCGATCGGACGACGGGACGCCGCCGGTCGCCGTGCGCGACCGACGGCGTCCTCGGTGTCCGGGGCTGCGTCCGTGGGGCTCAGTGCCCGCGGGCCACCCACGCGTCGTAGTCGCCGGCCTCGGCGCCGATCGTCGTCGAGTCGCCGTGCCCGGTGAGCACGGTCGTCGTCGGTGCGAGCGTGAGCAGCCGGGTCCGGATCGACTCGAGGATCGTCGGGAAGCTCGAGAACGAGCGGCCCGTCGCCCCCGGACCGCCCTTGAACAGGGTGTCGCCGGAGAAGAGGACCTCGAGGTCCGGGACGTGCAGGCACACCGCGCCGGGGGAGTGCCCCGGGGTGTGGAGCACCCGCAGCGTCGTCCCGCCGACCTCGACGACGTCGCCGTCGGCGAGGTACCCGGGCTCGCGGTCGGGGTGGACGACGTCCCAGAGCATCCGGTCCTCGGGGTGCAGGAGGATCGGCGCACCCGTCGCGTCGGCGACCTCGCCCGCGGCGTTCACGTGGTCGTTGTGGCCGTGGGTCGACACGATCGCGACGACCTTCCGGCCGGCCACGGCGTCGAGGATCTTGCCCGCCTCGTGGGAGGCGTCGACGACGACGACCTCGTCGGCGTCCCCGATGAGCCACACGTTGTTGTCGACGTCGAAGTCCTGCCCGTCGAGGCTGAAGACCCCGCTCGTGACGACGTTCTCGATGCGTGCCCTGCTGCTCACAGGACCACGACCGACCGCAGGACCTCGCCGTGGTGCATCTTCGCGAACGCCGCCTCGACGTCCCCGAGGCCGACGGTCTCGCTGACGAACTTGTCGAGCGGGAGCCGGCCCTGCAGGTACAGCTCGATGAGCGTCGGGAAGTCCCGGGACGGCAGGCAGTCGCCGTACCAGGACGACTTCAGCGAGCCGCCGCGGCCGAAGACGTCGATGAGCGGGAGCTCGAGCGTCATCGTCGGGTTCGGCACGCCGACGAGGACGACGGTGCCGGCGAGGTCGCGGCCGTAGAAGGCCTGCTTCCACGTCTCGGGGCGGCCGACGGCGTCGATGACGACGTCCGCGCCGAAGCCGTCCGTCGCGGCCTGGATCGCCTCGACGGCGTCCTGCGTGGAGGAGTTCACCGTGTGGGTGGCGCCGAAGTCCTTGGCCCACTCGAGCTTCTTGTCGTCGATGTCGACGGCGATGATCCGGCGGGCGCCGACGAGCCGGGCGCCGGCGATCGCCGCGTTTCCGACACCGCCGCAGCCGATGACGGCCACGGTGTCGTCGCGCTGCACGTTGCCGGTGTTGATCGCCGCGCCGAGGCCGGCCATGACGCCGCAGCCGAGCAGGCCGGCGACGGCCGGCGCGGCGGCCGGGTCGACCTTCGTGCACTGGCCGGCGGCGACGAGCGTCTTCTCGACGAAGGCGCCGATGCCGAGCGCGGGGGACAGCACGGTGCCGTCCTCGAGGGTCATCTTCTGCGTGGCGTTGTGGGTCGCGAAGCAGTACTGCGGGCGGCCGCGCCGGCACGAGCGGCACTGGCCGCACACCGCCCGCCAGTTGAGCACGACGTAGTCACCGGGGGCGACGTCCGTGACGCCGGCGCCGACGGCCTCGACGACACCCGCCGCCTCGTGGCCGAGGAGGAAGGGGAAGTCGTCGTTGATGCCGCCCTCGCGGTAGTGCAGGTCGGTGTGGCAGACGCCGCAGGCCTGCACCTTCACGACCGCCTCGCCGGGACCGGGGTCCGGGACGACGACCGTCTCGACCGTGACGGGGGCACCCTTGCCCCGCGCGACGACGCCCTGCACCTTCTGCGACATGTCTCGCCAGCCCTTTCCGACCGGGAAGTCGGGTCAGCTCCGACCCGGCCACCCGGCAGGTGCCGGTGGCGTTCCGACCCTACTGGCGCGGCCTGCGCCGCGCGGGCCGACCGGTGATCGTCGCCGCGGCCGGACCGGTCGCCGCCCGTCCGCTCAGAACCGGAACGGGCGGGGCGGCGCGGCCAGGGCGGCCCGCGGGCACTCGGCGAGGGTCAGGTCCCCGAAGCCCAGCGCCTCGTCGCACAGGGACTCGACGGTGAAGCCGAGGGCGGAGCCGAGCTTGGAGATCATGACGCGGTAGATGGTGATCTCGTACTTCGTCGGGGTGCCGTACGCGATCTGCAGGCTGCCGACGAGACCGGTGGCGTCCTCCGGGCGCTCCCCGGGCCACGGCTGCTCGTACCGGGTCCAGCGGCTCGGCTCGGCGAGCCAGAGCCCGTCGGCGTGCACCGAGTTCAGCGAGAGCTCGACGAGGATCGCCCGGGCGGCCTCCTCCGGCACGATCGCGGCAGGACGGATCACCTCGGTGACGACGCCTTCGTCGTACGCCTCGTCCAGGCCGATCGGCTCCTGGTTCACGCGACCTCCCAGTCGTCCCTCCTGGTACCTCTCGGCGTGTCGCGGTCCGATCTTCACTCCGTGGTCGATGGAATACGGAACGTAGTTGTCGTTCTACCCAGAGTTTCGATGAGAAAGGTGGTGCGGGTGTGATCCGTGGTGCAGAATGGCCGGAGACAGGCGCCAGCATCATGCCCCTGCCAGCAAGGCTGCTCATCGGACGAGGTCGTTGGGGAAGACGCACCTCAACCCGGTGAAGGAGGCCCCCATGGCCGGTGCGACGACGCGAGGCGTCCTGTTCGTGCACTCCGCGCCGCGTGCGCTGTGCCCACACGTCGAGTGGGCCGCCGGCGGCGTCCTCGACGTGCGCCTGTCGCTGGACTGGATCCCGCAGCCGGCGGCGGCGGGGCTCTACCGCACCGAGCTCTCCTGGCAGGCCGAGCAGGGGACCGGGGCGCTCTTGGCGTCCGCCCTCCGCGGGTGGGCGCACCTGCGGTACGAGGTGACCGAGGAGCCGAGCCCCGGTGTCGACGGCGGGCGGTGGATGCACAGCCCCGAGCTGGGGATCTTCCACGCCGTGACCGACGTGCACGGCAACATCCTGGTGCCCGAGGACCGGGTCCGGCACGCCCTGGAGAGCGGGCACGGCGACCCGGCGACGATCGTGGCCCAGCTCGACCTCGCCCTCGGCAGTGCGTGGGACGACGAGCTCGAGCCGTTCCGGCACGCCGGGGACGGCGCCCCCGTGCGCTGGCTGCACCGGGTCGGCTGACCCGGGACCGCGCACCCGGGCCGCCCGGCCCGTACGACGCGCGAAGGGCCCCGACCGGACGGTCGGGGCCCTTCGTCGTGCGTGCTCAGTGCATCGTCACCTGGACCTGGTCGGTCGCCAGGTCCTCGTGCCGGACCCGGAGGAAGGCCACGACGAGCAGCCCCGCGCCGAGGATCATCCCGGCGGCGACGACGAACGCCGCCGTCGCGCCGGAGGTGAACGCCTCGACCTCGACGAGCGCCTTGAGCTGGGCGAGCTGGTCGGCCGGCAGGCCCGCGGCCGCCTTGGCCTGGAGGTCGGCCGCGAGCTCGGCCGCCTTGTCCGTGGCCGACCGGGACGCCACGGTGCTCAGGGTCGCCAGACCGATCGCGCCGCCGATCTGCTGCATCGTGTTGAGGACGGCGGAGGCGACCCCGGAGTCCCGCTTCTCGACGCCGGCCACGGCGGTGAGGGTCAGCGGCACGAAGATCAGGCCGAGGCCGAACGCCATCGTCACCATCGGGCCGAGCAGCCCCGTGACGTACTCCGTCTGCGGGGTGATCTGGGCCATCCACAGCATGCCCGCCGCCGCGATGAGCGCACCGGGCCCGGAGATCCACCGGGCGTCGACGCGGCTCACGAGGAACGAGCCGAGCTGGGCCGCGGCGATGATGCCCGCGCTGAAGGGCAGGAACGAGACACCCGCGCGCACCGGCGAGTACTCGAGCACCGTCTGGATGTAGATGCCGAGGAAGTAGAAGAGGGCGAACATCCCGGCGCCGACGACGAGCATCGCGAGGTAGGACGCCGCCCGGTCCCGCTGGGCGAGCACCCGGAACGGCATGAGGGCGTGGGCCGAGCGCGACTCGATGAGGAGGAACGCCACGATGAGCGTCACACCGGCGGACAGGTACAGCAGGGTCGCGGTCGTGCCCCAGCCCTTCTCCGCGGCCTGGGTGAGGCCGTAGACGAGGCTGACGAGACCGGCCGTCGCGGTGAGCGCGCCCGGCAGGTCGAACCGGCCGCGCTGGCGGGCCGACTCCGGCAGCACCATGGGCGCCAGGACGATCACGGCGATGCCGATCGGCACGTTGACGAAGAACGTCCAGCGCCAGTCGATCTCGGTGAGCAGCCCGCCGAGGATGAGCCCGATCGCCGCGCCCGCGCCGGACATCGCCGCGTAGATCGCGAACGCCCGGTTGCGGGCCGGCCCGGCCGGGAACGTCGTCGTCACGAGCGACAGCGCCGTCGGGGACGCGATGGCGGCGCCGAGCCCCTGGAGGATGCGCGCGCCGATGAGCTGGCCCTCGGACTGCGCGACACCGCCGAGGAACGACGCGAGCGCGAAGACGCCGACGCCGACCATGAACGTCTTGCGGCGCCCGAGCAGGTCGCCGGCCCGGCCGCCGAGCAGGAGCAGGCCGCCGAAGGCGAGCGTGTACGCGTTGACGACCCAGGACAGGTTCGCCTGCGAGAAGCCGAGGTCGGTGCCGAGCGTCGGGAGCGCGATGTTCACGATCGTCGCGTCGAGGACGACCATGAGCTGCGCGGTGCTGATGACGGCGAGCGCGAGGCCCAGGGCCCGGCGGCGGGCCGGTGCGACCCCGTCGGTGCCGCCGGTGGCGGCGTCGAGCTCGGCATCGAGCTCCGGGTCGAGGGCCGGGTCGAGCAGCGGGTCGACGGCGCCCGTGGGGGCGTCACCGTCGTGCCCGCCGGTGCTGGCGGAGGTGGACATGGTGCTCCTCGGTCGGTGCGGGGCGTGCTGGAGGAGCGCCGGACGTCGGTGTCACGGCGCGGGGTGGGCGTGGTTCAGTCCCGGGTCCCCCGGACCGCGGGCAGGACGACCTGGTCGACGACGCGCGCGACGAGCGACGCGAACGGCTCATCGGGGGTGCCGAAGGAGAGGCGGAACATGACGACCGCCGGGACGATCTGACCGACGAGCTCGAGGTCGACACCGGCGTCGATCTCCCCGCGGTCGCGGGCGCGTTCGAGCACGGCCAGGACGGTGTGCCGGCGCGGTTCGAGGAACCGGTCCCGCAGCGCCGCGCCGAGCGCGTGGTCGCGGTACATCGCCGTCGACAGACCGCACACGAGGTCCATCTGGCCGGCGTCGAGGACGCCGCACTTGTCGTCGGTCAGCGCCAGCAGGTCACCCCGGAGGGTGCCGGTGTCCGGCACCGCCGGCACACCGCCGTCCAGCTGGCTCATCGCGTCGGCGACGAGCTCGGCCTTGGTGGGCCAGCGCCGGTACAGCGTCGCCTTGCTCGCCCGGGCCCGGGCGGCGACGGTGTCGATGGTCAGCTTGTCGTAGCCGACCTCGCGCAGGACCTCGAGCGCGGCGTCGAGGATCTCCTGCTCCCGGTCCCCGCTCACTCGGGGCCGCGGCCGGGCGGTCGCCGGCTGCGGGCGGTCGACGTCGTCCGTCGTCGTCACGAGCGCCTCCTCCCGCCGTCCGGCCGGGGAGTCCCGCCGGACGAAACGAAACCGTTCCGTACCGTCGAGAGGACAGTACGGAACGGTTTCGTTTCATGCAAGCCCGACCACCCGGTCGGACGAACGCGACGGTCAGACGCTCCGGAAGGCCACGGCGACGTTGTGGCCGCCGAAGCCGAACGAGTTGTTCAGCGCGACGATGTCGCCGGCCGGCAGCGGCCGCGGGTCCTTGCGGACGACGTCGAGGTCGACGGCCGGGTCCGGGTCGTCGAGGTTGATCGTCGGCGGCGCGAGCCGGTGGTGCAGCGCGAGGACGCAGAAGATGCCCTCGAGCGCACCGGCGGCGCCGAGCAGGTGCCCGGTCATCGACTTCGTGGCGGAGATCGCGACGTGGTCGGCGTCCTTGCCCAGCGCGCCGCGGATCGCGTTGAGCTCCGCGAGGTCGCCCACCGGGGTCGACGTCGCGTGCGCGTTGAGGTGGACGACGTCCGCCGGCGACAGCCCGCCGGACTCCAGCGCGAAGAGCATCGCGCGCGAGGCGCCGGAGCCCTCCGGGTCCGGGGCGGCGATGTGGTGGGCGTCGGACGTCAGCCCGGCCGACACGAGCTCGGCGTAGATCCGGGCGCCGCGGGCCTTCGCGTGCTCCTCGGACTCGATGACGACGATGCCGGCGCCCTCGCCGAGGACGAAGCCGTCGCGGCCCGCGTCGTACGGCCGTGAGGCGGCGGCCGGGTCGTCGTTGCGCGTCGACAGCGCCTGCATCGCGGCGAAGCCGGCGATCGGCAGCGGGTGGATGGCCGCCTCGGTGCCGCCGCACACGACGATGTCGGCGCGGCCGCTGCGGATCATGTCCATGCCGTACGCCATGGCCTCGGCGCCGGACGCGCACGCCGACACCGGGGTGTGGGTGCCGGCCCGGGCGCCGAGCTCGAGGCTGATCGCCGCGGCCGGGCCGTTCGGCATGAGCATGGGGACGGTCAGCGGGAAGACCCGGCGCGGGCCCTTCTCCTTGAGCACGTCGTAGGAGTTGAGGAGGGTCCAGACCCCGCCGATGCCGGACGCGACGACCGCGCCGAGGCGCAGCGGGTCCACCTCGGGGGAGCCGGCGTCCTTCCAGGCCTCGCGCGCGGCGGCGAGGGCGTACTGGCCCGACGGGTCGAGACGGCGGGTCTCCACCTTCGCGAGCTGGTCCTCGGGCCGGACGGCGACCTCGGCGGCGAAGGTCACGGGGAGCTCGTAGCGCTCGACCCAGTCGTGCTCGAGCGCGCGGGCACCCGAGCGGCCCTCGAGGGCCGCCTGCCAGGTGGTGGGCACGTCCCCGCCGAGGGGCGTGGTCGCGCCGAGACCGGTCACGACGACCTTGGTCCGATTCTCGGTGGCCATGTGGGAGTCCTTCGCTGCTGTTCGGGCCGGATGGGGTCGGCGGCTCACGGGGGTGGCCGCGCGCCCGCCGGTGACCTNGACCTGGCCCTGCTCATCGGCTTCGGCGCGGGCCGGTCAGCCCTGGGCGGACTGGATGTACGAGACGGCGTCGCCGACGGTCTGGAGGTTCTTGACGTCCTCGTCGGGGATCCGGACGCCGAACTTCTCCTCCGCGTTGACGACGATCGTCATCATCGACAGCGAGTCGATGTCGAGGTCGTCCGTGAAGTTCTTGTCGGGCTGGACGGCGTCCGCCGCGAGACCGGTCTCCTCGTTCACGATCTCGGCGAGACCCGCGAGGATCTCCTGCTCGCTCAGTGCCATGGGATGTTGCTCCTTCGTCGACGTCCCGTCGCGGGTGCGGCGGGTGGTGGCGGTTCGTATCGTGCCGGTCCGTGGTGCGGTCCGCCGCGCAACGCGGCGGGGTTCTGTGGGGATCCTGCCGTGCTCAGGGCAGCTCGACGACCTGCGCCGCGTAGGCCAGGCCCGCGCCGAAGCCGATGAGCAGGGCCAGGTCGCCGCTCTTCGCCTCGCCCTCGGCGAGCATGCGGTCCATCGCCAGCGGGACGGACGCGGCCGACGTGTTGCCGCTCGTCGCGATGTCGCGGGAGACCGGGACGTGCTCGGGCAGGCCCATCTGCTTGACCATCGCGTCGATGATCCGGACGTTCGCCTGGTGCGGGATGAACGCGCCCAGGTCGCCGATCGCGACCCCCGCGGCGTCGAGCGCCTTCTGCGCGACCGGCGACATCTGCCACACGGCCCAGCGGAAGACGGTCTGGCCGGCCATCTTCAGCGCGGGCCACTCCTCGTGGCCGCTGTCGCGGTACTCGACCCAGGACTGCTTGTTGACGATGGCGTCCCACTGGGCGCCGTCCGAGCCCCAGACCGTCGGGCCGATGCCCGGGGTGTCGCTCGGGCCGACGACGACCGCGCCCGCGCCGTCGCCGAAGATGAACGCCGAGCCGCGGTCGTCGAGGTCGAGGAAGTCCGTGAGCTTCTCGACGCCGACGAGCAGGACGTGCCGGGCCGTGCCCGCGCGGATCATGTCGTTCGCCAGCGCCACGCCGTAGCAGAAGCCCGCGCAGGCGGCCGAGATGTCGAACGCGGCGGCCGGCGTGGCGCCGAGCCGGTGCGCGAGCAGAGTCGCCGCCGAGGGCGTCTGGTACGGGTGCGTCACGGTCGCCACGAGGACGACGTCGATGTCGGCGCCGGTGAGCCCGGCCCGCTCCAGCGCGACCCGGGAGGCCGCCTCTGCCATGTCGACGACGGACTCGTCGGGGCGGGCGAAGCGGCGGCTCTCGATCCCGGAGCGCTCGCGGATCCACTGGTCGGAGGAGTCGATGCGGTCGACGATCTCCGAGTTCGGGACGACGCGCTCGGGGCGGTAGCTGCCGGTCGAGAGGAACCGGGCGTACCCGGTGACGGGCGGGGCCGTGAGGCGGTGCCCGGTCGCCGGGACGGTGGTGTCGCTCATGCGGTGCCTCCGTGGTTCGCGACGAGGGTGCGGGCGGCGTCGAGGTCGTCCGGCGTCTTCAGCGCGACGATCTCGATGCCCTTGAGCGCGCGCTTCGCCAGCCCCGCGAGGGTGCCCGCGGGCGGCAGCTCGAGCAGTGCGGTGACGCCGAGGTCGGCGAGGGTGGCCGTGCACAGGTCCCAGCGGACCGGGTTGCTCACCTGGGCGACGAGCCGGGCGAGGGCCTGCGCGCCGTCGGTGACGGCCGCGCCGTCCGCGTTCGACAGCAGGGTCACGGACGGCGCCCCGGGGGTGATGCCGGCCGCGAGCGCCGCGAGGGTGTCCACGGCGGGTGCCATGTGGTGGGTGTGGAACGCCCCGGCGACCTGCAGCGGGACGACCCGGGCCCGGGCGGGCGGCTCGGCGCCGAACGCCGCGAGCTGCTCGAGCGTGCCGGCGGCGACGACCTGGCCACCGCCGTTGTTGTTCGCCGGCGTGAGGCCGTGCTTGTCGAGGGCCGCCGCGACCTCGTCCGGGTCGCCGCCGAGGACGGCGCTCATCCCGGTCGGGGTGACGGCGCTCGCGGCGGCCATCGCCCGGCCGCGCTCCCGGACGAAGGTCAGCGCCTGCGCCTGCGTGAGGACGCCGGTCGCGGCGGCCGCGGTGATCTCGCCGACGGAGTGGCCGGCGACGGCACCGGTACCGGCCGGCAGGCCCGTCCCGGTGTCGGGGGCGGTCGCCCCCGACGGGTCGGAGAGCGCGGCGAGCCCGAGCAGTCCGGCGGCGACGATGAGGGGCTGGGCGACCGCCGTGTCCCGGATCGTCTCGGCGTCGGACGTCGTGCCGTGCGCGACGAGGTCGAGCCCGGTCACCTGCGAGCAGACGGCGAGCCGGTCGGCGAGGCCGGGGACCTCGAGCCACGGGGCGAGGAAGCCGGGGGTCTGGGAGCCCTGTCCCGGGCAGACGATGGCGAGCACGTCTCAAGAGTTGCCGCTGGAGGCCGTGATCAGGCGCTCCGGCGGCGACGAACCTCCGGCAGCCGGTTTGGAGGTTTCCTACAAACCGGGGTCGGGCGGCGTCAGCGCGGCGGGCCGTCGGCCAGGCGACCTGCGGCGATGGCGACCTGGAGCACGAAACCCTCTCTCGGGTCGGCCGGGTCCCAGCCGGTGATCTCGCACACACGACGCAGGCGGTACCGCACGGTGTTCGGGTGGACGAACAGGGCACGGGCCGCTCCCTCGATGGACCGGCCGAGGTCGAGGTAGGCCGCGACGGTGTCGAGCAGGGGGGAGTCCTCGTCGTCCGTGAGGCGCCGGTAGGCCCGGTCGACGAGGGCGCGGCGGGCGGTGACGTCACCGGACAGGACGCGTTCGGGGAGCAGCTCGTCGGCGGCGACCGGACGCGGGGCACCGGGCCACGCGCGGGCCGCGACGAGCCCGGCGAGCGCGGCCCGGGCGGAGCGGCTCGCCTCGGCGAGGGTGGCCATCACCGGACCGGTGACGACCGGCCCGGGGCCGAACCGCTCGGCGAGCGCACCGGCCGCCGCGAGCGGGTCGTCGGCCCGGCCGAGGACGACGACGACCCGGTCGCCCTGGACGCCGACGAGGGCGTCCGCGCCGAGGTGGCGGGCGGCCCGGCGCAGGTCGTCGACGACGTTCTCGACCCGGCCCTGCGGCGTGGAGCCCACGACCACGGCGACCTTCTCGGTCTCGTTCCAGCCGAGCGCCGCCGCGCGGGAGCGCAGCCCGTCGTCCGCCTCGCCGCGCACGAGCGCGTCGACGACGAGGGCCTCGAGGCGGGCGTCCCAGGCGCCGCGGGCCTCGGCGGCCCGCGCGTAGATCTCGGCGGCCGCGAAGGCGACCTCGCGGGAGTAGCGCAGGACCGACTCGCGCATCCGCTGCTGCGGCGCGCCCGCGGCCTCGAGCGCGACCCCTTGCTCCTCGACGACGTCGACGACGACGCGCATGAGCTCGAGGGTCTGCTGCAGCGAGATCGACCGGGTCAGCTCGCGCGGGGCGGTCCCGAAGACGTCCGCGGTGATCTCGAGCTCGCGGCCGGGGTTGCCGTACCAGGTGACGAACGCGCCGATGCCGGCCTGGGCGACGAGCCCGACCCAGGAGCGCTCCTCGGCGGGCATCGCGCTGTACCAGGGCAGCCGCTCGTCCATCCGCTGGAGCGCGGCCGTCGCGAGCGTCCCCGCGGCCCGGCGCAGCCGGGTCAGGGACGGGTCGGACGCGCTGACGGACACGTCGCTGCTCACGGGTGGACTGTAGCCCCGCGCGGGCGCGCGCAGGCAGTGCCTCTTTGTGCCGATGTGACAACGGGCACACCTGTGAGCCCGGTCGGCGGGCGCGTCGGGAGAGCCGCCGGGCGGCCCCTCAGCCCTGCTTCGCGATGAGCGAGGCGGCGTGGTCGGGGACGCTGCGGAACAGCTCGCGCGGCGGGCGCTCGTAGTCCTTGGCCGGCGGCCGCGGCGGGAGCTTGACGACGGGGACGTCGACCCGCTGCCAGGGCAGGATGCCGAGGAAGTGCTTGATCATGTTGAGCCGCGCGTGCCGCTTGATCTCGGCCTCGACGACGTACCAGGGGGCCTCGGGCAGGTCGGTGTGGACGAACATCTCGTCCTTGGCGCGGGAGAACTCGACCCACTTGTCGCGGGTCAGCAGGTCGTTGGGGGAGAACTTCCACTGCCGCAGCGGGTCCTCCAGCCGGGAGCGGAAGCGGCGCTCCTGCTCCTCGTCGCTCACCGAGAACCAGTACTTCACGAGGTGGATGCCGTCCTCGACGAGCATCCGCTCGAACGTCGGGCACTGGTGGAGGAAGCGGCGGTACTCCTCGACCGTGCAGTAGCCCATGACGCGCTCGACACCGGCCCGGTTGTACCAGGAGCGGTCGAACAGGACGATCTCGCCGGCCGCGGGCAGGTGCGGGATGTAGCGCTGGAAGTACCACTGGCTCTTCTCGCGCTCGGTCGGCGTCGGGAGCGCGACGATCCGGGCGACGCGGGGGTTGAGGTACTCGGTGACCCGCTTGATCGTGCTGCCCTTGCCGGCGGCGTCCCGGCCCTCGAAGACGACGACGACCCGCTGGCCCGTCGTCTTGACCCACTCCTGGAGCGCGACGAGGTCGGCCTGGAGCGTGATGAGCTCGGCCTCGTACGCGTCCTTGGAGAGCTTCGCGACGCCCTTCAGCCGCCGTCCGTCGTCCTCGCGGTCGCCCTTGGTCTTCGCCACGCCTGCCCCTCCCGTGCCGTCGGCCGCACGGTGCGCGCGCGGTCCCTCGTCGAACCTCATCGTGCAGGTCTGCCGGGCGCAACCCCCGGACGTCGGTCCCGGGCGCGCCGGGCCGCCCGGGGCCGTCCGGGGCCGTCCCGGGNCGCACCGGTCGGCCGTCCGGTCGGCCGTCCGGTGCGCCGGGCGGGGCAACGTCGGCGGCCCGGCGCGCGTCACCCGTTCGGGCGAGGTCGTTCGCTCCTGTCGGGACCCGGGGCTAGGGTCGGGAAAAGGACGGAACCGGACGAGTCGCTCGAACAGCGGGGCGACGGCCTCGGGGGGCCGCTTCTTGGAAGGAACGACATGAAGGCTTTCGACCGTTTGAGAACGCTCTTCGCAGGGCGCACCACGGACCCGGCCGAGGCCCCCGTGGCGAGGCCGGAGGCCCCGTTCTCGGAGCCGTTGCCCGTCGACGCGGCCGAGGAGAACCGGCTCTGGGCCGTCCTGCGGGAGGACCCCAACGACGTCGTCGCGTTCGCGCAGCTCGCCGAGGTGGTCCGGCAGCACGCCGCCGAGGGGCACCCCGTCAACGAGCGGGTCCGGTCGGCGGACGACGCCGTCTGGTCGCTCGCGGAGGAGCTCGCCCACTCGCCGCGGGCCTGGTTCCCGCTCGTCGAGCTCGCCCGGCTCTCGATCCACGACGACCGCGACCAGGCGCTGCGCCGGCTCGCGACGGCGGCCGAGCGCGACCCCTCGGGGGACGCGCTCGCGACCGGGCTGCTCATGCTCCGGGACGCCGGCCTACCCGGTGACGCGCTCAACCTCGGTGTGGGCCACTGGCGGCCCCGGGAGCACGACCTCGAGGCCGGCCGCCAGCTCGTCGAGGCCGCCGTCGAGGCGGGCCGGGTCGGCGAGGCCCGCCGTCACCTCCAGGCCCTCGGCCAGCACCCGGACGCGCACGGGGCGGCTGTCCTGCGCCGCGAGCTCGAGCGGCTCATCGCCATCCGGTCCGGCGAGCCCGAGCCGCCGGCCGCGCCGCCGGTCGCGCCGCCGCCCACGGATCTCTCGCTCCAGGACACCCCCGGGCCCGGCTACGGCAGCGGCCCGGCGACCGGCCCGATCCGGCTCGGCCCGGCCGAGGGGGCGCTCGACGTCCGCGAGGAGGTCGTGGACCTCACGATGACCGACGCGCAGACGCCCGAGCAGCGCAGGTTCTTCCGCCGCAGCTGACCGGCCGCGGCCGGCACGCAGACCCGCCCCCGCCCCCGGAAGGGGACGAGGGCGGGTCTGCGTGCCCGGTGGGTCAGGCGTCGCCGCCCGAGGAGCCGGTGGTCCCGGCCGCGACGTCGAGCAGCCGGTACCGCTCGATCGCCTGGCCCGGCAGCGAGGGGTCGACCTCGCCGCGGACGGCGAGCTGCTGGAGCACCTTCGTGACGATCGACGGGCCGTCCACGAGGAAGAACCGGCGTGCCGCGGGCCGGGTGTCGGAGAAGCCGAACCCGTCGGTGCCGAGCGAGCTGAAGTCCTGCGGGACCCACTGCCGGATCTGGTCGGGCACCTGGCGCATGTAGTCGCTCACCGCGACGACCGGCCCGGGTGCCCCGGCGAGGCGCCGGGTCACGAAGGGCATCGGCGCCTCCTCACCGGGCCGGGTGAACGCGTGCTCGTCGCAGCGCATCCCGTCGCGGCGCAGCTCGGTCCAGCTCGTGACGCTCCAGACGTCGGCCGCGACGCCCCAGTCGTCGAGGAGCAGCTGCTGCGCCTCGAGCGCCCACGGCACGGCGACGCCGCTCGCGAGCACCTGCGCCCGGGGGCGCTGCTCGCCCTCGGGGACGTCCGCGGCCCGCAGCCGGTAGATGCCCCGGAGCACGCCCTCGACGTCGAGGTCGGCCGGCTCGGCCGGCTGGACGATCGGCTCGTTGTAGACGGTGAGGTAGTAGTAGACGTCCTCGGGCGACTCGCCGTACATCCGGCGCAGGCCGTCGCGCATGATGTGGCCGATCTCGTACCCGTAGGCCGGGTCGTAGGAGACGACCGCCGGGTTCGTCGCGGCGAGGATCGGCGAGTGCCCGTCGGCGTGCTGCAGGCCCTCGCCGGTGAGCGTCGTCCGGCCCGCCGTGGCGCCGATGACGAAGCCCCGGCACATCTGGTCGGCGGACGCCCACAGCGCGTCCGCCGTCCGCTGGAAGCCGAACATCGAGTAGAAGATGTAGATCGGCACCATCGGCTCGCCGTGCGTCGCGTACGAGGAGCCGACCGCGGTGAACGCCGCGGCCGAGCCGGCCTCGTTGATCCCGAGGTGCAGGATCTGGCCGGACTCCGACTCCTTGTACGCGAGCATGAGGTCGCGGTCGACCGAGACGTAGCGCTGGCCGTGCGGGTTGTAGATCTTCGCCGTCGGGAAGAACGAGTCCATCCCGAACGTGCGGGCCTCGTCGGGGATGATCGGGACGACGCGCGGGCCGAACTCCTTGTCCCGCATGAGGTCCTTGAGGATCCGGACGAACGCCATCGTCGTGGCGATCTGCTGCTTGCCCGAGCCACGGCGCGCACCCTCGTACGCGCTGTCGTCCGGGAGCTTGAGCGTCGAGCCCGTGACCCGGCGCTGCGGCAGCGCGCCGCCGAGCCGCGTGCGCACCTCGCGCAGGTGCTGGATGACCGGGTCGGAGTCGCCGGGGTTGTAGTAGGGCGGCAGGTACGGGTCGGCCTCGAGCTGCTCGTCGGTGAAGGGGATCCGCAGCCGGTCGCGCAGCATCTTGAGGTCGTCGAGGCTGAACTTCTTCATCTGGTGCGTCGCGTTCCGGCCCGCGAAGTGCGGGCCGAGCGTCCAGCCCTTGATGGTCTTCGCGAGGATGACGGTCGGCTGGCCGCGGTGCTCGCTCGCGAGCTTGTACGCCGCGAACACCTTGCGGTAGTCGTGACCGCCGCGGCGCAGCGACCAGATCTGGTCGTCCGTCATGCCCTCGACGAGCCGGCGGGTGCGCGGGTCGCGCCCGAAGAAGTTCTCCCGGATGAAGGCGCCGTCCTCGGTGCGGAACGTCTGGTAGTCACCGTCCGGGGTGGCGTTCATGAGGTTGACGAGCGCGTGGTCTCGGTCGGCGGCGAGCAGCGGGTCCCACTCGCGGCCCCACACGACCTTGACGACGTTCCAGCCGGCACCCCGGAAGTACGACTCGAGCTCCTGGATGATCTTGCCGTTGCCGCGCACCGGGCCGTCGAGCCGCTGCAGGTTGCAGTTGACGACGAACGTGAGGTTGTCGAGCTCCTCGAACGCCGCGATCTGCAGCGCGCCGCGGCTCTCGACCTCGTCCATCTCGCCGTCGCCGAGGAACGCCCAGACGTGCTGCTGGCTCGTGTCCTTGACGCCGCGCGCGTGCAGGTACTTGTTGAACTGGGCCTGGTAGATCGCGTTGATCGGGCCGAGGCCCATCGACACGGTGGGGAACTCCCAGAAGTCCGGCATGAGCCGCGGGTGCGGGTAGGACGGCAGCCCGCCCGTCGGGTGCGACTTCTCCTGCCGGAAGCCGTCGAGCTGCTGCTCGCTGAGCCGGCCCTCGAGGAACGCCCGGGCGTAGACGCCGGGGGAGGCGTGGCCCTGGATGAAGACCTGGTCGCCGCCGCCGGGGTGGTCCTTGCCGCGGAAGAAGTGGTTGAAGCCGACCTCGTAGAGCGTCGCGGACGAGGCGTACGTCGAGATGTGGCCGCCGACGCCGATGTTCGCGCGCTGGGCGCGGTGCACCATGACCGCGGCGTTCCAGCGGATCCACCGGCGGTACGCGCGCTCGGCGTCCTCGTCACCGGGGAACCAGGGCTCGTGCTCCGGCGGGATCGTGTTGATGTAGTCGGTCGACGCCAGGCTCGGCACCCCGACGCCCTGCTCCCGGGCGCGCTGGAGCAGCGCGAGCATGAGGTAGCGGGCCCGGTCGCGGCCGCGCTCGTCCACCGCGCCGTCGAGCGAGGCGAGCCACTCGGCCGTCTCCTCCGGGTCGATGTCCGGGAGCTGGCTCGGGAGCCCGTTGAGGATCGGTCCGGCGTCCTCGCGTGCAGCCACGTCTTCTCCTTGTCAGAGGTCCTCGTCGGGTGGGGCCGGGCCTCGTGAGCAGCACCTCACCGCGGGGTCTTGCACCCCATCCTCGTCCCCTGCCCGTCGATCGTCACATCTACCCCCCGGTAGCCCGATGGGTGGGACGCCGTCCCGTGCCGTGACGTACCCGTGACGCAGCCGCGACGGGTCGTCCGCGTGCTCGGCGGCCGGCCGGGACGGGGCCGTGATCGATAACGATCCGGGCCGTCCGACCCGGTCAATACCCGCGAATCGGCGCCAAACACTGCGGTCGGAGCCGCGACGCGCCGATGATCGCCCTGCGGGCGGTTGCGCTCGGCAGGTGGAGTGCAGTGCACTAGCGTGACGAATCGACATGGTGTTCGACCGGTCGAAGGAGGAGGAGGTCATCGAGGTGGGCACGACCGCGGAGTCCGCGGCGGATCAGTCCATGGCAGGTCGCCTGGGCTTCCGCCCTGGACAGGTGGTCCAGGAGTTCGGCTACGACGACGACGTGGACGACGAGCTCCGGCTCGCCGTCGAGGACCTGACCGGCAACGAGATGGTCGACGAGGACAACCAGGAGGTCGTGGACGCCGCCGTGTACTGGTGGCGCGACGGCGACGGTGATCTCGTCGACTCCCTCATGGACGCTCTGACGAACCTCGCCGAGGGCGGGGTCGTCTGGCTGCTCACCCCGAAGTCCGGGCGGCCCGGGCACGTCGAGCCCGCGGAGATCGAGGACGCCGCCCCGACCGCGGGGCTGCACGCGACGAGCACGATCAGCGCCTGCAGCGACTGGACGGGCACCCGCCTGGCCAGCCCGCGCAACGGGCGCAAGTGACGGCGGAGCCGCCCGTCGGACCGCCCTCAGGTCTGGAACGTCCCCGGTTCGCCGGGCCCGACACGTTCGCCCGCCTGCCCCGCCTCGACGAGGTGGGCCGGGCGGGTGTCGCGGTTCTCGGCGTCCCCTTCGACTCGGGGGTCTCGTACCGGCCCGGCGCCCGGTTCGGGCCGGCCGCCGTCCGCGCCGGGTCGAAGCTGCTGCGGCCCTACCACCCGTACCTCGACGTCCACCCGTGGGACGTCCACCAGGTCGCGGACGCCGGGGACCTCGCCGTCAACCCCTTCGACCTCGTCGCCGCGATCGAGCAGGTCGAGCGCGGTGCGCGCGAGGTGCTCGAGGTCGCCGGCGCCCTCGTCACGGTCGGCGGCGACCACACGATCGCGCTGCCGCTCCTGCGCGTCCTCGCGCAGCGGCACGGGCCGGTCGCGCTCGTGCACTTCGACGCCCACCTCGACACGTGGGACACCTACTTCGGCGCTCCCTACACGCACGGGACGCCGTTCCGGCGCGCGGTCGAGGAGGGCCTGCTCGACCTCGGGACGAGCGCCCACGTCGGCATCCGCGGGCCGCTCTACTCCGCCGCCGACCTCACCGCCGACCGCGAGCTGGGCTTCGCGGTCGTCTCGACCGTCGACGTCGCCCGGCGCGGGGTCGACGCCTGCATCGACCAGGTGCGCGAGCGGGTCGGCGGCCGGCCGGTCTACGTGAGCATCGACATCGACGTCCTCGACCCGGCCCACGCCCCCGGCACGGGCACCCCGGAGCCGGGCGGCCTGACGACCCGCGAGCTCCAGATGATCCTGCGCGGCTTCGACGGCCTCGACATCGTCGGGGCGGACGTCGTCGAGGTCGCCCCCGCGTACGACCACGCCGAGCTCACGACGATCGCCGCGGCGAACGTCGTCTACGAGCTGCTCGGCCTGCTCGCGCTGCGCGCCGGACGGCGGTGACCGGGCCGGTCGGCGGCACGGCGCGGGCCGTCGCGGACCGCGTCGTCACCGCCCGCCGTTGCGCCGAGGAGTCGCTGCGCCGGATCGCCGCGGCCACCGACCTGGGGGCCGTGGTGGCGCTGCGGGCCGACGAGGCGCTCGCCGAGGCCGACGCGCTCGACGCGCAGGTCGAGGCCGAGCACCGGCGGCACCGCACCCGCGCGGACGCCGTCGCCGCGGTGCTCGCGCGGTGGCCGCTCGCCGGTGTCCCCGTGCTCGTCAAGGACCTCGAGGACCTCGCCGGGCTGCCCACCCGGCGCGGTTCGCGGCTCTTCGCCGCGGCACCACCGGCCACCCAGGACGAGGTGGTCCCCGCCCGGTACCGGGCCGCGGGCGGGGTCGTCGTCGGCAAGACCGCGCTGCCCGAGCTCGCGATCGAGGGCTTCACCGCGTCGTCCGCGCACGGCGTGACCCGCAACCCGTGGAACCCCGAGCGTTCCCCGGGCGGCTCGAGCGGCGGGTCGGGCGCGGCGCTCGCGGCCGGGCTGGCACCGGTCGCGACGGCGACGGACGGCGGCGGCTCGGTGCGCATCCCCGCGGCGTTCTGCGGGCTGCTCGGCCTCAAGCCGACCCACGGGCTCGTCGGCCGCTGGCCGGTCGCGGACTGGGTCGACCTGTCGACGTACGGCCCGCTCGCGCACGACGCCGGCGACCTGCGGCTGCTGCTCTCGCTCATGACGGGCGTCGTCCCGGGAGACCCGGACAGCGCCCCGGCACCGCCCGACGTCGCCGACCCGCACCGCCGCGGGCACGACGGGCCGCCGGTCGGCCGGGTCGTCGTCGCCGACCGGACGTCCCCGCTCGGCCCGCTGCCGGACGGCGTCGCGGAGCGGCTGCGGACCGGCGCCGGGGCGCTCGTCGACCTGCTCGCCGCCGGCGGCCCGCCGCCCGAGGTCGAGCGGCTCGACCCGGCGTCCCTCTTCGCGGGCGTCGGCGACCCCGACCTCGACTGGTTCGTGCTCGCCCCGGCCGAGCACGTCGCCTCGCTGGCCGCGGTGCTCGGCGGCCGGGACGCCGTCGCCCGGCTCGTCGAGGCCGGCGACCTGCTCGACACCTCCACCCGGCAGTTCCTCGCCGACGGGCTCGCGGTGGACGTCGACCGGTACCTGGCCGCGCGGCGGCGGCGGACGGTGTACACCCGGGCTCTCGACGTGCTGCTCGGCGACGACGGCGTGCTCGTCACCCCGACCGTCGCCGTGGACGCGTGGATCGCCGACGGCCGGCTCGTCCGCGACGCCGGCCCGGGGCTCCTGCCGCCCGAGGTCTTCTCCACGGCGGTGCAGAACGTCACCGGGCACCCGGCGGTCAGCCTGCCGTGGGGGCTCGACGCCCACGGGGTGCCGTCCGGGCTGCAGGTCACCGCGCCGCGCTGGCGGGACGGTGTCCTGCTCGACGTCGCGGAGCGCTGGCAGGCCGCGCACCCGTGGCCCGTCGTCGCGCCCGGGTACGCGCCCTGGCCGACCTGGTGAGCGTCAGATCAGCCTGGCGAGTGTCAGATCAGGTAGAGCCGGGCGAGGCTGACCCGGTCCTGGGCGGCGGAGGTCACGACCTCGCCGTCGAGGCGCACCCGGGCCGTCCCGGGGTCGACGGTCACGGTGCCGGTGCGGCCGTGGTGCGCCATGTCCGCCAGCCCGACGTCGCGGCAGCCGCGGACGGCGACCCGGCGGCGGCGGGTCGGCAGCCGGTCCTCGCCGGCGTCCGCGCAGGCCTGCGAGACGAAGAGCACCGACAGGTCGGCCGCTGCGCCGCCGTGCCCGCCGAACTGCGGGCCGAGGACGAGCGGCTCGGCGGCGTCGATCGTCGCGTTCGGGTCGCCGGTGACGCCCCACGCCGGCACTCCGGCCTTGAGGACGACCTGCGGCTTGACCCCGAAGAACGCCGGGTGCCACAGCACGACGTCCGCGAGCCGCCCGGGCGCGAGCGACCCGACCTCGTGCGCGAAGCCGTGCGCGAGCGCCGGGTTGAGCGTCAGCTTGGCGAGGTACCGCAGCACCCGCGCGTTGTCGTGCCGGCCGTCCGCGGGGTCGCCGTCGAGGGGGCCGAACTGGGCCTTCATCGCACCCGCGAGGGCGAAGGTGCGGGCCCACGTCTCGCCGGCGCGGCCCATGCCCTGGGCGTCGGACGACGTGATCGGGACGACACCGAGGTCGTGGAGGACGCCCTCGGCGGCCATCGTCGCGGCCCGCACCCGGTCCTGGGCCAGCGCCTCCTCGCCCGGCAGGTCGGTGCGCAGGCCGTGCGCGGAGACGATCATCGCGTAGTGCTCGGCGGTCGCGTCGCGGCCGAACGGCAGGGTCGGGTTCGTGCTCGACCCGATGACGTTGGGCACCCCGGCGAGCGACAGGACGTCGTGGTGCCCGCCGCCGCAGCCCTCGACGTGGAACGCGTGGACGGCGCGGCCGGCGACGACGGCGAGGGTGTCCGCGACGCTCATCGCCTCGTTCAGGCCGTCGGTGTGCAGCGCCACCTGGACGTCGTGCTCGTCGGCGACGCGCAGCGCGGTGTCGAGCGCCCGGTGGTGGGCGCCGGTGTCCTCGTGCACCTTGAAGCCGCAGACCCCCGCCCTCACGAGGGCCTCGACGAGCGGCTCCGGCCGCGACGAGGAGCCGCGGCCGAGCCAACCGACGTTGACCGGCCACGCGTCGAAGGCGGCGATCCCGGCCCGGACGCCGAACGCGTCGTTGACCCCGACGCCCCACATCGGGCCGTACTCCTGGCCGAGCACCGTCGTCATCCCCGACGACAGCTCGGCCTCCATGACGCGCGGGGAGAGCATGTGGACGTGGGTGTCGATGCCGCCCGGTGTGGCGATCAGCCCTTCGCCGTTGACGATGCCGGTCCCGGTGCCGACGACGACGTCCACGCCGTCGAGGGTGTCCGGGTTGCCGGCCCGGCCGACGGCGACGACCCGGCCGTCGCGGACGCCGATCGACGTCTTGCGGATGCCGAGCACCGGGTCGAGGAGCAGGCAGCCGGTGACGACGAGGTCGCACGACCCGGACGGCGGCACGGCCTGCAGGTGCATCCCGTCCCGGGCGGTCTTGCCGTAGCCGATGAGCAGCTCGTCGCCGCGACGGGCGTCGTCGACCGGGACCTCGACGACGAGGCCGGTGTCGCCGAGACGGACCCGGTCGCCCGCCGTCGGGCCGTAGACCCCGGCGTACGTGGCGCGGTCCATGCCGGTCACCGGACCTCCCCGTCCGGAGCGTCAGGGCCGCCGGCCCCGAGGTAGCCGAACGCCCGCGCCCGCCCCAGGGCGGCCTCGCGGGCCCCGTCGGCGTCGAGCGGGCCGTCGACGAGCCCGGCGAACCCGACGGCGACCCGGGCGCCGCCGACCGGCACGAGCGCCACGGTCGTCGGTACCCCCGGGTCGAACCGGACGGCGGACCCGGCCGGGACGGCGAGCCGGCGGCCGTACGCGGCCGCCCGGTCGAAGCGCAGCCGCGGGTTGGCCTCGAAGAAGTGCCAGTGCGAGGTCACCGTGACAGGCAGCGTCGCGGTGTTCGTGACGACGACCTCGACGGCGTCGTGACCCGTTGCGGGAGAAACGGTCTCGTCGGTGCCGGGCAGGACCGCCCCGGGTGCGGCGGCCCCCAGGTGCCCGCCGCCGACCGGGTCCGGGACGACGACGAGCCGGGTGCCGTCGTCGAAGACGGCCTCGACCCGCACCTCGGTGACGACGTCCGCGACCCCCGGCAGGACGTCGTCCGGCCCGAGCAGCGCGCGGGCGGCCTCGACCGCCTCCGTGAGCCGGAGCCCGTCGCGGGCCGCCTCGACGGCGGCGTCCGCGACGAGCGCGACCGTCTCGGGCACGTTGAGCCGCAGCCCCCGCCCGCGCCGCCGCCGCGCCTGGGCGGCGGCGGTCGCGAGCAGCAGCCGGTCGCGCTCGGCGGGTGTCAGCCTCATGCGCCCATCGAAGCGGTCACTGCGCCGTCGCGGAGTGCACGACGCGCCCGGCGGCCACGGTGAGCGTCACCGAGGCGTCGGCCACGGGGACGTAGCCGTTGCGGGAGAACGACTCCGCGAAGACGTCGGTGTCGAGCACCGCGAGGTCCGCCCGGGCACCGACCTCGACCCGGCCCGCGTCGTCGTCGTGGTTGACGTACGCCGACCCGGCGGTGAACGCGTCGACGGCGACCCGCAGCGGCAGCTTCTCCGACGGCAGGAAGGCCGGGACGTCGCGCGCCCACGGACCGGCCCGGTTCACCGCGACCTCGATCTGCTCGAGCGGGTCGGCGCTGCTCACCGACCAGTCGCTGCCCATCGCGAGGCGGGCGCCCGCGGCCCGGATGCTCTCGAACGGGTACTGGAAGCCGCCGCGGTCCGGGCCGAGGAACGGCATCGTCAGCTCGTCCATCTGGGCGTCGCTCTGCGCCCAGAGCGCCTGGCAGTTCGCGACGGCGCCGAGCGCCGCGAACCGCGGGACGTCGTCCGGGTGCACGACCTGGACGTGCGCGACGTGGTGCCGCCGGTCGCCCGCCCCGTTGGCCGCCAGCGCGGCCTCGACGGCGTCGAGGCTGTTGCGGACGGCGCGGTCGCCGATCGCGTGCATGTGCACCTGGAAGCCGTGCCGGTCGAGGGTGGTGACCGCCTCGACGAGCAGGTCGTGCTCGACGTACGCGAGCCCGTGGTTGCCCGTGTGCCCGCCGCAGCCGTCGCAGTAGGACTCGAGCAGGGCGCCGGTGTAGTTCTCGAGCACGCCGTCCGTCATGATCTTGACCGTCGTCGGGTGGAAGCCCGGCACCGGGGCACCCGCCCGCGCCGCGACGGCCAGGGCGTGCTCGCGCTGGGCCAGCAGGTCGTCGACCTGCTCCAGGCCGCGGTGCCGGTCCCACCACAGCGACCCGACGACCCGGCCGGTGAGCCGGCCGTCGGCGGCGACGGTCTCGTAGGCGCGCAGGGTGGCGGGGGTGACCCAGGCGTCCTGCCAGCCGGTGATGCCCAGGGCGTGCAGGTGGCGCTGCCCCTCGAGGACCGACGCCACCCACTCCTCGTGGCTCGGCACCGGGACGACGGTGTCGTTGAACGTGTACGCCGCGCCCTCGTGGAGCGTCCCGGTGGGGGAGCCGTCCGGGTCGCGCTCGATCCGCCCGTCGGACGGGTCGGGCGTCACCGCGGTGATGCCGCCGACCTCGAGCGCCCGGCTGTTGACCCAGGCGCCGTGGACGTCCCGGTTGAAGAGGAACACCGGCCGGTCGGGGACGACGGCGTCGAGGTCCTCCTTGCGGGGCGTCCCGCCGGGGAAGAACTCCATCGCCCAGCCGCCGCCGAGGATCCACGGCTCGTCCGGGTTGGCCGCCGCGTACGCCGCGATCGCGTCGAGGTAGGCCTGCTTGCCGTGCAGGTCGTTGAGCCACACCCGCAGGCGGTTGCGGCCGGCGAACGGCGCGTGCACGTGGCTGTCCTGGAAGCCGGGGAGGACGAGTCCGCCGGCCGCGTCGACGACCCGGGTCGCGGGGCCGACGAGGTCGCGGACGGCGTCCGCGGACCCGACGAAGACGATGCGGTCGCCGCGGACGGCGACGGCGTCGGCGGGTGCGCCCCCGGCGCGCGGGGCGTGGACCCGCGCGCCGGTGACGACGAGATCGGCTGTCTCAGTGGACAACGGGGAGGACCCCTTCCTCCTCGACGAGGCGCCGCTCGTGCGCCAGGTCGAGGTCGCGGCACAGGTACATGTAGAGCAGGCCGGCGACGGGCAGGCCGATGAAGATCGAGTAGTCGACCCCGCCCATGGCCGTCGCGAGGAACCCGGTGTACGGCACCGTCACCATGAACGGCGCCATGACGAGGAGCGTGACGAGGTAGGCGACGTTGCCGCGCCACCCCCAGCGGCCGTAGATGCCCCTCGCCTTGAAGATCTCGGCGATGACGTAGTTGCCCTTGCGGACGAAGAAGTAGTCCACGAGGTTGATCGCCGTCCACGGGGTGAATAGGTAGGCGAGGAAGATGAGCACGTTGCCGTAGAACGTGTTGAAGCGGTCGATGCCGACGAACTGGGCGGTGCCCCAGACCGTGACGAACATGACGGCGATCCCGATCGCGCGGACCCGGACCGATGGCGTCACGGGCTTGAACGAGTCCCGGATCGAGATCATCGACATCATGCCGCCGTACTGGTTGATCCCCATGACGGAGAGCAGCCCGAGGAGCAGGGCGAAGACCGCCACCCAGCCGAAGCCGCTCACGAGCCGGTCGCCCGCGCCGCGGAACGCCGCGACCGGGTCGGCGGCGTCGGGCCCGGCGGCGGACATCACGGCCCCGAGCACGAAGACCCAGATCGCCGACAGCCCGCTCGACAGGTAGGTCCACCAGAAGGTCGACCGGACGCCGACGTCCGCCGGCAGGTAGCGCGAGTAGTCCGAGACGTAGGGTGCCCAGCCGAGCTGGAAGCCGGCCACGATGACGAAGACCGTCATGAAGGCGGCGAGCTTGAACTCGCCGAACGCGAACGCGCCGTCCGGGAGCTGGGCGTCGGACAGGGCCGCGACGGTGAGCACGACCATGACGGCCATGAGCGGCCAGTTGAGCCAGCGGTTGACACGGTGGATCCAGTGGTAGCCGTAGAGCGCGATGAGCGCGGCGATCGACGCCGCGAGGAAGTAGCCGACCCCGGTCGGGATCCCGACGAGGGTGTTGAACGCGGCGCCGGAGAGCAGGGCGTCGGAGGTGTTGTAGGCGATGTAGTTGACGAGCGCGAACACCCAGACGGTGACCGCGGCGCCGACGTAGCCGAACTGCGGCCGGGACTGGACGAGCTGCGGGAGCCCGAGCTGGGGGCCCTGCGCGGAGTGGAACGCCATGAAGAACGTGCCGAAGAGCGAGCCGATGACCGTCGCGACGACGGTCCACATGAGCCCCGCGCCGATGCTCAGCGCGGCGACGCCGGTGGCCATCGCGGTGAGGTTGATGTTGCTCACGAACCACAGCGGGCCGAGGTGCGACACCTTGCCGTGCCGCTCGGAGCTGGGGACGTAGTCGATGGACCGGGACTCGAGCCCGATCGGCTGGACGGCCTCGGGCCGGGGCTCGAGGTCGTGCGGGGAGGGGGAGTGAGTCGTCACGGGAGGCCTCCGGGCGTGGACGGTGGGTGGAACGCTGGAGGTGCTGTGATCGAGAGTGTGAGCCTGGTCACGGGCATAGTCAATGGGTCAGACTATGAAGGTCGGAGACGAGGGGGACGCATGGCGAAGACGGAGCCGGGCGCAACGACGGGTGCCCGCACGCGCCGTCCGCGCAACAGCCTCAACCCGGACGCGATCGTCGAGGCGGCCGTCCGGGTCACCGACCGGGACGGCATCGGCGCCCTGACGTTCGAGGCGCTCGGCCGTGAGCTCGGATCGCACCCGACGGCCATCTACCGGCACTTCCGGGACAAGGACGAGCTCGTCCGGGCGCTCGTCGACCGGATCAACGCCGAGGCCCAGCTCGACGGGCTGCCGCAGACCGACGACTGGCAGGCCGACCTGCGCCGGATCGCGGCGGCGATCCACCGCGCCTTCCTCGCGCACCCGGCGGTCGCCCAGCTGGTCCCGGCCCGGACGGCGGCCCGCGAGCACGAGTTCGTCACCGTCGAGTACATCGTCTCGTGCATGCGCCGGGCCGGGCTGCCGGACGAGGAGGCCGCCGCCTGCTACCGGGTCTTCGCCGACTTCGTCCTCGCGTACGCCGGGATGGACGCCGCCCTCGCGGCGCTCGCGCCCTCGACCCGCGAGGCCGAGCTGCTCACGTGGGACGTCGACTACCGGCGGCTGCCGCCCGAGCGGTTCCCGCACGCGGCGGCGACCGCCGAGCACTTCCCGCGCCTCGACGACCCGCGCAACTTCGCGCTCGCCGTCGACCTCATGATCGAGGCGATCGCGGCCCGGGCTACGGCGCGGCGCGCCGCACGGTGAGCGTCATCGGCTCGCGCAGGCTCTGCCCGACGACGCAGTAGCGCTCGGCGACCTTCGCGAGGCGCTCGAGCGCGGCGTCGTCCGCGTCGGTGTCGAGCTCGGCGACGACGGCGACGTCCCGGACGCCGACCGGCACCGCGCGGTCGACGCCGAGGGTGCCGCGCGCGTCGAAGGCGGCGGACGCCGTGAGCGTCGCGGACCGGACGTCGAGGCTCATCGCCGTCGCCACGCTGCGCAGGGTGACGCCGGCGCACGCGAGCAGGGCCTGCAGGAGCATGTCGCCCGAGCAGGCGTCCGTGCCGTCGCCCCCGGTCGTCTCGTGCAGGCCGGCGCGGACCGGTCCGGCGAAGGTGTCGACGGTGCACGTGACGCCCGGGTCCGCGAAGGTCGCCCGGGCGGACAGCGCGCCCAGGGCGGCGTCCGGGTCCTCGCGGTAGCGCTCCTTGAGCGGGGCCTGCGCGGCCCGCAGCGCGTCGGCGTCGTCGATGCGGCGGCCCACGGGGAAGGGTGTCGGCACGGTCGGCTCCTCACGTCGGCGGGCGGCCCGGGCATCGTCGCACCCGTGGCAGGACGGCGCCCGCGGGGCTGTCGGGGCGCCGTGCTTGACTGCAACGGTGCGCCTGATCTTCGTCCGACACGGCCAGTCGTCCAACAACGCCGCCTACGCGGCGTCCGCCGGCGGGGCGGCCGACACCGCCGCCGGGAAGGCCGCCGAGCGGGACGAGCACTCCGGCTGGGCGTACCCGGGGCGGGTGCCCGACCCGCCGCTCACCGCGCTCGGGCTGCGGCAGGCCGAGGCGCTCGGCGGTGCGCTGCGGCTCGGCCGGGCCCCGTTCCGGCCGACCCATCTCTACTCGAGCCTGACGACCCGGGCCGCGCAGACCGCCCGCCCGCTCGCCGAGGCGGTCGGGCTGCCCGTCGTCCTGCGGCCCGACCTCCACGAGGTCGGCGGTATCCACCACTACGACCCGGTGACCCGGACCCGGCAGCCGCGCGAGGGGGCCACCCTCGCGGCGCTGCAGGCGGTCTGCCCGCCGGCCGTGCCCGGGCCGGGCGTCGACCCGGTCGTGCCGTGGGCCGGCGGGTTCGAGGGGGACGACGCGCTCGCGCTGCCGCGGGCCCGCGCGCTCCTGACCGACCTGCGGGCCGCGCACGGTCCGGACGACGTCGTCACGCTCGTCACCCACCAGTACTTCAGCCAGTTCCTCATCGCCGTCCTCATCGGCCTGGAGAGCCCGCCGTGGCAGCGGTTCCGGGTCGACAACACCGCGCACGTCGCCGTCCGGCTCGAGGGCGGCGCGGTGTCGGTCGACTGGGTCAACCGCGGCGACCACCTCGCGGCGGCGGACGTCACGAACTGAGCCGGTCCGCGCGGCTCAGCGCCCGGAGAGCACCCCGAACCGGGAGAAGGCCTGACCGGTCCGGGCGACGGCACGGGCCGCCGCCTGCAGCGCGCCGCCGCCCGGGAGCGACTGGACGGCGTCGAGCGCGGGCACCACGGCGAGCAGGCCGGGCACGTCGCGCAGCCGCAGCCGACGACCCAGGAGCATCGGGACCGGCTGCCGGCGCCCGCTCGCGGCGTCGAGGACGTCGGCCGCGGTGCCCTCGACCGTCGGCCACCCGGTGTCGGTGAGGCCGCTGCCCCCGAGCCGGACCGTCGTCCAGCTGCCCTCGGCGTCCGTGGCCGTCGCCCAGGCGGTGTCCGGCGTGCGGACGAGGAAGGTCACCTCGAGGCCCTGGCGGGCGGCGAGCCCGGCCGTCACGTCGACGAGGGCGCCGATCGCGGCGTCCGTGACGGCCGGCGGGACGTCGCCCGGCGGCGCGACGTCGAGGACGCCCACCGCGAGGTCGTACGTCGCGGCCGCGAGCACGCACGTCAGGGGGAGCGGCCCGACGGCCGACTCGGTCGTCTCGCGGCCGAGCGTCACGGCGTCGGGGGAGCGCAGGAAGTCCACCACCGCCGCGCCGGCGCGGCGCAGCGCCGCCGCGACCTCGGCGTTGTCGGCGTCGTGGTGGGCGGCGACGACGAGCGCGGACCGGCCGGCGGCGTCGTCCACCTCGTGGACCCGGTCGGCCCGGACGTCGGCGACGAGCGAGACGAACCGTCGGTGCTCCTCCCACGACCCCAGCGGGACGAGCACCTCGCGGACCGTGCGGCCGGTGAGCCGGGACGGCAGGTCCAGCGGGAGCTGCTCGGCGACCTCGGCGGCGGCGGACCAGGCGTCCCCGAGCAGGTCGGCGACGTCGTCCGGGTCGGCCGTCGCGAGGCCGCGGTCGCCGACGTCGGGAAGCAGCGGGGGGCGTGTGCCTGACACACTGGCATCCTGCCGTGTCCGGGCACCCGCTCGTGCACGCACCCGTCCCAGGACGCCGCCCCGCGGCGTCCGCCCGCGTCCACAGGAAGGTCAGGTATGGCCCTCGAGGTCGGAACCCCGGCGCCGGACTTCGCGCTGCCGGACCAGAACGGCGAGACCGTCAGGCTCTCGGACTTCCGCGGCGAGTCGAACGTCGTCCTCGTCTTCTACCCGTTCGCGTTCTCCGGGATCTGCACCGGCGAGCTGTGCGAGATCCGGGACAACATCTCGGTGTTCGCCGACGAGGACGTCCAGGTCATCGGCATCTCGTGCGACCCCAAGTGGAGCCTCAAGGCGTTCGCGGAGGCGGAGAAGTACGACTTCCCGCTGCTGTCGGACTTCTGGCCGCACGGTGCCGTCGCCCAGCAGTACGGCGTCTTCAACGACCAGATCGGGTTCTCGATCCGGGGCTCGTTCCTCGTCGACACCGAGGGCACGCTGCGCTGGCAGGTCGTCAACGGCCCCGGCGAGGCCCGGCCGCTGTCGGCCTACCAGGAGGCGCTCGCGGCCCTCAAGGCCTGAGCATCTCGTCTAGCCTGCCTTCTCCACGGATCCACCACGTTCCACCGGGCGGGGGCCTGGTCCCGGACCAGCCCCCGCCCGAGCAGGGCCTGTAGCTCAGCTGGTAGAGCACCGCGCTTACACCGCGGACGTCGTCGGTTCGAACCCGGCCGGGCCCACCGCCGGTCGCCTCCGCGGAGGTGATCACAAAATGACTACAATCGGGGCAAGACGGTGACGTTCGGTCACTCGGCGGGCGATCTTGACTCCGATTCGTAACGGCTTGGTTGCAGCGTGTGGGCAAAAAGCCTCCGACCAGGCTCCGGCCTGGGTAGGGTGCGGCGCGTGACCAACGAACTACAGCCTGCGACTCTGGCCCAGGTCGTCGACGTCCTCGACCGGATGTACGACCCGTCGTGGGCGCGCGACTGGGACGCCGTCGGACTCGTCTGCGGCGACCCGTCGGCCCCCGTCCGCCGGGTGCTCCTCGCCGTCGACCCGGTGCAGACCGTCGTCGACGAGGCGCTCGCCTGGCACGCGGACCTCGTCATCACCCACCACCCCCTGCTCCTCAAGGGGGTGCACGGGGTGCCGTCGACGACCGCCAAGGGGCGGATCGTCCACCGGCTCATCCGCGGCGGGTGCGGCCTCTACACGGCGCACACCAACGCGGACGCCGCGGCGCCCGGTGTCTCCGACGCGCTGGCCCGGGTGCTCGGTCTGACCGACCTCGAGCCGCTGTCGGCCGACCCGGGCAACCCGGTCGACAAGATCGTGACGTTCGTGCCGGCCGAGGCCGTCGAGGCCGTCGTCGACGCGATGTCCAAGGCGGGCGCCGGGCACGTCGGCGAGTACGCGCGGTGCGCCTTCACGGCGGCCGGCACGGGCACCTTCGTGCCCGGTGCGCTCGCCTCCCCGGTCGTCGGCCGGGTCGGGGAGCGGACCGACGTCGTCGAGCAGCGCGTCGAGATGGTCTCCTCGCGGGCCCTGCGCGGCCAGGTCATCGCCGCGCTGCGTGCCGTCCACCCGTACGAGCAGCCCGCGGTCGACGTCTACGAGCTCGCCGCGTGGTCGAGCCCGCGGGGCATCGGCCGGGTCGGCAGCCTCGCGTCGCCGACGACGCTGCGCGAGTTCGCGATGCTCGTCGCCGAGGCGCTCCCGGCGGCCGTGCAGGGCGTCCGGATCGCCGGCGACCCGTCGGCCGAGGTCTCCCGGGTCGCCGTCTGCGGCGGCTCCGGCGACGACCTCCTCGACGCCGCGCGGGCCGCGGGCGCCGACGTCTTCGTCACCTCCGACCTGCGCCACCACCCCGTGAGCGAGCTGCGCGAGGAGGCCGACGAGTTCGGCCCGTTCCTCGTGGACGTCGCGCACTGGGCCAGCGAGTGGCCCTGGCTCGCGGGCGTCGCGAACCGGCTCGAGGGCGTCCTCGAGGCGGCCGGGACCCCGGTCGAGGTGCACGTCTCCCAGCGTTCCACCGACCCCTGGAGCTTCCGTGTGCCGAGTCCCGGCAGCGTCGTCCGCTGACGACCGCGGGCCGGCGGGCCGGGCCTTCGGGCCCGCCGCCGCCGACCTGCGGCCGGTCCCCGCGCAGTGGTCCGGTCCGGCCACCCCGACGAACGCCGTCCTCGCCGCGACGCGCGGCTGGGTGCTGCGCGGCGCCGTCCCGGTGCGGCGCCCCGTCGTCCGGCCGCGGCCCGCGGCGGACGGCGACCCCGCCGGCCTGCCCGTGCTGGGCCCCGTCGCACAGCCGGTCGCACAGCCGGTCGCACAGCCGGCCGCGCACCCCGCCGCCCGCTGACACCGCGCCGCGGGCGGGGCCGGGTCGCGTAGGGTGCGGCGTGCCGGTGCACGGTGCCCTCCGGGGCGCGCGAGGCACCGGAAGGCGAACGTGACGGAGGTACGACCGTGGTGACCGCGGCGCCCCAGGACCAGTGGCGGCTCCTCGACGTCCAGGCGCACGACACGCGCCTGGCGCAGATCGCGCACCGCCGTCGGACCCTGCCCGAGCTCGCCGAGATCGAGCGGGTCGACGGCCGGCTCAAGCTCGTCGCCGACGACCTCGTCGCGGCCCGCACGGTCGCCTCCGACATCGAGCGCGAGCTGAAGAAGGCCGAGGCGGACGTCGAGCAGGTGCGGCAGCGGGCCGCCCGCGACCAGGCTCGCCTCGACAGCGGCCAGGGCACGTCGAAGGACCTCACGGCCCTCCAGCACGAGATCGCCTCGCTCGCCGAGCGCCAGTCCGTGCTGGAGGACGTCGAGCTCGAGGTCATGGAGCGGCTCGAGGCCGCGCAGGTCCGGATCGCCGAGGTCGAGGCCGAGCAGGAGCGCCTCAGCACCGAGCTCGCCGGCTTCACCGCCGCCCGGGACGCCGCGTTCGCCGAGCTCGACGCCGAGGCGCAGCGGGAGTCGGCCGACCGGGTCAACGCCGCCGCCGGTGTGCCGGCCGACCTCCTCGCGCTCTACGAGAAGATCCGCGAGCAGGTCGGCGGGGCCGGGGCCGCCAAGCTCCACCAGCGCCGCTGCGAGGGATGCCGGCTCGAGCTGAACAACTCCGAGATCGGCCGGTTCCGGTCGGCGCCGGACACCGAGGTGCTGCGCTGCGAGGAGTGCCGGCGCATCCTCGTCCGCACGGCCGACTCCGGGCTGTGAGCGACGGCGCCGCCGCGCCGACGACGTCCTACGGCTCGGTCCGGGCCCCGCGCCGCGACGGCGACCCGGGCGCCCCGACGACGCTCCTCGTCGCCCGGCACGGCCGGACCCCGAACACCGAGGCCGGCCGGTTCGCCGGCCGCGACGGCGAGGACCCGGTGCTCTCCGCGCTCGGCGAGCAGGACGCCGCCCGGCTCGGTGCGGTGGTCGCCGCGTTGGGCGGGCCCGGTGCCGTCCTGCCCGACGTGCCGCGCCCGACGTCGGTCGTCGCCTCGCCGATGCGCCGCACCCGGCAGACGGCACAGCTCGCGGCCGCCGCGCTGGGCCTGGGCCCGGACGACGTGACGCCCGACGAGGACTGGGTCGAGGCGTCCTTCGGCAGCTGGGAGAACCTCACGTACGGCGAGATCGCGCAGCGGTTCCCGCAGGACCTCGCCGCCTGGCAGGGCTCGATGACCGCCGCCCCGCACGGCGGGGACGCGCTGACCGACGTCATGGCACGGGTCCGCGACGCGCGGCGGCGGCTCGTCGAGCAGCACCCGGGGGAGTGCGTGCTCGTCGTGACCCATGCGACGTGCGTGCGGGCCGTCGTCCACGAGGCGCTCGCGTGCGGCGACGAGGGGATGTGGCGCACCCGGGTCACCCCGGCTGCGCTCACCGTCGTGCGGTACTGGCAGGACGGCGGCGTCGAGGTGGCCGCCGTCAACGCGACGGCGCACCTCGCCGGGGCCTGAGCCGATGCGACGTCGTCCCGACGGGCTCACGCCCGGCGCCCTGCGCGACTCCCTGCGCCGCACCGGGGCGGGGACCCGCGAGGCGCTCACGCTCTGGCTCGCGACCCGGGCCGCGCTCGTCGCGTTCTCGCTGCTCGCGACGTGGCTCCTCGGGTTGTCCGACGCGGCCCGCGGCCGGGTCGGCGGCACCCCGCTCACCGGGTCGACGGCCTGGGTGCTCGAGCGCTTCACGTGGTGGGACTCGTTCCACTTCCTGCGGATCGCCGACCTCGGCTACTTGCCGCCCGGCCTGCCGTGCTGCGACCAGGCCTTCCTGCCCGGGTACCCCATCTCGATCGCCGCGGTCGCCCCGCTGCTCGGCGGTGACCTGGCGCTCGCCGGGTTCGTCGTCTCCGTCGTCGCGAGCGCGGCGGCCGCCGTCGGGCTGTGGCACCTTGCGGAGCGGGTCGCCGGCGCGGGCGCCGGCCGGGCGGCGGTGCTGCTGCTGGCCGCCATGCCGTACGGGTTCTTCCTCACCGCGGTCTACAGCGAGGCGCTGTTCCTCGGGCTCGCGCTGGCCGCCTGGCTCGCCGGCCTGCGCCGGCACTGGTGGCTCGCGGGGTCGCTCGCGGCGCTGTCGACCGCCGTCCGGATCAACGGGCTGTTCCTCGCGCTCGGCCTGGCGGTCATGCTCCTCGTGCAGCTGCGGCAGGACGGCGCGTGGCCGTTCCGGGGCGCCGGCGCGGCCGCGGGCGATCGCCGCGGGTGGCCGGGGACGCTGCGGCAGGCGCTGCCGCTCGGGCTGCCGGCCCTGACCTACCTGGCCTGGACGCTCTACCTGTGGTGGCGCACCGGCTCACCGAACGCCTGGCAGGAGGCGCAGCGGCTCGGCTGGGACCGGCACGTCGCCCCGCCCTGGACCGGGCTCGGCGAGGGCGTCAGCAGCCTGCTCGCCGCCCGCGCGCCGAACATCGTCGTGAGCCGCTTCGCTGACCTGCTCCTCGCCGTCCTCGGGATCGTGGTCGTCGTCGTCCTGCTGCGGCTCCGGCGCTGGGCCGAGGCGGCCTACATGCTGCCGAGCGTCGCCGTGCTCGTCTGCTCGACGACGCTCATCTCGACGCCGCGGTACGCCGTCCTGTGGTTCCCGGCGTTCCTGCTGCTCGCCGGGGCCGCGCGGACGCGGCCCCGGCTCGTCCCCGCGCTCGCGCTGCTCGGCGTCCCGTGGCTGGCCCTCGTCGCGCTGTCGTTCAGCGCGCACCTGTGGACGGCGTAGCCAGGCTCAGCCCGCGAACGCGCCCTCGAGGATGTCGAGGCCCTCGCGGAGCAGGTCCTCGCCGATGACGAGCGGCGGCAGGAAGCGCAGGACGTTGCCGTAGGTGCCGCACGTCAGCGTGACGAGGCCGGCCTGGTGGCAGGCGGCGCTGACGCGCGAGGTCTCCGCGGCGTCCGGGTCGGTGGTGCCGGGCTTGACGATCTCGACGGCGATCATCGCGCCGCGGCCGCGCACCTCGCCGATCTGCGGGAAGCGCGCCTGCAGCTCGGTGAGACGGGCGACCATGATGTTCTCGATGAGCCGGGCCCGGGCCGCGAGGTCGTGCTGCTCGATCGTCGCGATGGCGCCCAGCGCCGCCGCGCACGCGACGGGGTTGCCGCCGTACGTGCCGCCGAGGCCGCCGCCGTGCACGGAGTCCATGATCTCGGCGCGGCCGGTGACGGCGGCGAGCGGGAGGCCGCCGGCGATGCCCTTGGCGGTCGTCATGAGGTCCGGGACGACACCCTCGTGGTTCACCGCGAACATGTCGCCGGTGCGGGCGAAGCCGGTCTGGATCTCGTCGGCGATGAACACGACGCCGTTCGCGGTGCACCACTCGGCGATCGCCGGGAGGAAGCCCTCGGCCGGGACGACGAAGCCGCCCTCGCCCTGGATCGGCTCGATGACGACGCACGCGACGCGGTCGGCGCCGACCTGCTTCTCGATGACCGAGATCGCGCGCATCGCGGCCTCGGTGCCCTTGATCGAGGCCGGCTCGTGGAACGGGTACGACATCGGCGCGCGGTAGACCTCGCCCGCGAACGGGCCGAAGCCGTCCTTGTACGGCATGTTCTTCGCCGTCATGGCCATCGTGAGGTTCGTGCGGCCGTGGTAGGCGTGGTCGAAGACGACGACCGCGTCGCGACCGGTGTACCGGCGGGCGATCTTCACGGCGTTCTCGACGGCCTCGGCGCCGGAGTTGAACAGCGCCGAGCGCTTGTCGTGGTCGCCGGGGGTGAGCCGGTTCAGCGCCTCGCAGACCTCGACGTAGCCCTCGTACGGCGTGACCATGAAGCAGGTGTGGGTGAACTGCGCGACCTGGTCCTGCACCCGGGAGACGACCTCGGGGGCGGCGTTGCCGACGTTGACGACGGCGATGCCCGAGCCGAAGTCGATGAGCTGGTTGCCGTCGACGTCGACGAGGATGCCGCCGCCCGCCTTCGTCACGTAGACGGGCAGCGTGGTGCCGATGCCGGCGGCGACGGCCGCGGTCTTGCGGGCGTGCAGAGCCTGGGAGAGCGGGCCCGGCAGATCGGTCACGAGGACCCTGCGCTGCTCGACGCCGCCGGCGCCGCCGAGGGTCTCGAGGTCCGGGTGCAGGGTGTCCGTCATCGCTGCTCCAGCGTCGTCGTGGGTGTTCCCTCCACGCTAGGGGGCGCAGGCCTCCGCCGCCGCTCTCCCGGGCGGCGAAACACCCGGTGGCGGCTCGCCCGGGCGTACATCGAGCGGGCACCATGGGCCCATGACGACGCTGCGCCGGCTGCTCGCCGCCCCGGGACTCGGACTCCGCGTCGTCGCCGGGGCCGGCTCCGACGCCGCCCTCGACCGGGCGGTCACCTGGGTGGCCGTCTCCGAGCTCCCCGACCCGACGCCGTACCTCGAGGGCGGCGAGCTCGTCCTGCTCACCGGCGTCACGGTGCGCTTCGGGAACCAGCACGCGCGCGAGTACGTCGACCGGCTCGTCGCGCGCGACGTCGCCGCGGTCGGGCTCGGCATGGGGGTCTTCCACGAGGAGATGCCGCCCGGCCTGGTCCTCGCCGCGGACGCCGCCGGCCTGCCGCTGCTCGAGGTCGACCGGCCGACGCCCTTCATCGCCGTCGGCAAGGCGCTCGCCGACCTGCTCTCCGCCGAGCAGACCGAGCGCGGACGCCGCCGGGTCGAGTCGATGCGGACCCTCACGTCCGTCCTCGCCGGGGGCGCCGAGCCGTTGTCGGCCGTGCGCCGGCTCGCGAGCCGGCTCGACGGCTGGGTGGCCGTCCTCGACGCCCGCGGGGACGTCGTCCTCGGCGCCGGCCGGCCCGAGCGGCCGGACGCCGCGGCGGGCCTGGCCCGTCAGCTCCGCGGGCGCGGCGGGCACGCGAGCGCCGCGACGTCCGACGAGACCGGGCGCACCGTCGTCCTGCCGCTCGGGCTCGGCGACCGCGCCCACGGCTACCTCGCCGTGTCGACGCCGCCCGGCGCCGAGCCGGACCACAGCCTCGTCGCGTTCGCGGCGTCCCTGCTCACCCTCGACCGCGAGCGGTCCCGGGGCACCCGCCCGGCGCTGCGCTGGGCCCGGGCCGCGCTCCTCGCCGACCGGGTCGGCCGCCCGGTCCCGCCGCCGCCCGCGGTCCTGCTCGGGCCGCTCGCCGGCACCGGCCGGGTCGTCGCCGTCCATGTCACCGAGCCCGCCGACGCCGCCGTCCTCCTCGACGCCCTCGACGACGAGGACCGGGTCGTCGCGCTGCCCGCGGCCGCCGGTGCGACGGGTCCGCGCGGCACCCTGCTCGTGACCGCCGAGCACGACGCGGACGAGGTCCTCGTCGCGCTGGCGGCCGTCGCGGGGCTGCGCGGCGGGGTGAGCCGGCCGACGCCGGTCGAGGCGGTCGCGGACGCCGCCCGTCAGGCGGCCTCGCTGGCCGCGCGGTCGCGGGCCGGCGTGCTCCGTGCCGAGGAGGCGACGCTCTCGCTTCGCGACCTCGTCGACCCCGCCGCGGCGCTCGCCTTCGCGGACGCCCTGCTGCGCCCGCTGCGCGAGGCCGGGCCCGCCGAGGAGGCGCTGCTCGTCGAGGCGCTCGGCACCTGGCTCGTCCGCAACGGCGAGACCGGGACGGCGGCCGAGGCGCTCGGCGTCCACCGGCACACGCTGCGCGAGCGGCTGCGCCGCGCAGGGAAGCTGCTCGGGGCGGACCTCGACGACGCCGCCGTCCGCGCCGACCTGTGGGTCGCGCTCGGGGCGCGCGGCGCCCTGCCCGGGCTGCCGTGAGAGGCTCCTCCTGACACCCCCAGCGCTGCCCGGAGGACCGAGCCATGCCCTACGCGGGCGACCTGAGCCCCACCGACGCCTATCGTCGCGTCGCGGACGGCGACGCCGTCCTCGTCGACGTGCGGACCGCTGCCGAGTGGTCGTACGTGGGGGTCCCGGACCTGTCGGGCATCGGGCGCGAGCTCGTCCGGATCGAGTGGGTCTCGTTCCCGGACGGCGCGCGGAACCCGGCCTTCCTCGAGCAGCTCGAGGCGGAGGGCGTCGGCCAGGACACGCACGTGCTCTTCCTCTGCCGGTCCGGGGTGCGCTCGGTCGCGGCGGCCGAGGCCGCGACCGCCGCGGGCTGGGCGAACGCCTACAACGTCACCGACGGCTTCGAGGGGCCGACCGACGCCGCCGGGCACCGCGGCACGTCGGCGGGCTGGAAGGCCGCGGGCCTGCCCTGGCGGCAGGGGTGAGCGCGCGCGAGGGCGGACGGCTCGGCACCGACGGCCCCCGGCAGGGGCCGACCGCGGCCGAGCTCGCGACCTGGCGGCCGGACACCCTCGCCGTCCGCGGCGGGGTCGCCCGGTCGAGCTTCGACGAGGTCTCCGAGGCGGTCTTCCTCACCCAGGGGTACGTCTACGCCGACGCGGCCCAGGCCGAGGGGGCCTTCGCCGGCGACGTCGACCACTACATGTACTCGCGCTACGGCAACCCGACGATCTCCGTGTTCGAGGAGCGGCTGCGGCTGCTCGAGGGTGCGGACGACTGCTTCGCGACGGCGACCGGCATGGCCGCGGTCTTCAACTCGCTCATCGCGTTCCTCAAGGCCGGTGACCGGGTCGTCGCGGCGCGGGCGCTGTTCGGCTCCTGCTTCGTCATCCTCGACGAGCTGCTCCCGCGGTGGGGGATCACCTGCGACTTCGTCGACGGGCACGACCTCGACCAGTGGGCGCAGGCGCTCTCCACGCCCGCCCAGGCGGTCTTCTTCGAGTCCCCGAGCAACCCGATGCAGGACCTCGTCGACGTCGCCGCCGTCTGCGAGCTCGCGCACGCCGCAGGGGCGAAGGTGGTGGTGGACAACGTCTTCGCGACCCCGCTGCTGCAGAAGCCGCTCGACCTCGGGGCGGACGTCGTCGTCTACTCGGCGACCAAGCACATCGACGGCCAGGGGCGGGTGCTCGGCGGCGCGATCCTCGGCGACCGGGAGTACATCCGCGGCGGGGTCGAGACGCTCATGCGGCACACCGGCCCGTCGATGTCCCCGTTCACCGCGTGGGTGCTCCTCAAGGGCCTGGAGACGATGGGCCTGCGGGTCGACCGCCAGTGCTCGTCCGCGCTGACCGTCGCCGAGCACCTCGACGCCCACCCGCGGGTGCGCTCGGTGCGCTACCCGTTCCTGCCGTCGCACCCGCAGCACGACCTCGCGAAGCGGCAGATGCGGGCCGGCGGCACCGTCGTGACGTTCGACGTCGACCCGGCCGGCCCGGGGGAGGGTGCCGCCAAGGACACCGCGTTCGCCGTCCTCGACGCCCTGCGGATCGTCGACATCTCGAACAACCTCGGCGACGCGAAGTCGCTCGTCACCCACCCCGCGACGACGACGCACCGGCGGATGACCCGCGAGGCCCGCGCGGCCGCCGGGATCACCGACTCGACGGTGCGCGTCTCGGTCGGGCTCGAGGACGTCGCCGACCTCGTCGCCGACCTGGACCAGGCCCTCGGCGCGCTGTGAGAGCACCCGGACGCCCCGGACGGCACGACGACGGTCTGAACAGACTCTGAACAGGTGACGTTGCGTGCAGGCATGATCGACACGTCGTCGCCGAGGTGACCACGCTCGGTGATCATCCTGGCGCGAACGGTCGTTACTGGTCGGTAACATCGTCATTTTCGATGTGATCGCTCCCATCGGGCTCTGAGACTTGACCTCGATCACGCCCCCCGCCCGGGGCGTGACGGGGATCGAGCAGAGGTCCGTCCAATGAGTGTCTTCGTGGCCGCCACCACGGGAACCGGGGGGAGCGTCGACACCGGCGCGACCGCGTGGGTCATCGTCGCCACCGCGCTGGTGATGCTCATGACCCCCGGTGTGGCGTTCTTCTACAGCGGGATGGTCCGCGCCAAGCACGTGCTCGGCATGCTCATGCAGGGCCTCATGGCGATGGCCGCCGTGAGCCTCGTGTGGCTGCTCGTCGGCTACAGCCTCGCGTTCGGCGCGGGCAACGGCCTCGTCGGCGACCTGCGGTTCGCCGGGCTGACGAACATGGACGAGCCGGTGCCCGGCTTCACCGGGGCCGACGCCCTCGTCATCCCGCCGCTGCTCTTCGCGGCGTTCCAGATGATGTTCGCCGTCATCACCCCGGCCCTCGTGACCGGTGCGACCGCCGACCGCTGGCGCTTCCGCTCCTTCACGCTCTTCGTCGTCGTGTGGACGGTGCTCGTCTACGCACCGGTCGCGCACTGGGTCTTCTCGCCGGACGGCTGGGCGGCCCGGCTCGGCGTCCGGGACTTCGCCGGCGGGCTCGTCGTCCACGTGAACGCCGGCGCCGCCGGGCTCGCGATGGCGCTGGTGCTCGGCCGCCGCACCGGCTGGCTCCGGGAGCCGATGCGCCCGCACAACCTGCCGATCGTGCTGCTCGGGGCCTCCCTGCTGTGGTTCGGCTGGTTCGGCTTCAACGGCGGTTCGGCGCTGCGCGCGGACGGCGTCGCCGTCACCGCGATCGTCAACACCCACGTCGCCGCGTGCGCCGCCCTCGCGGCCTGGGTCGGGGTGGAGCGGCTGCGGTACGGCAAGTCGACGACCCTCGGTGCGGCCTCGGGCGCGGTCGCCGGCCTCGTCGCGATCACGCCGGCGGCCGGTTACGTGACCCCGCTGAGCGCGACCGTCGTCGGGCTGCTCGCCGGCGTCGTGTGCGCCTTCGCGGTGTCGCTCAAGCTGTGGTTCCGGCTCGACGACTCCCTCGACGTCGTCGGCGTGCACCTCGTCGGCGGAGCCCTCGGCAGCCTCGCCGTCGGGGTGCTCGCGACGGAGAGCGTGAGCACCCACGCCGGCAACGGCCTCTTCTACGGCGGTGGCTACGACCTCCTGCTGGCGCAGGCGGCCGGGCTCGTCGTCGTGACCACGTACTCCTTCGCCGCGACCTACGGCATCGGCCGGGTCATCGACCGCTTCGTCGGCAACCGCGTGCCGGTCGGCCAGGAGCGCAAGGGCCTCGACCTCGCCGTCCACGGCGAGTCCGCGTACGACCTCGACAGCACCACCACGACGTCCGCCGCACCGGCCGGTGCGGGCAACGACCGGAACGGGGGACCCGTCCATGTCTCGTCCTGAGACCTCTCGTCCTGAGACCTCTCGTCCCGGGACCTCACGTCCCGAGCCCCGCCCGCAGGGTCGGCGGGTGCGCCGCCGGGTCGCGGCGGGCCTCGCCGCCGTCGCGGTGCTCGTCCCGTACGTCGTGACGCTCGCGCTCTTCGCCCAGCGGCAGACCGCCGACCTCACCTTCGCCCGCGACGAGCGGGACGGCGTCACGTACGCGCGGGCGCTCGTCCGCCTCGTCGCCGCCACCGCCGACGGCCAGAGCGCCGCGGTCGCGGGCCGGACCGTCGACACCGGCCGGCTCACCGAGGCACGGACCGCGGTCGAGGCCGTCGACGCCCGGCTCGGGAACGCCCTCGGCACGAGCAAGCGGTGGGACGACGTCGGCGTCGCGCTCGACGCCGTCCTCGACCAGGGCCCGACCGGTGCGGCCGCCTACGACGCATGGGGCCAGGTCGTCGACCTCGAGCTCGCCCTCACCGCGGCCGTCGGCGACTCGTCGAACCTCATCCTCGACCCCGAGCTCGACACGTACTACGTCATCGACGCCGCGATCACCCGCCTGCCCCGGGTCATCGCCCTGTCGGGCCGGGTGGCCGACCTCACCCGGCTCTCCGGCGCGGCGGAGCACGACGCCCCCGGCCTCACCGAGGCGCAGCGTGCGGCGGCGGGCGCCGGCGAGCGGGTCCGCTCCGAGTTCGCGAACGAGGCCGCCGCGCTCGACCGCAGCCTGCGCGTCGCCTTCGGCGCCACCCGCAGCCGCACGCTCGGCCCGGCGCTCCTCAACCGGCTCGACCGGCTCCGGGACGCCTCGAACACGCTCGCGCCCCCCGGTGACGCCCTCGGTGTCGAGCTCGGGTCGGCGGGCGTCGCGCAGGACCAGACCGCCCGGGTCCAGGTCCGGGACGCCGCGGTCTCGCTCGCGGCCTCGGCGACCGGGGAGATCGACGCACTGCTGGGGACCCGGATCGACGCGCTCACGCGGCAGTACCGGATCGCCGTCCTCCTCGCCGTGCTCGCCGCCGTGGGCGTCCTCGCCGCCGCCTGGGTCGCCGCCGGCCCGCGCCGCCGCCACGAGGAGACGGACGACGCCCCGGTGCCGGAGGACACCGACGACGCCGGGGTCGTCGACGACCTCGTCCTGGAGGCCGAGGAGCTCCTCGCCGGGCGCCGCCTCGTCCGCTCCGGACGGGCGCTGTCCAGCAGCCGGGACGCCGTCTGATGCTCAACCGCCTCCAGGTCCGCGAGAAGCTCACGCTGCTCGTCGTCGTCCCGCTCGTCGCGGTCGCGCTGCTGCTCGTGCCGCTGCTCGCCGGACGTCTCGACGTCGCCCGCTCCGCGGGGGCGACGGCCGGGACGGCCGCCCTCGCACGGGACGCGGGCGTCCTCGTCGAGAGGCTGCAGTCCGTGCGCCTGCTCGCCGTCGCCTACCTCTCGGTGCCGGACGCCGCGCCCGCCGAGCTCACGCTCGCCGTCGCCGACGTCGAGTCCCGCCGCGTCGCGCTCGCGCAGCAGGCCCGGGCCGCCGGTGCGACCGACCTGGCGGCCCGGCTCGACGGTCTCGCACCCGTCGGGGAGCTCGGCCGGCGCGTCCTGGCCCGGGAGGCGACCCAGGACGCCGTCGTCGCGGCGACCTCCGAGGCCGTCGGGTCCGTCGTCGACGGTCTCGGCCTCACGACCGCGACCGGGGAGGGGGCCGGCCGGCTCACCGCCCTCGACACGCTGCTGCGGGCCGACGAGGCGTCGGCCCGGTCCGGCGTCTTCGTGCTCGTCGCGGCGACCTCGACCGGCGCACGGCGTGCGGAGGCCCTCGCGGCCGCCCGGGACGCCTCGGCCTCGGCCACGGCCCTCGGCAGCCAGTTCGCCCGGCTCGCCCCGGGCGCCGTCGCCGAGCTCTTCGGCCAGGCGACCGGCGGCCCGAGCGGCGAGCGGCTCGCGGCCTCCCGCGCTGCGCTCGAGCGGGCCGGCTCCGACCGGGTCGCCGACCGGGTCGCCGTCGAGGTGTACGGCGCCGTCCGGTCGGAGAACGCGGCCCGCCAGCTCGTCGAGACCCGGGTCGCCCAGGAGGTCGCCGTCACCGCCGGCGACGCGGCGTCCGCGGCCACGCTCGCGGTGAGCGTCGTCGCGCTCGTCGTCGTCGTGCTGTTCCTCCTCGTCGTCGCCCTGACCGTCGTCGTCGGACGTTCCGTCTCCCGGCCGCTGCGCCGCCTCACCGGCGCCGCCGGCCGGGTCGCCGACCTCGCCCAGGCCGAGCTCCTGCGGGTCGCCGACGAGGACGACGCGCAGGACGTCACACCGCGGCTCGCCGCCGTCGAGGTCGGCACCGACGACGAGATCGGCGAGCTCGCCGAGGCGTTCAACCGGGTCCAGGCCAGCGCGGCCCTGCTCCTGCAGCGCCAGGTCGTGAGCCGCCGCAACGTCGCCACGATGTTCGCGGGCGTCGGACGGCGCACCTCCAACCTCGTCGGACGCCAGCTCGCCCTCATCGACCGGCTCGAGCGTGCCGAGGACGACCCGGACACGCTCGCGATGCTCTACCGGCTCGACCACGTCTCGACCCGGTTGCGCCGCAACGCCTCCAGCCTCGTCGTGCTCTCCGGCTCGACCGAGAGCGCGGGGGAGGGCCGGCCGGTCGCCATCGCGGACGCCGTCCGCGGCGCCCTCGGCACCGTCGAGGAGTACCAGCGGGTCATGATCGGCCGGCTGCCGGCGGTGTTCCTCGCGCCGGGCGCGGCGTCCGACCTCGTCCTCCTGCTCGCCGAGCTCATGGAGAACGCCGTCCTCTTCTCGCCGCCGTCGAGCACGGTCGAGGTCACCGCCGAGCGCTCGGCGGACGGCGTGTGCGTGCTCTCCGTCGTCGACCACGGCCTCGGCATGGCACCGGACCGGTTCGCCGTCGAGAACGCCCGGCTCAAGGAGCGCGAGCGTCTCGACCTGGCGCCGACCGACGTCCTGGGCCTGTTCGTCGTCGGCCGGATCGCGCGCCGGCACGGCCTCGACGTCCGGCTCGAGCCGACCGCCGACCAGGGCGTCACCGCGGTCGTCACGCTCCCGCCGGCCCTGCTCGTCGACGCTCCGGTGCTGCCCCCGGCCCAGGTGGAGTCCCGGCGCTCCCGGCAGCAGCGGCCCCAGACCGAGCGCGTCCCCGTGCCCGTCGCCGACGCCACCCCGGCGGCGACCGTGCTCGCGCCGCCGCCCGTGGGGCCGCCCGCGGCCCCGCCCGTCGGACCGCCCGTGGGACCGCCGATCGACATGCCGCCGCCGACCCGCGAGGGCGGTGCGGTCGAGGTCACCGGGGTGCCGCGGCGGGTGCCCGGGGCGCACTTCGCCCGGGGCGACGTCGCGGCCCCGGCCCCGGCCGCGCGGGCGACGGGGCCGGACGCCGACCGGGTCCGCAGCGACGTCGACGAGCTCGAGGCCGCCGTCGAGCGGGCCGCGCAGGAGCAGCGGGACGCGCGGTACGGCGTCCCGGGCCGGGGCGTGCCGGCCGCACCGCCGGCACCGGCCGCACCCTCCGGAGCCGCCGAACCCGGCCCGGCAGGGGTCCGTCGCCGGGTGCCGGGGCGCGCGCTGGAGGCGTTCGACACGACCCCGGCCGCCGTCGCCAGCCCGAGCAGCGTCGACGCCGACGAGGTCCGGGCGGCGCTCGACGGGGTCGGCGAGGCCGTCAACCAGGCGCTCCTCGCACCGCCGGAGCGCACCGTCCGGACCCGCCGCCGCGAGGCCGAGCGGGACGCCGCCGCCCAGGAGCCGCTGCGCGTGGGCGACGCGCTCGCGCAGCAGGCCCGGGCGCGGGCCGCGGCGCTGCCGGACACCGTGCCGGCCGCCGCAGCCGGTCCGGAGGCAGGGACCGGGAGCCCGGCCGACGCCGACGCCGCGACCGGGGGAGCCGGCCCGGGCCTCGTCCGGCGGCGCCCGGGCCAGGCCCTGGCGGCGCTCGAGGAGACCGAGCGGGAGAGCCTCGAGGCCCGCGCCGTGCCCCGCACCCCGAAGGCCGTCGCGGCCACGCCGGAACGCCCGGAGGAGGTGCTCGCCTGGGCCGACGACCTCGAGACCGCGATGGCCCGGGTGGACGACGTCCTCGCCACGGCGGAGGCGGACGCGGACGCCGGCACCGCCGCCGGCACCGCCGCGAGCACCGCCGCGAGCACCGGCAGCGACACGAGCACCGAAACCGACCCCGAGAGCCGAGAGCTCCGATGACCGAGACCTTCCACCTCAGCGAGGCCGCTCAGGACTTCACCTGGCTCCTCGACAAGTTCGCCGACGAGACGTCGGGCGTCGTCGACGTCATCGCGGTCTCGGCGGACGGCCTGCTCATGGCCGCCGCGGGGGAGGCCGACCACGCGAGCAGCGACCGGCTCGCGGCGATCGTCTCGGGCATGGTGAGCCTGGCGGCGGGCGCGGGCCTCAGCTACGGCCTCGGGGCGCTCAACAAGGTCATCGTCGACGCGGACGGCGGCTACGTCGTCATCATGGCGATGGGGGCCGGGGCGCTCCTCGGCGTCGTCGCCGAGCGCACCGCCTCGCTCGGCACCGTCGCCTACGAGATGGCGCTGTTCATCAACCGCACCAACGCGATCCTCAGCCCGCGGCTCATCGAGGAGCTGAAGAACTCGGTGGGCGCGTGACCGACGACCACGACCGGGACCACCCGGGCGAGGACGACGTCGGCGGCATCTGGTCGGTCCGGCCGTTCCTCGACCGGACCGCCCGGCCGCGGCCGCCGGCAGCGCCGTCGGTGGCGTCGGTGCCCGACGAGGACGCGGCGACCGCCGTCCGGCCGTTCGTCGTCACCCGCGGCCGCACGGCCGAGGAGACCGATCTCGCCGTCGAGGCCCAGGTCGTGACGACCAAGCTCGGCCAGGCCTCGGCGGACGAGCTGTCCTTCGAGTACCGCGACATCGTCGACCTCTGCGTCGAACCGCTCGCCGTCGCCGAGGTCTCGGCGCGGCTGCGCCTCCAGCTCGGCGTCGCGCAGGTCCTCCTGAGGGACCTCACGCGCTCCGGGCACGTCACGACGTTCGAACCCGGCGTCGGGCTCACCGACGACGTCCACACGATCCTGAGGGTGATCGATGGCCTCCGACAGCTCTCCTGAGACCGGCCCGGTCGCGACCGAGCCGCGACGCACGCCGCCCGTGCCCGTGAAGATCCTCGTCGCGGGCGGGTTCGGCGTCGGGAAGACGACGACCGTCGCGACGGTGTCCGAGATCGCGCCGCTCACGACCGAGGCACGGATGACGTCCGCCGGCATCGGGGTGGACGACAACGCCCTCGTGCCCGGCAAGACGACGACGACCGTGGCCATGGACTTCGGCCGCATCACCATCGACGACAGCCTCAAGCTGTACATCTTCGGGACGCCCGGCCAGGACCGTTTCGGCTTCATGTGGAACGACCTCGCCAAGGGCGCCCTCGGCGCGCTCGTCCTCGTCGACGACCGCCGGCTCGACGACTGCTTCGCCGCGGTCGACTACTTCGAGCGGATGGGCCTGCCGTTCGTCGTCGGCGTCAACCGGTTCGACGGCGGCCACGAGCACGACGTCGACACGATCCGGTGGGCGCTCGCGATCGACCCCAAGGTGCCGATCGTCGAGATGGACGCGCGCAAGTTCCTCTCGGTGCGCGACGCGATCCTCGTCATGCTCCACAAGGCGCTCGAGGCGGCCCAGGCCCGCGCCGGCAGGCCGGACGCCGCGGCGTCCTGAGCCCGCCGGCCCGGCGGGCGGCGTCAGGCCGTGCGGCGGCGGAACAGCACCGCCGCCGCGAGGACCGCCACGGCGACGATCGCGGCGCACCACGCGAACGCCGTCCCGACGGTCCCGGCGACCTCGGACGGCGGCGTCCCGTGCAGGAGGGCCCGGAGACCGTCGACGACCGGGGTCACCGGCTGGTGCCCGGCGAAGCCCTGCAGCCACGCGGGCAGCGTGTCCACCGGGACGACCGCGCTGCTGGGGTAGGCGAAGAACATCAGACCCATCGTCGCGCCGCCCGCGCCTTCCGCGGAGCGCGCGAGCATCCCGAGGCAGGCCGCGACCCAGGTGATCGCCGTGAGGTACGCGGTGACGACGAGGGCGGCCACGAACCAGCCCGCGGCCCCGGCGTGCGGGCGGAAGCCCAGGGCGAGCGCGACGACGACGACGAGGACCGACGAGACGAGGTTGCGCGCGACGGCGACGCCGACGTGCGCGGCGAGCAGGGCCGGGCCGCCGACGTCGAGCGTCCGCAACCGGTCCACGGTGCCGCCGACGAGGTCCTGGCAGACGCTCACGGCGGTCGTGCCGGCGCCGAAGCCGGCGCAGATCGCGACGATCCCCGGCACGACGTCGTCGACGTAGCGGCCGTCCGCGCGCACCGCGCCGCCGAACAGCCAGACGAAGACGGCGAGGATGACCACCGGCAGGACGAGGGCCGTGACGAGGCCGTCGACGTGCCGGACCGCCAGCCGTGCGCAGCGCGCCGTCAGGACGACGACCTGGGTGGTCGCGGTCGCGGCGGAACGCGGGCCGGCGGGTGCGTGGGTCGTGCGGGGGGTGACGGCGAGGACGGCGGTGTCAGGCACGAGACGGCTCCTTGGTGGGGGTGGCGTGGCCGGTGAGGGCGAGGAAGACGTCGTCGAGCGACGCCCCTCGGAGCGCGAGGTCGCGCACGGTCGTGCGGTCGGGGTCGACGAGGTCGAGCACCGCGCGGACCTCGGTGGCGTCGGCGACGGCGACGCTCACGGCGTCCCGGGCCGGGTCGACGGCGAGCACCCGGTCGCCGAGCCGGCGCACGGCGTCCGCCCGGGACGCCGCGTCGGTGAGGACGACCTCGAGCCGCCGCGCCGCGACCCGTTCCTTGAGCGCGGCGGGCGACCCCTGCGCGACGACCCGGCCGCCGTCGACGACGACCACCTGGTCCGCGAGCCGGTCGGCCTCGTCGAGGTACTGGGTCGTGAGCAGGACGGCCGTCCCGCCCGCCGCGAGCGCCGCGACCACCTGCCACAGCTGCTGGCGGCTGCGCGGGTCGAGCCCCGTCGTCGGCTCGTCGAGGAGCATCACGGCGGGCACGGTGACGAGGCCGAGCGCGAGGTCGAGGCGGCGGCGCATGCCGCCCGAGAACGTCGCGACCCGACGACCGGCCACGTCCGCCAGGTCGACGAGGTCGAGCAGGTCCGCCGTCCGAGCCCGGGCGGCGCGACGGGTCAGCCCGGCGAGCCGGGCGACGACGCGGAGGTTCTCCTGCGCGGTGAGGGCGTCGTCGACGGCGGTGGACTGCCCGGTGAGGCTGAGCCTGCGGCGGACCTCGTGACGCTCGCGGACCACGTCGAAGCCCGCGACCCGGGCCGTGCCCGCGTCGGGGACGAGGAGGGTGGCGAGCACCCGGACGGTCGTCGTCTTGCCGGCGCCGTTGGGGCCGAGGAGGGCGCAGACGGTGCCGGCCCCGACGACGAGGTCGAGACCCGCGAGCGCGTGGTCGTCGCCGTAGGCCTTGCGGAGCCCGACGGCCTCGACGGCCGGACGGTCGGTCATGGCGCTCCTTCCCGGCCACGCGTGCGGCCGTTTCTGTACGGTGTACGGACGGTGAGACAGTAGGAGTGTCACCATGCGGGCTCAACGTGTTCCAGGTCCGCGGGGTAGGACACCGGTGGGGTGTCCTAGGACGCTCGGGAAGGGGTGGGGCACCTGATGGACAGACCGCCGTACCTGCGGATCGCGGACGCCGTCGCGGCACTCGTCGAGGACGGGACGCTCCGGCCGGGCGACGACGTGCCCTCCGCCCGCCGGCTGCGGGACGAGCACGGCGTCGCCCTGGCGACCGCCACCCGGGCCCTCGCGGAGCTGCGCGAGCGAGGGCTCACCGTCGTCGTCCCGGGCGTCGGCACCCGGGTCGCGGACGGCGTCCGGGATCCGCAGGTACGGCGGTCTGTCCATCAGGTNGCCGGAGCCCGGGCGGCCGCCCCGGCTCCGGCCCGCCGCCCGGGGTGACGGTCACCGAGGTCGTGGCGACCGCCGTCCGCATCGCCGACACCGAGGGCATGACGGCGATGTCCATCCGCCGGATCGCCAGCGAGCTCGGGCTGCCGACGATGGCGGTCTACCGCTTCGTGCCGAGCAAGGACCGGCTCGTGACGCTGATGACCGACCGGGTCTTCGGGGAGACCACGCTGCCGCGGCGACCGCCCGCGGGCTGGCGTGCCGCGCTCGAGCACGCCGCCCGGTTGCAGTGGGGCCTGCACCGGCGGCACCCCTGGCTCGCCGGGACGATGTCGTTCACCCGGCCGGTGCTCGCACCGGAGGGCATGCGGTGGACGGAGTGGCTCATGGCCGTGCTCGACGACGAGGGCGTCGGCCCGACCGAGCAGCTCCAGCTCGCGATGACGGTCGCGGGCTTCGTCCACGGGATGGGCGCGAAGCTGGAGACCGAGCTCGAGGACGAGCAGCACACCGGGATGTCGGCGGCGGAGTGGATGGCGCAGCGCGAGGCCGCGTTCGCCGCTGCGGCGGGCCGCGCGGGTGAGCGCTTCCCGCGCCTGACCCGGGCCGCAGACGTCACGGACGACAGCGAGTTCGACCTCGACGCGCTCTTCGAGATCGGGCTCGGGATCGTGCTCGACGGCATCGCGGTGCGGCTCGGGCGGGGCGCCGGCGGCTGAGGCACGGGCCCTGCCCGAGGCGGCGCGACACGCTGGACACCTGTTCGAACGATCCGCTTCCTCTGCAGGGCCCTCTCGGGGGATGCTGGGACCCGTGACGGCGCAGACGGTACGGGGGGCGCAGCGGGGCGCCTCCTCCGCCGCGTCGCCCGGGCGCACGCCGTCGGAGCCGCCGCTGCTCGTCGTCCTCGACGGCGACGGCCTGCTCCACCGGGCGTACCACGGCATGGCGGGCGACGACGAGCGGGACGCGCTCGGCCGCCCGACGTGGGCGCTGCGCGGCCTCGTCACGGCGCTCGCCCAGGCCGCCGCACGGCTGCGGCCGGACGCCGTCCTCGTCGCCCTCGACTCGCACGAGCAGTCGGTCCGGGCCGGCCGGCACGCGGCCTACAAGGCGCACCGCCCGGAGAAGGACCACGACCTGCAGGTCCAGCTCGACCTCGCGCCGGACCTGCTCGGTGCGGCCGGGGTGCCGTTCGCGTGCGTGCGCGGCTACGAGGGGGACGACGTCATGGCGTCCGGGGCGGCCCTGGCCCGGGAGGCCGGCTGGCGCAGCGTGCTCGTGACGAGCGACCGGGACACCTTCGCCCTCGTCGACGACACGACGTCCGTGCTGCGCGTGGGCGACGGCGGTGTCGAGGCCGGGTCGCTCGTCACCCCGACCCAGGTCCGCACCGCCTACGGGGTGCTGCCCGCGCACTACCGCGACCTCGCAGCGCTGCGCGGCGACCCGAGCGACAACCTGCCGGGCGTCGCGGGGATCGGCGAGAAGACGGCCGCCCGGCTGCTCGGCGCCTTCGGGTCGCTCGACGCCGCGCTGCACGCGTTGGACGACGACCGCGCCGCGGAGGTCGAGGCGGTCGTCGGGGCCGCCTGCGCCGCCGCCCTCGCGGACCCGGACACCCGGGACGTCGTCGAGCTCAACCGGCACCTCATGACGATGCACGACGACCTGCCGCTGCCCGACCTCGACGAGCTGCGGCTGCCGCTCGAGCCGTCCCGGCTCATCGCGGCGCTGCGGGCGCGCGGGATCCGGCTCGGCCGCTCGCTCTGGGCGCTCGTCGGCGGCGAACCGCCGCCGTGGGCGCCGAACGGCTACGACACCGTGCCCAAGGCGCTGCGCCTCGCGGAGGAGCCCGCGCCGTGGGAGGTGCGGGTGGTGCCGACGCTCGCCGAGCTCGCCGACCTGCGGGAGGCGACCGCGCGCGCGGTCGGCCAGGCCGTCGAGCAGGCAGCTCGGGCCGCGGTGGCGACCGTCGACCTCACGGCCGCCGCGACCGGACGGCGTCGCGGCCGCCCGGTCGCCGCGTGCGAGGACCAGCTCGAGCTGTTCTGACCCCGGTCAGCCGGCGGCCGCCTCCAGGTGCGTGAAGAACATCTCGGTCCAGACGGCCTCGTTGTCGAACACCGGGCCGTGGCCGGAGCCGGGGATGATCTCCATCCGCACCGAGCCGCCCTTGTCGGCGTAAGCGGTGAAGACGTCGCGGAGCTGGGTGACCATGAGCTGCGGCGGCATGACGTCGGCGCCCGGCCAGCCGGGGACGTGCCCGGCCGCGCCGAGGGTGCCCATCTCCCACGCGGAGCCGTCGGCGACGACGATGTCGGCCTCGCCGTGGGTCCACAGGATCGGCGGCTTCGGGTCGAGGTCGACGATCGAGGACCAGTTGCAGTACTTGGGGGACAGGGCGTTGAGGATGCCCTTGGTGCCCGGCGCGACGCCCGGCCAGTTCTCCGACGTCGTCGTGTCGCCGGGGTAGCCGCCGTCGCCGATGAGCGACTTGAGGACCTCGTCGACGAGCATGTCCTCGCGCTCGGGGTCGACGGTGTGGGTGCTCGCCCAGTACGACGTCCGCATGACGTTGCGCGGCGAGAACGGCGAGTCGGTGCCGCGGTCGCCGTCGCGCAGGCGGGCGACGAAGTCCGGGCTGCCGGTGCCGCCGCCGGAGCCGGCGTGGTCCGGGAAGGACGGCGTGCCGTCCCGGTGGACGCCGCCGAACCCGTACGGGGACACCGGGTCGATGTACGTCAGCGAGGCGACGCCGCCGTGGTCCAGGGCGTAGTGCGAGATCGCCGCGCCGCCGGTCGACCAGCCCGCGAGGTGGATCGGGGCGGTGATGCCGAGGTGGTCGACGAGCGCCTTGACGTCGTCCGACCAGTCGCGCAGCCCGCGGGTCGCGTCGAGGTCGGCCTTCTCGCTGTCCCCGAAGCCCCGCATGTCCGGGGCGATGAAACGGAACCGGCCCGGCGCGCCCGGGAGGACGTGCTCGTAGAACCGCCCCGTCGAGAGGTTGCCGTGCACGAGCACCACGGGGACGCCGTCCTGCGGCCCGGACTCGATCCAGTGCGTGGTCAGGCGCGCGGTCTGCGCGGTGTGCGACGTGACTCCGGACGGAAGGTCCACGGGGCGCTCCTCGGGGTGGGGACGACATCGGCGTCGCGGCATCTACGCATCGGCAGGACGCAGTGTCAAGGACGCCGGAGACGCCGCGGGCGCAGGCGCGGGTCCCGACCGCCGGGGATCAAGGACATACGCCCCGAACCATCGCGTTCCGGACCGGGAAGACTGGAGGCCGCCCGAAAGAGAAGTGGTGATTCGCCATGTCCTCCGCACCGGCCTACCCGGTCACCGTGGACGCGGCCCTCGACCCCCACCTGTCGCGGTGGCTGTGGCTCGTCAAGTGGATCCTGCTCGTCCCGCACTACATCTGCCTGGCGTTCCTGTGGGTCGCGTTCTGCGTCATGACCGTCGTGGCCTTCTTCTCGATCCTGTTCACCGGCCGGTACCCGCGCGCGGTGTTCGACTTCAACGTCGGCGTCATGCGCTGGGGCTGGCGCGTCGCGTACTACGGCAGCGGTGCCCTCGGCACCGACCGGTACCCGCCGTTCACGCTCGCGGACGTCCCCGACTACCCGGCCCGGTTCGACGTCGCCTACCCGCCGCGGCTGTCCCGCGGCCTCGTCCTCGTGAAGTGGTGGCTGCTCGCCATCCCGCACTACGTCGTCGTCGGGCTCCTCGTCGGCGGCGGTGCCTGGGTGGCGTCGTCCGAGCGCGACGACGCGTGGCGTTGGGGGAGCGGCGGTCTCGTCGGCATCCTCGTGCTCGTCGCGGGCGTCGTCCTGCTCGTCCGGGGCTCCTACCCGGAGCCGCTCTTCGACATCGTCCTCGGGCTCGACCGCTGGGTGCTCCGGGTGGCCGCGTACAGCGCGCTCATGACCGACGTGTACCCGCCGTTCCGGCTCGACCTCGGCGGCACCGATCCCGGCACCGCCGGGCGAGGTGCCGAACCGGCACCGCCCGCTCCGGCCGGCCGGCCGCTCGCCGGGGGCGACTGGGGCGCGGGCCGGGTCGGACTCGTGGTCGCCGGCAGCCTGCTCGCCCTGCTCTCCACCGGGCCGCTGCTGACGGGCGCCGCGCTCGGCGCCGCCGACCGGTTCGCCCGCGACGGCGACTACCTCACCTCGGGTGACGCCACGTTCGCGACCGCCGGGTCGGCGGTGACGACGGACAGCGTGCTGCTCGAGGGGAGCGGCGCGGACTGGGCGCTGTCCCACATGCTCGGCACGGTCCGGGTCCGCGTGACGCCGCAGGATCCGGCGGACCGGGTCTTCGTCGGGATCGCCCCGACGCAGGACGTCACCCGCTACCTCACCGGCAGCTCCTACGCCACGGTGCGCACCATCCGGGGCGACCAGGTCACGTACGCCGAGCACGTCGGTGACGGGACGCCGGCCGCACCGGCCGCGCAGACCTTCTGGGTCGCCTCCGCGACGGGCGCCGGGCGACGCTCCCTGGCGTGGGACGTGTCGCGCGGCGACTGGACGATCGTCGTCCTCAACGCCGACTCGTCGCCCGGTGTCGACGTCCGGGCGGACGTCGCGGCCACCTTCCCGGCCCTCGGGGCCGCGGCGCTCGGGCTGATCGTCCTGGGGCTCGTCGGCCTCGCCGCCGGGGTCGTGCTCCTCGCCGTCGGCGTGCGCGGCACCGGCCGCCCCGCCGGCCCCGGCGCCGCGGGTCCGCCGTCCGCCCGGGTCCCGACGCTCTCCGGCTGAGCAGCCGGTCGTCGTCCGGCCGGCCGGTGCCCCGGCCGCGCCGGGCGGGCGGTCCGGCACGGGGTCATGCTCCGTGCCGGGCCGTTTCGCGCCGGGCCGCCTCCTTCCGGAGCAGGTCCCACAGCGCCGCGACGTCGGCCCGCTCGGTCGCCTCCGCACCGATCGAGACCCGGACCATCCACCTGCCGTCGAGCAGGGACGGCGTGACGAACGCGGTCCCCGAGTCGTTGACCGCCCCGGCCCAGGCGAGCGTGTGCGCGTCGAGGGCGTCACCGGCGAGGCCGTCGGGCTCGTGCCGCACGCAGACCGTCTGCAGGTCGACGGGTGCGAGCACCCGCCAGCCCGGCTCGGCGCGCACCTGCCCGGCGAACCACTGCGCGTTCGCGAGGTCGCGCCGCAGCCGGGCCCGGATCGCGTCGACGCCGTCCAGGCGCAGGTGGAACCACAGCTTGAGCGCGCGGAACCGGCGCCCGAGCGGGACCCCCCAGTCCTTGTACTGGGTGACCTCGCCGTCAGCCGCCGACCGCAGGTACGACGGGTTCGTCGACATGACCCGCACGAGGTGCTCGACGTCGCGCACGTAGAGCAGCGAGCAGTCGAGGATCGTGCCCATCCACTTGTGCGGGTTCCACGAGAGCGAGTCCGCGCCCTCGACGCCGTCGACGAGGTGCCGGCACTCCGGCAGCAGGAGCGCCGAGCCCGCCATCGCGGCGTCGACGTGCACCCAGGCGCCGTGGGCGGCCGCCACCTCGACGACGGGGCGCACCGGGTCCGTCGCGGTCGTGCCGGTCGTCCCGACGGCGGCGACGACGGCGGCCGGACGGCGTCCCGCCGCGACGTCGTCCGCCATCGCCGTCGCGAGCGCCTCCGGGCGCATCGCGTACGTCACCGGGTCGACGTCGACGAGGCGCAGGTTGTCCTTGCCGAACCCGGCGAGCAGGGCCGCCTTCGCGACGGAGGAGTGCGCGTGCGGCGAGGTGTAGACGACGAGCGGCGCCGGTTCGGCCTGCAGGCCGCCGCGGGTCTCGCAGTAGCCGGTCGCGCGCTCCCGGGCGGCGAGCAGGGCGACGAGGCACGCCGTGGAGGCCGTGTCGTGGATCGCGCCCTTCCAGGCGGGCGAGAGACCCGTCAGGTCGCGCAGCCAGTCGGTGACGACCTCCTCGACCTCGGTCAGCGCGGGCGCGGACTGCCACGTGATGCCGAGGGCGGCGACACCCGAGGACGCGAAGTCCCCGAGGACGGACGCGAGCGAGGCGTTCGAGGGGAACCAGCCGAAGAACGCCGGGTGCTGGGTCTGGGTGATGCCCGGGACGACGACCCGGTCGAGGTCGGCGAGGACCGCCTCGAACGCCTCGGGGGTCTCGGGTGCGTGCGCCGGGAGCGCGGCCGCCACCTCACCGGGGCGCGTCGTCGCCTGCACGGGCAGGTCGGGGATGCGGGCGCGGTGGTCGGCGATCCAGTCGACGAGCGCGTGCGCCGCCACGCGGAACTCCTCGGGCGTCATGGGGCCACGGTACGGCCGGCCTCCGGCGCCCTCCCTCAGCCCTGGACGACGACGTCCACGGTCCAGGGACGACCCGGCCTCGGCGGGCGGTGCAGCTCGACGTCCCAGCGGTCCGCGAGCGCCTCGGCGAGGCCCTCGACGGTCCGCGGGTCGGCGCCGGACTCGAGCAGGTGCCGGGCGACCTCGCCGCGGGTGTGCTTGGCCATGTGGCTGACGACGTTGCGCCTGCCCGCCTCGTCACGGAGCACGCGGACCTCGACGGTGCGGGTGCCGAGCGCGGGGACGCGGCCCATCGCCAGGTAGCTGGACGACCGGCAGTCGACGACGACGCCCTTGGGGCCGGCGGCCTCGGCGAGGACGGCGGGGAGCACCTCGCGCCAGGCGGGCTCGAGGGTGCCCAGGCCGACCAGACGGGCGCAGACGTTGCAGCGGTAGGCGGGGATCCGGTCGGTCGGCCGGACGGCGCCCCACAGGCCCGACACGATGACGAGCCGGCTGCCGGCACGTCGCCTGGCGGCGGGGGAGAGGGTCTTCGCGTCGAGCGCGTCGTAGAGGACGCCGTTGTAGACCTCGAGCGCGGGCCTGGCCGGCAGCTCGGGCAGCCGGGTGTTGCGTTCGACCTCGGCTGCCAGCGACGGGCCGACGTCGAGCCGGGCGAACGCGTCGTCCCGGCCGCTCGTCTCGACGAGGGCGTCGAGCACCTGGGCGCGCAGCGCCGTCAGCGCGGGGAAGGAGAGCTTCGCCAGGTCGACGGGGTTGCCGCGCCGCGGCGGCGGGTTCTTCGACTCCGACGGCGGCAGGAGGATGAGCACGGGTCCGGAGACTAACGGCGCGGGCGGGTGCGCCGCGCGGCGTGCTGCTGCGGGGCCTGCTGCGGTTCGTCGAGCAGCAGCCGCGCCATCGTGTCGGCGAGCCACTCCCGGAAGGCCTCCTCGGCCCAGCCCTGGTGCTCGACGAGGCCGACGAAGAGGTCCGGGTCGTTGAGGGTCCACAGCACGTCGGCGGCGGTGGCCGGGGTGAGCCCGGGGCGCAGCGCTGCGCTGACGACGTCGCGCTCGACGACCATCGCGGCGCCGGCCCGCCGCCCGCGCAGCCAGCCCTCCCAGAGGTCGGCGACCTCGGGCGCGGAGTCGGTCGCCCGCCGGACGACCTCGACGACGTGCCCGGCGCGCCGGCCGATGAGCAGGCAGACGTCCGCGTAGGCGCGCAACGCGTCGGCAGCCGTCCCGGCGTCCCAGACGGGGGCGAACCAGGGCCGGTCGCGGACCGGCACCGGCTCGTCGTCCCCGGCCAGCGCCTCGTCGAGGACCCGTTTCAGCAGAGCGGGTTTGGTGCCGAACGCCGCGACGACGGTCGGGCGGGCGACGCCGGCACGGAGCGCGACGTCCGCGAGCGAGGTGCCGCCGTACCCGTGCTCGAGGAAGAGGTCGTGGGCGGCGCGGACGACGGCCGCGCGGGTGCGCCGCGCGGACTCGGCGCGCACCGCCGAGCGGTAGGGCCGCCGTGCGCCGTCGGCCGGGGGCTTGACGTCCATCGCCACGTCGTCATACTAGCCACCTATTCACCATACTGATTATCTAGTGAAAGTGGTCCGCCATGACCGAGCCGGCCGTCGCCGCGTCCCCCTACCTGCTCCGCCCCGACGAGGGGGAGGCGCTCTGGTTCCTCGACAACCTCGTGACGCTCAAGGCGACCGGCGCGGTGACCGGCGGTGCGCTCACGGTCGCCCACTTCGTCAACCCGGCCGGTTTCGCGCCGCCGCTGCACCGGCACCTCGTCGAGGACGAGATGTTCTACGTGCTCTCCGGGGCGGCCGAGTTCCTCTGCGCCGGCAGCAGGCTGGCCGCCGGGGCGGGGGACTTCGTGCTCCTGCCGAAGGGGGAGCCGCACGCGTTCCGGGTCGGCGCCGACGCCCCGCTCGTGGCGCTGCAGCTCACCACCCCGGCCGGGTTCGAGGACTTCGCCGCCGCGGTCGGTGTCCCCGCCGCCGAGCGGCGGCTGCCCGAGCCCGGCCCGGTCGACCCGGCGGCGCTCGGGCACGCCGCCGCACTGCACCGCATCGAGATCCTCGGACCCCCGCCGCGGTGACCCGTGCGCGCGGTCAGGCGGCCCGCCGCCGGTGCAGCGTCCAGCGGGCGAACGCCCAGACGGCCAGCGCCAGGACCGACGTCCAGGCGGCCCAGGATGCGACGTTCTTGACGAGCGAGCCCGTGCGGAAGACCGGGCCGACCCAGTCGGGGGCCGCGGTGCCGGCCCGGACGAGGGCCCAGGCCGCCACGTTCTCGGTGTAGTCGCCGACCGCCGCGAGGGCCGGTGCGAGGGTGAGCAGGGCGGGGCGGACGCCGGCGCGTCGGCCGAGCAGCAGGGCCAGGCCGGCGAGCAGGAGGGCGGTGACCGCGGGGTACAGCAGGTCGACGACCTGCAGGTCGCGGTACGCGGCCAGGCCCTGCGCGCCGCAGGTGCGGGCGAAGTCGCGGACGGCGGCCGGTGCGGGGGCGAACGTGACGTCCGGCGCCGGGCCCGCGCACGCGGCCTCGACGGCGGCGAGCGAGAACCGCCCGGTGCCCGCGAAGAGCAGACCGGCCAGGGCGGTCCAGGCGGCGGCGACGGGCAGCAGGACCGCGGGCCGGGACAGGCGCGGACGCGTCGCCGCCCGGCCGGCCATCGCACCCGTGGTCGTCGCGGTCGTCGGGGTCGTGAGGGTCATGGCGATCTCCAAGTAATGCGATCTCGTAGTATCTAGAAAGTACGAGTTCGCAGCAGATATCGTCAAGGGCATGACGGACGACGCATCGGGGACCAACGTTCTCTTCGACCTGTGGCTGGCCTCGAGGGCTGCGACGTCGGTGCTCGACGAGGCCCTGCGCCCGGCCGGGCTGACGGCCGACGAGTTCGCCGTCTACTCGGTGCTCGTCGCCGCGCCGCTGACGCCGGGCGAGCTCGCGTCGTGGATGGCGGCCCCGCCGACGACCGTGTCGAGCTACGTCCGGCGGTTCGAGGCGCGCGGGCACGTGCGCCGGCTGCCGCACCCGGACGACGGCCGCTCGTACCGGGTCGAGCTGACCCGGGAGGGGCGCCGGGCCCACCAGCGGGCCGGTGCCCTGTTCCTGCCGGTGCTCCGCGACGTCGAGGCCCGGCTCGGCCGCTCGACGGGCGCCGTCCGCGGGGCGCTCGCACGCACCCGCACGGCGCTCGACGTCGTGCGGCCGGGCGGCGCATGAGTGCGTAGGGTGCCGCCATGGTTCGTCGATCGATCAGGGTCCGTGGCGACGACGCCGCGTCGGTGGCCGCGCTGACCCGGCGGTTCGGGCGCATCCGCGACGACCTCGGGGTGCCCGCCGCGTTCCCCGGGCCGGTCGTCGACGCGGCGGCCGCGGCCGCCGCGACGACCGGCGACGGCGCCGGCGGCGGCCGGGTCGACCTGCGGGACGTCCCGTTCGCGACGGTCGACCCGGTCGGCTCCACGGACCTCGACCAGGCGATGGCGCTGTCCCGGCGCGACGGGGGCGGCTGGCACGTCGACTACGCGATCGCCGACGTCCCGGCGTTCCTCGCGCCCGGCGGCCTCGTCGACGCCGAGGCACGGCGGCGCGGGCAGACCCTGTACGCCCCCGACCGGCGCACCCCGCTGCACCCCGAGGTGCTCAGCGAGGACGCCGCGAGCCTGCTCCCGGACGTCGACCGGCCCGCGTTCGTCTGGCGCTTCGACCTCGCGCCCGACGGTGCGGTCGAGCACCTCGACCTCGTGCGGGCCGTCGTCCGCTCCCGGGCCCGGCTCGACTACGGCCAGGTGCAGGCGGCGGCCGACGCGCACCCGTCGTCCGGTGCGGCGCCCGTGTCGTTGCCCGACGACGAGGTCGCCGCGCTCGCGGTGCTGCTGCGCGAGATCGGGACGGCGCGCCAGGCCCAGGAGCGCGCCCGCGGCGGGGCGAGCCTGCCGCTGCCCGAGCAGGACGTCGTCGCGCAGGACGGCTGCTACCGGGTCGTCCTGCGGCCCGCGCTGCCGTCGGAGGACTGGAACGCCCAGCTCTCGCTCATGACCGGGATGGCCGCCGCGGACCTCATGCTCCGTGCGGGCATCGGCCTGCTCCGCACGCTGCCGGCCCCCGAGCCGCACGCCGTCGAGCGGTACCGGCGCCAGGTCGCGGCGCTCGGCGTCCCGTGGACCCGCGACGAGCCGTACGGCGAGTTCCTGCGCCGCCTCGACCGGGACGTCCCCGCGCACCTCGCGGCGATGCACGAGGCCGGCGCGCTGTTCCGCGGCGCCGGGTACACGCCGTTCGACGGCACCGAGCCGCCGGTGCGAACGCACGCCGCGGTCGCCGCGCCGTACGCGCACGTCACCGCGCCGCTGCGTCGGCTCGTCGACCGGTTCGGCCTGCTCGTGAGCCACGCGGTGGCGTCCGGCGGCGAGGTCCCCGGCTGGGTCCGGGAGGCGCTGCCGGCGCTCCCCGAGGCGATGGCGGCGTCCGACCGGCTCGCGGGCGAGCTCGAGCGGCGCTGCGTCGACGTCGTCGAGGCCGCCGTCCTCGCCGACCGGGTCGGTGAGGTCTTCGACGCCGTCGCGGTCGACGTCGGCAAGGACGGCGCGAGCGGCAAGGTCCAGCTGCTCGACCCGGCGGTGCTCGTCCGCGCGCAGGGGCCGCTCACCGTCGGGACGGCGCTCAAGATGCGGCTCGAGGCCGTGGACGTCGAGGCGGGGTCGGTGCGCGTCGTCCCGGTGGGGTGACGGGCACTAGGCTGGCCCGCGGACGAGCCGGACGGGCGGTCGCGTCGGTGGCCGTGAGGTCACCGCCGAGGAAAGTCCGGACTCCGAAGGGCAGGGTGGTGGGTAACACCCACCCGGGGTGACCCGCGGGACAGTGCCACAGAGAACAGACCGCCGGGCGGCGCGAGCCGGCCGGTAAGGGTGAAACGGTGGTGTAAGAGACCACCAGCGTGCCGGGTGACCGGTGCGGCTCGGTAAACCCCACCCGGAGCAAGACCGAACAGGGAGCGCCCGAGGGCTGCCCGCCCGAGCTCCCGGGTAGGTCGCTGGAGGGCGTCGGCAACGGCGCCCCGAGATGGATGGCCGCCGCCTCCGGTCCGCCGGAGGCACAGGATCCGGCTTACAGTCCGGCTCGTCCGCCCGCAGTGCTGACGGACCTCAGACGAGGTCCGTCAGCACGCCCGGCCCCTGCAGGCCGAGGCCGTGCCGCTCGACGAGGTGGTCGACCCGCAGCGACCGCGCGAGGAACGGCTCGACGGGTGCCCAGCAGCGTTCGAAGCGCCCCGAGCCGGTGAACTCGAGCAACTCGTCGGCGGTCTCCCAGAGCACCTGCACCATGTAGGTGCCCGGCTCCTCCACGCCCTGGGCGACGGTGAAGTCGCGGAAGCCGCGGGTCATGAAGACCTGCTGGCGCACCTCGCACAGGGCGGCCTCGAAGGCCGACTCCCGCCCGTCGCGGACGGCGATCTCCACACGCTGCACGAACACCCCGCCACGGTACTGCGCCGCCAGGGACGGCCACGGGAGTGCCGGCCGCGAGGGTACTTCGGATATCGAGGAAAGGCGTCTAGGATATCCAGGGAACCCCAGCTGTCAGGAGGCGCGCGATGGCGATGACCAAGACCCCCATCGAGATCGACGACGAGGCGCTCGCCGCCGCGGCCGAGGTGCTGGGGACGAAGACCAAGAAGGACACCGTCAACGCCGCCCTGCGCGAGGTCAGCGAACGCCTGGTCCGGCTGCGGGCCCTGGAGCACCTCGGCGAGATGGCCGACCGCGGTGACTTCGACGAGTTCATCGCCGACGAGACCACCTACCGGCGGTGAGCCGCGCGCTCTTCCTCATCGACACGTCCGCGCTGTTCCGCATCCTCACCAGGCCGCTGCGCGACGTCTGGGCCGACCACCTCACCTCCGGCGTCGTCTGCGTGTGCCCGGCCGTCGAGCTCGAGTTCCTCTACTCCGCGCGCTCCCTCGCCGACCGCCTCGACAAGCAGCGCACCCTGCGGCGCGTCTTCGGCTGGGTCCCCATGGCGGACGGCGGGTTCGAGCGGGCGGCCGAGGTGCAGGAGGCGCTCACGCTGACCGGGCACCACCGCTCCGCAGGTCCGGTCGACCTCCTCGTCGCCGCCACCGCGGAACGGGAGCGACTTACGCTGCTCACCGCCGACAAGGACTTCGAGGTCGTCGCGTCGGTCACGGGCCAACCGGTCCGGATGATCTGATCCGACGCCCGGTCAGCCGATCCGGACGTGCCGAAGCCCGACCCCGGCCCGCCTCACGGCGGCCCGGACCCGGCCGTCGGTGTTCGGCAGGAGCGCGAGCCCGCACGACGCCGCGATCCGGTCGGCGACCTCGCTGACGCCGCCGGCCTCGGTGTCGACCTGGTCGGCGAACATCTCCGCCCGCAGCGCGTCCAGCGCGGCGTCGAGCCGCCGGACGGCGAAGCTCTCGCCGCGCAGCAGGCGCTCGCGGCCGAGGACGGCGCGGGCCACGTGCCCGAGGCCGCGCTCGGCGAGCCGGTCGAGGACCACCTCGCGGCGCGCGAGCAGGCTGAAGTGCCGGACGTCGTGCCCGAGGTCGCGCAGCCGGCCGACCGTCTGCGCGAAGTACGTCGGGTCGGTGACCGTCATCGGGGCCAGGACGACGCCGTCGTGGTGCCGCAGCGTGAGGTCGAGCGTCTCGACGACACCGTCCCGCCACGCGCGCAGGTCCTGGAAGTCGCTGCGCAACGCCGGAGGCAGCACCCGGTGCAGGCCGTAGCCGACCTCCTCGGGGTCGCAGACGACGCTGCCGGGTAGCCGCCGGTGCAGCTCGAACGCCGTCTGCGTCTTGCCGACGCCGAACGGACCGTTGATCCAGACGAGCATCCGTCGACCGTAGCCCGCACATGGTTGCGGCGCCCTCGACACGGGGGACGTCGAGGGCGCCGCGCAGCAGACGCTACGGCTGCGGAGGGCGGCTCCCGGGGGGCTTGACGCGAAGATCGACCATTCGGCGGAGACGGGTTGCGGTGGTTCTGTGGCTATCCGTAACGATATTCAGAGCGTCACCTGACGACTGCGAAACGTCGTGGTGTGGCTCTCCCCGGGCGATCGCGCAGCGCCCGAGCGGGTGGGGCGGGGTCGCGCCCGCTTGCCATCGGCCCCGGCAGTGGGTTGCCTGGTCCCATGTCCACGATCGAGCGCCGCGAAGCTGCCCGGGCCAACCAGCGCGCCGCCGCGTTCATCCGGTTCCAGGTGCTCAGCGACCACGAGGCGATGCACTTCATCCTCACCGAGGCCTCGGAGAGCGACACCGCACGCCTCGCGTTCACCACCGCGCTCGCCTCGATCGCCGGCTCGCTCGCGACGTCGTCCATGGGCCGGGAGCAGGCGCTCGCGTACCTGCAGTCCGTCGCCGAGAGCAGTGCGGCCCTGTCGGACGCCGACGACATCGACCGCTACTTCGAGGGCTGATCCGCCCCTGACCGGCCCGCTCCGCCTCGCGGGGACGTAGGACCCCACGCCGTCCCGCACCCTCGGAGAAGGCTGGACGCATGCCCGGCCTCACCTCTGCGGAGGCCGCCTTCCGGCTGCGGACCGACGGCCCGAACCTCATGCCCGTCGCCCGGGGTCCGTCCGCGGCGCGGCTGCTGCTGCGGCAGATGGTGCACTTCTTCGCCCTCCTGCTCTGGGGCGCCGCCGGGCTCGCGGCCGTGGCGGGGATGCCGCAGCTCGCCGTCGCGATCGCGGTCGTCGTCGTCCTCAACGGGTTCTTCGCCTTCGCCCAGGAGTGGCGCGCGGACCGGGCGGGTGCCCGGCTGCGCGAGATGCTCCCGGCCCGGGTCGTCGTCGTCCGGGACGGCCGCAGGACGACCGTCGACGCCGCCGACCTCGTCGTCGGGGACCTCATGGTCGTCGAGGCGGGGGACCGGCTCAGCGCGGACGGCGTCCTCGTCGACGCCGCGGACCTCGCCGTCGACGAGTCCAGCCTCACCGGCGAGAGCGTCCCGGCCCGGCGCGGCACCGGCGACCAGGTCAGCGCGGGTTCGTTCGTCGTCACCGGCGACGCCTCGTGCACCGTCACCGGGACCGGCGCCTCGACCCGGCTCGCGGCCGTCGCGCACCTCACCGAGGGCGGCCACCGCCCGCCGAGCCCGCTCGCCCGCCGGCTGGACCGCGTCGTCACCGTCGTCGCCGTGCTCGCGGTCGGCGTCGGCGTCGCCTTCTTCGGGCTCGCGCTGCTCCTCGGCACGTCGCCGTCCGACGGGTTCCTCTTCGCGATCGGCGTCACCGTCGCACTCGTCCCGGAGGGGCTGCTCCCGACGGTCACGCTGTCGCTCGCCCGGTCCGCGCAGCTCATGGCCGGCCGGCACGCGCTGGTCCGCCACCTCGAGGCCGTCGAGACGCTCGGCTCGACGACGTTCATCTGCACCGACAAGACCGGCACCCTGACCCGCAACGAGATGACCGCCGTCCGGGTCTGGACGCCGGACGGCGAGGTGCGGGTCGTCGGGGACGGCTGGTCCCCGGTGGGCCGGCTCACCGGGCCGGACGCCGCCGTGGCCCGCGTCGCGCCGCTCGCGCTCGCCGCGACCCGCTGCTCGTCGGGCCGGCTCGTGCGGGTCGCGGGGCGCTGGCGGCCGCAGGGCGACCCGATGGAGGTCGCCCTCCACGTGCTCGCGCTGCGCGCCGGCGCGGACGTCGACACCGACGAACGGGAGCGACCGCTGCTGCGGCGCCGGCCGTTCGACCCGCAGCGGCGGCGGATGTCCGTCGAACTGCCCGGGGAGGTCGTCGTCAAGGGCGGGGCGGACGCCGTCCTGCCCCTCTGCAGGGCCGCAGCGGACCCGGCGCACCCGGCGTGGGGGGCGCTCGAGGCGCTCAGCGGGCTGGGGCTGCGGGTGCTCGCGGTCGCGCGGGGCGGCCGACCCGACGGGCAGGTCACGGACGACGAGCAGGGCCTCGAGCTGCTCGGGCTCGTCGGGCTCGAGGACCCGCCGCGGGACGACGTCGCCGAGGCGCTGGCGCTCTGCCGGCACGCCGGGATCCGGGTCGCCATGGTCACCGGGGACCACCCGGCGACGGCGCTCGCGATCGCCCGGGAGACCGGGCTCGTGCCGCACGGCGTCGAGGCGCTCGTCGTCGCCGGCGCGGACCTGCCGTCGGACGTCGCGGCGCTCGGGGCGCTGCTCGACCGCGACGGCGTCGTCGTCGCCCGGGTCACCCCGGAGGACAAGCTGCGGATCGCCGCCGCGCTCCAGGCCCGCGGGCACGTCGTCGCGATGACGGGGGACGGCGTCAACGACGGTCCGGCGCTGCGGGCCGCGGACGTGGGGGTCGCGATGGGCGCCTCCGGCACGGACGTCGCCCGCGAGGCCGCCGACCTCGTGCTGCTCGACGACCGGTTCGCGACGATCGTCTCCGCGGTCGCGCTCGGCCGGGCCACGTACAGCAACGTCCGGCGCTTCCTCACGTACCACCTCACGGACAACGTCGCCGAGCTCGCCCCGTTCGTCGCCTGGGCACTCACCGCCGGTCGCTACCCGCTCGCCCTCGCCGTCCTCCAGGTGCTCGCGCTCGACATCGGCACCGACCTGCTCCCGGCGCTCGCCCTCGGGTCCGAGCCGCCGAGCCCGCGCGTCCTCGACGGGCCGGCCCGCACCGGCGAGCTCGTCGACCGGCAGGTGCTGCTGCGGGTGTTCGGCGTCCTCGGCCCCGCCGAGGCGGTCGTCGAGCTCGCCGCCTTCACGGCCGTGCTCGTCGCCGGCGGCTGGGTCTGGGCGGCGGTGCCGGACGCCGGGCTGCTCGCGACGGCGTCCGGGACCGCCTTCGCGGCCGTCGTCCTCGGCCAGCTCGCGAACGCCTTCGCCTGCCGCAGCGCCGCCCGCCCCGTCGGCCTGTGGTCGCTGCGCGACAACAGGCTGCTCCTCGGTGCGGTCGCCGCCGAGCTCGGCGCCCTCGCGCTCTTCCTCTGGGTGCGCCCGCTCGCCGACCTCCTCGGCGGCTCGCCGCCGAACCTGCTCGGCTGGCTCGTCGCCGCCTGCGCCATCCCGGCGGTGCTCCTCGCGGACGCCGCCCAGAAGGCCGCAGCGGCTCGGTCCCGTCGCACGGTCCCCGCACCCGCCCCTGCCCGACACCCGGAGGTGTCGTCATGACCGCTCCCACGTCCATGACCTTCCTCGGCGGCGCCGGCACGGTGACCGGGAGCAAGACGCTCCTCGTCCACGGCGGCCACCGGCTGCTCGTCGACTGCGGGCTCTTCCAGGGCACCCGCGAGCTGCGCCGGCAGAACTGGGCACCGCTGCCCGTCGCGCCGGCAGGGATCGACGCGGTCGTCCTCAGCCACGCCCACCTCGACCACTGCGGCTACCTGCCGGCGCTGGTCCGGCAGGGCTTCGACGGGCGGGTGCTCTGCACCGCGGGCACCGCCGAGCTCGCGGCGATCGTGCTGCGCGACAGCGCGAAGCTCGCCGAGGAGGAGGCACGGGACGCCCGCGTCGGCGGCTGGTCCCGGCACAGCGCCCCGCAGCCGCTGTACGACGAGGCGGACGCCGAGAAGGCGATCGCGCTGCTCGAGGTCGTCCCGGAGGACCACCCCGTCGAGGCCGTCCCGGGGGTCGTCGTCGAGCTGCCGCCGGCGGGGCACATCCTCGGCTCGGCGATGCCCGTCGTCCGGGTCGAGTGCGGTCCCGCCGACCGGCGGCCGGGCCCGGCCGTCGTCGCGTTCTCCGGCGACCTCGGCCGCCCGGGGCACCCGCTGCTCCTGCCGCCCGGCCCGCCGCCGGCCGCGGACGCGCTCGTCGTCGAGTCGACGTACGGCGACCGCCGGCACCCGGAGCCCTCGACGGCCGCCCTTGCGGACGCCGTCCGGCGCACCGCGGCCCGCGACGGGGTGCTCGTCGTCCCGGCGTTCGCCGTCGACCGGACCGAGGTCGTCCTGCTCGCCCTGGCCGACCTCATGCGCTCGGGCGCCGTCCCGACCCTGCCGGTGTACCTCGACAGCCCGATGGCCCTCGCCGCGCTGCGGGTCTACCGGCAGGCGCTGTCCGCCGGGGCCGGCGGGCTGCGGCCCGGGCCGGTGGCGGACGTGCACGCGGGCTTCGACCCGTTCGAGACCGGCGACCTGAGGGAGGCCCGCAGCGCCGAGGAGTCGATGCGCCTCAACAGCCCCGGCAGCCCGTGCATCATCCTGTCGGCGTCCGGGATGGCGTCCGGCGGGCGGGTCGTCCACCACCTCGCGCACCTGCTGCCGGACCGCCGCAACACGGTGCTCCTCGTCGGCTACCAGGCCGTCGGCACCCGGGGGCGGGCGCTCGTCGAGGGCGCCACCGAGGTGAAGATCCACGGCAAGTACGTGCCGGTCCGGGCCGAGGTCGTCGCGCTCGACGAGTTCTCCGTGCACGCGGACGCCGACGACATCCTCGCCTGGCTGCGGTCCTCGCCGCGCGAGCCCGAGGTGTGCTACCTCGTCCACGGCGAGCCGGACGCCGCCGCCACGCTCGCCGCGCGGGTGCGCGCCGAGCTCGGGTGGTGCGCCGTCGTGCCGCGGCCGGGGGAGCGGGTGCTCGTCGGCTGACGCCGGCGCACCCGTCGCGGTCAGCGGCCGCGGGTCAGCTGCCGAGCTCGGCGGCGGCGACGGCCGCGCCGACGATCCCGCCGTCGTTGAGCAGCCCGGCGGGCACGATCGGGGCCCGGAGCTTGAGGAGCGGGAGGAACTTCGCGCTCTTCTTGCTCACGCCGCCGCCGACGACGATGAGGTCGGGCCAGAAGAGGTTCTCCACCGTCGAGAAGTACTTCTGGAGCCGCTTGGCCCACTGCTCCCAGGTGAGGTCCTCGGCGTCCCGGACACTGTCCGCGGCGCGGGACTCGGCGTCCTTGCCGTCGATCTCCAGGTGCCCGAGCTCGGTGTTGGGGACGAGCTGGCCGTCGACGATGAGGGCGCTGCCGATGCCGGTGCCGAGGGTCGCGAGGAAGACCACGCCCTTGACCCCCTTGGCGGCGCCGTAGCGCGCCTCGGCCAGGCCCGCGGCGTCCGCGTCGTTGATGACGTGGACGGCGCGACCGAGCTTGGCCGTCATGAGCGCGTCGACGTCGGTGTCGACCCAGGCCTTGTCGACGTTCGCGGCCGTGCGCGCGACGCCGTGCTGGATGACCGCCGGGAAGGTCACGCCGATCGGCCGGGTGCCCGACGCACGGCCGAACGAGGACACGATCTGGCCGACGACCTCGGCGACCGCCTCCGGGGTGGACGGGGAGGGGGTGGGGATCCGCAGCCGCTCGGCGTTGAAGGCCCCCGCCGCGAGGTCGACCGGAGCGCCCTTGATGCCGCTCCCGCCGATGTCGATGCCGAACCCGATCCCACGTGTCACGCGTGCCATGGGCCTACAGTCCCAGATCCTTGGCCACCGCCGCGACCGCCCCCGCCGAGGCGTGGAGCGCGTCGCTCTCGCCCGCGCCGAGCGGCGTGGGGAGCACGGCCTCGACGCCGTCGCGCCCCACGACCGACGGCATCGAGAGGCAGACCCCGCCGATCCCGTGCACGTCGTCGAGCATCGAGCTCACCGGGAGCACCCGGTTCTCGTCCTTGAGGACGGCCTCGAGGATGCGGGAGACGGCCAGCCCGATCGCCAGGCTCGTCGCGCCCTTGCCCGCGATGATCTCGTAGGCGGCGCCGACGACCCGCTCGTGGATCGCCGTCCGGGTCGCGGCGTCGAGGCGGCCGTTCGCGCCGTCCCAGTCGGTGACCGGGATGCCGCCGATCGTCGCGGTCGACCACAGCGGGACCTCGGAGTCGCCGTGCTCGCCGGCGATGTACGCGTGGACGTTCTGGACGGCGACGCCGGTGTGCTGCGCGATGAGGAACCGCAGCCGGGACGAGTCGAGCACCGTGCCCGAGCCGAAGACCCGGTTCGCCGGGAGGCCGGAGAACTTCAGCGCGGCCATCGTCACGACGTCCACCGGGTTCGTCACGACGAGCAGGTGCGCGGCCGGGGCGAGGTCGACGAGGCGCGGGACGAGCGTGCGGCACATCTCGACGTTCGCGGCCGCCAGGTCCAGCCGGGTCTGCCCCGGGTGCTGCTTGGCACCCGCGGTGATGACGACGACGTCGGCGTCGCGGCAGACCTCGAGGTCGTCGCCGCCGGTGATCTGCGCCATCGGCGTGAACTGCATGCCGTGGTTGAGGTCGAGCACCTCGGCACGGACCTTCTGCGGGTTCAGGTCGTACAGTGCGAGCTGCCGGCAGACGCCCCGGATCTGCGCCGCGTACGCGATGGCGGCGCCGACGGCGCCCGCCCCGATGATGGCTACTTTCGTCACACGTCGACCCTACGGGGCGCCGGGCCGCCGTCAGGACGTCGTCAGGACGACCTCGAAGCCGGCGTGCGTGCGCAGCGTCACGGGGCCGGTGTGGCCGGCCGGCAGCGAACCGTCGGGGGCGACGACGACGTGGACGGCGTGGAAGCCGTGGCGGCCCGACTCGCGGGTGATCCGGGCGAGGCGTTCGGGGGAGCCGGCCCCGAAGGTGAGCCGGCCCTGGATGCCGACGGGGGCGTCCCACGGGCGGACGGCGATCCGCAGGAGGACGGCGCCGGCGCGCCAGCCGATGCCGTCGTCCCCGGCCGCAGGGTGCCAGCCCAGACGCGCGAGCAGCCAGGTGAGGGAGTCGGCCGTGTCGGCATCGGCGACGCCGACGACGATCTCCTGGAGCGCGCCGCGGTGCGGGCCGGGGCGCCGTCCGCTCACCTCGGCCTCGACCTCCTCGACCTCCTCGCCGACGTGCTCGACCTGGTGCTCGACCTGCCGGACGGCCTCCTCGAGCCGGGTCGCGAGCCGGCCGGCGAACGCGTACGCGACGATCGCCGCGACGGCACCGATGATCGCGACCCCGGCGGCCATGATGCAGACCGCGACGAGCCGCCCGAGCAGGGTCACCGGGTAGTGCTCGCCGTACCCGACGGTCGTCAGGGTCGTCACCGCCCACCAGGCGGCGTCGCCCCAGTGCCGCAGGTTGGCGCCGGAGGCGTGCCGCTCGGCCAGCCAGACCAGGGTGCCGCCGGTGAGGACCACGGCCGTGGTGAAGACGGAGACGAGCGCACCCCAGCGCAGCAGGTGCTGCGTCCACGGCTGCTGCTGCTTGATGCGGGACTCTCCCGCGCGGGCCCGTCCCACGCTGGCATTGTCGGCGTCCGGCGGACCGACCGTGAGGGATCTACGACCTCTGCCGGTCGACGGACCGGGTGTCGACCCCGCGGGAACGGGCATAGTCGACGTATGGGTGCTCTCGTGCGCTGGAAGGACCTCGTCACCGACACGACCGACCCCGCCGGGACCGGCCGGTTCTGGGCCGGGCTGCTCGGGCGTGTCGTGACCCGCGACGAGGACGGCGACGTGCGCGTCGACGGCTCGTCGGACGCCGAGCGGATCTGGGTGGACCGGGTGCCGGAGCGCCGCACCGTGAAGGACCGCGTGCACCTCGACCTCACGGGCGACGTGGCCGCACTGCGCCGGACCGTCGAGCGGCTCGGCGGCCGGCACGTCGCCGACCGCGGTGGCTGGACCGTCGTCGCCGACCCGGAGGGCGGCGAGTTCTGCCTCTTCCCGGCGACGGAGGTGACGGGGCTCGTCGTCGACGCTCGGCGGCCGGTCGAGATCGCCCGCTGGTGGGCGGAGGCCTTCGGCGCCACGCCGCGGATCGGCCCGGACGGGCTGCCCCGGTGGCTCCCGCTGCCCGGCGCCCCGTTCGACGTCATGAAGTTCGTCGCGGTGGCCGAGCCGAAGACGGCGAAGAACCGCCGGCACTGGGACGTGTGGTGCGAGGACGTCCCGGCGCTCGTCGCGCGCGGTGCGACGGTGCTGCGGGAGCCGGACGACGAGATCGGCTGGACCGTGCTCGCGGACCCGGAGGGCAACGAGTTCTGCGCGTTCACGCCGTAGGGCGGCTCCCTGCGGACGTCCTCGAGGTGTCAGCCCTCCGCGGAGTCGACGCCTCAGGGGAGATCGAGACGGTCGATGCGCGCCAACGCTCCGCTGGTTCGGCCGGCGATGCAGATCGCGACGGTGGTGCCGGGCCCCCGGAGCCGCTGGTGCTGTTCCTGACCGCCTGGCCCGTCAGCCGCACGTCAAGGGGCCCGCGCCAGGCACTCACAAACCTCTCGGGCCGGCAGCCGAGCGGGCCTTCTCAGGGGTTGACGTCTCATGCGGGGCGCTAGAACGGTGGCGGCTCTTCGTACGCGGCACCAGCGACAGGCTGCCTCGATCCGTCTGCTCGCGGTGTTGCCAGCGGGGCGTGGGGGAGTGCGGTGTAGGCGCGTCCGGTGCGGGTGGTCCAGGTCGTCGTGCCGGGCGGGTCACCGGGACGGTTGCGTTGCTCTGGGACGAGCAGCCCGGCGGTCTTGAGCCGGTGGCAGGTGCGGCAGAGCGGACGCACGTTGCACTCGCATGTGGGTCCGCCGTCTGCGAAGGGCTTCTGGTGGTCCGCGTCGCATCGCCAGGCGGCCTTGCTGCACCAGGGTGTGCTGCACGTGGGGTGTGCGTGCTCGACCAGGAGTTTCAACCGGTCACTGGCGATGTAGCCGGGGGTGAAGGTGTTCTTGCCGACGCCGAGGACGGTGCCGTGCTGCCCGTCGACCACGAGGCAGCGGAAGACGCCGTTGGTGACGAGGTCGCGGATCGCGTCGGCGGGGATCGGGCCGTAGCCCTGCAGGGTTCCGGGGGCGTCGATGAGACCCATCAGGGTCTCGGCGGACACGGTGACGTTGACGGTGACCCGGACGTCGGGCCAGGTGGTGGTGAACCACTGCGGCGCCGACGGTTCTTGGGTGCCGTCGATCGGGTTGCCGCCCGTGTCAGGTGCCACGGCGGGTGTCGTGGTCGGTGTCGACGTGGTGGTGCCGGTGCGGATGCAGCCGGCGGGGATCGGGAGGGTGTCGGCGGGGACGGGCAGGTAGCCGCTGGTGCAGCCGGTGACGAACAGGTCATGGCGGAGCTGGTCCAGGGTGCGTGAGTCACCGTTGGCCCGCAGGTACCGGGCAGCGGCGTCCAACCCGTTGTACGCGGCCGTGATCGCCTCGCCGGGGCCCACGGCGGTGAACAGGGCGCCACCGTCGTCGGTGGTCTGGATGCTCACCCGGCGCCCCTTGCGGTTCCTCGTGCGTCGCTTGGCCTCGGCGTCGGCGTCGACCGCCAGGATCGCGGCGGTGAGGGCGTTCTCGAACCGGCGGATGCCGCCGTCCAGGACACCGCGGGTCGCGTACAGCATCGCCTCGACCGTCTGCGCGTTCTCGGCGGTCAGGTCCCGGGTGCGGGACAGGACCAGCCGCAGCCTGGCCCAGTCGAGCCGGCCCTGCTCCAGGGCCTGCGCCGTGAGCGGCAGCTTCTTGTCGATGACGAGCACGGCCGCGGCCTCGATCCGGGACGCGGCCATCCCGACGGTGATCCCGGCGGCGGCGGCGAGCTCGGTGGCGACCGCGCTGTCGACCAGGACGTCCTGGTCGTCCATGAGCAGCCGCCCGGACCGGGTCCGGCGCGGCAGTGACGGGGTCCGCCCCGCCCACGCGGTGACGACCTGCGCGGCCGCGGCGACCTCGAGCGCGAGCGCGTGGTTCGCGACCCGCCGCGCGGCCGCGAACGCCGAGATCGCGCCGTCCTGCAGCTCGTCGACGAACCCCACCGTCCCGGCCTGCTCCGGCGTCCAGGCCGCGGCCCCACCGAGGACCTGCACCGCCGCACGCAACGCCCCGACCCCGGGTGCACCGTCGAGCACCGCCCGCCGCGCCAGCGCGTCCCGCCGGGCGTCAGCAGCCACCAGATCGTAGAGTGCCGCCAGCTCGGCGTCCCAGTCCCGCTGCGCCGCAACAGGATCCGCCCACCACTCGTCGACCAACCGCCCCGCGTGCACGTCAGCGAGCGCGCGCTGCAGGTCCTCCTCGCCGCCCGGGCAGTCCGTGAGATCGACTGCCGTCAGGCGGATCTCGCCATCGAGCGGGTCGGGCGGCAGGTCGTCGTCGCCCAGCCTGTCCGCATCGTCCGACGGTCTCGGGAGCCCCTGAGTCATGATCCGATCCTACCGAAGACAACACCCTATGTCGAACATCAGTTCGAACCAAACTCGTTCTGCTGCAACGGATGTCTGCTGGCCGCCCTGACCGGCCATGAGCCTGCCCTTGCGGAGGTATCGTCCTGAGATCGGTGACCAAGCAAGGGGTGAAGACCCGTGACGGCGACCGCTGGTGAAGTGAGCCTGGCCTGGGACCGCCATCCCAGCGCAACCCGCCGCGGCACGGTCCTGATGCTCCCGGGCCGGGCCTACACCTGCGAGATGCCGTTGCTGGCATGGGCGACCCGCGTGCTCCAGGGCGCCGGCTGGACGGTCTTCCACGCTCGGTGGGCGTTGCCCTCCCTTCCGGAACGGCCGCGCGACGTCGTCGAGGGTGTCCTCCGTGAGTTCGAGACCGTGCACAAGGAGGCCGGCCCCGTTCTGGTCGTCGCGAAGTCGCTGGGCACGTTGGCCGCGCATCGTGCGGCCGAACGCCGTTACCCGGCCATCTGGTTGACGCCCGTCCTGCGGGCGACCGGACTGCATCCGCTGGCCGCCGAGAGCGAGGCGCTGGCGAGCCGGCTCCGCGACTACCCGGGCCCGAACCTGGTCGTCGGCGGGACGGCCGACGACCTGTGGCTGAGCGGCTTCCGAGGAACGGGCACGGTCGTCGAGCTGCCCGACGCCGATCATGGGCTGGAGGCGGCGGACTGGCAGACCTCCTTCCGGAATCACGAACGCGCGCTGCTGGCCGTGCAGCGCTTCGTGACCGCGCTGCCGGAGTAGCGGCGTCCATGGTCGTGAGAGACCGAACCGGAAACCGGGTTGGGAGAACGCCGACCGGCTCCTAGCGTGAAGCCATGGACCCCGCACTCGTCACCCTCTGGCCGATCTTCGGCCTCCGCGTCCGGCTCGGCGACCTCGAGCTCGGACCGGTGAGCGACGACGACCTGCCGGAGCTGATCGCGCTCGTCCTCGACGGCGTCCACGACAAGGACCGCATGCCGTTCTCGATGCCGTGGACCGACGCCCCGGCCGACGAGCTCCCGGCGAACTACCTGCGCCACTACTGGGAGGTGCGCGGCCGGACGACGCCCGACCGCTGGTCGATCGACCTGGTCGTCCGGCGCGGTGGCGAGGTCGTCGGCATCCAGGGGGTCAGCACGCAGGACTTCCTCGTGACCCGCACCGGCGAGACCGGGTCGTGGCTCGGCCGGCGCTTCCAGGGCCAGGGGATCGGCACCCGGATGCGGCAGGCGATGTGCACCCTCGCCTTCGACCACCTCGGATTCGAGGAGGTCACGTCGGCGGCGTTCCTCGACAACCCGGCGTCGCTCGGGGTGAGCCGCAAGGTCGGCTACGTGCCGAACGGCGACGTCCGGATGAAGCGCCGCCCCGGCGAGTGCGCCGTCAACCGCGGCCTGCTGCTCACCCCCGAGGCGTTCGTACGCCCGGCGACGCCCGTCGAGGTCGAGGGCGCGGCCGCCGTCCGGCGCTTCCTCGGCATCGACGCCGCCGTGGACGGGTAGGCCCGCACGCCCTGCGTCAGGCGGACGACGTCCCCCAGGACGGCGCGACGGCCCAGCCCTCGTCGGCCCGGTCCGGGGTCGCGACCGGCAGGTCCCGCGCCACCAGCCGGACCCGGGCGGCGGGCACCGTGCCGGGCACGTACTGGTACCCGTTCCCGTTGTCCTCCAACGCCGCGACGTCGACGTCCTCGACCTGCCAGACGTCGACCGGGCCACCGGTGTTGTTCATCCGCACGAACCACTGCGCCTCGTGCCGCCCGCGAGCGACGAAGACGCCGTCGGCCTCCGGTCGGCTGCTGCCGGCGATCCCCGGCGCAGCTCCCATCCTCGACGCGTCGAGCCCGTGCCGCCGGATCGACGCCCGGTTGAGCGTCGACGACACGTGGAAGTGGTCGGTCGGCCCGCCGTCCCGGTCCTCGATCACGTCGGCGACCGTACGGGCCGCCCCCGGACAGAGGCACCACCTTTTCGGCACCACGTTCACGGCGCCGCCGACGGCATTCCCGCCCGCGGCGCCACGAACGTCACAGCCCGCTCCCAGCCGGGTGGGTCTGTCCTTCCGGCCCCCGCTGTGCATACTGTGAGGCGTTACGCACGCGTGCTCCGGGGTCGGTGAAAATCCGAACCGGCGGTGACAGTCCGCGACCCGACCGCAGCCAGCGGCCGGTTGACCCGGTGGAACTCCGGGACCGACGGTGAGAGTCCGGATGGGAGGCAGCACGCACGGCGGCGACGTCCGTGCAGGTCATCGACCTGCGCAGGCGTCGGTGCCGCGTGACGACGTGTCGAGAGCCCGGCCACCACGGCGGAGCCCTCACGACCGCCGTCGCACCACCCGGAGCCCGTGCCCGAGCACCACCGGCACGAGGCAGGAGGGTCCTGGCGATGGCGAGCCCCACCGAGGTCGCGGCCATGCGTCGCGCCCTGGCGTTCGCCGCGCGCGGCCCCGCCGGCGGCGCGAACCCCCAGGTCGGCTGCGTGATCCTCGACCGCACCGGCGGTGTCGCGGGGGAGGGCTGGCACCGCGGTGCCGGCACCCCGCACGCCGAGGTCGACGCCCTCGCCCGGGCGGGCGGCGCCGCGCGCGGCGGGACGGCGGTCGTCACGCTCGAGCCGTGCACGCACACCGGCCGCACCGGCCCGTGCAGCCAGGCCCTCATCGACGCCGGGATCGCCCGCGTCGTCGTCGGCGCCTCCGACCCGAACCCGGACGCCGCGGGCGGCGCGAGCGTGCTGCGCGCCGCCGGCCTGGACGTCGAGGAGCACGTCCTCGCCGCCGACGCCGAGGCGCTCAACCGGCGCTGGCTGCACGCCGTCCGCACCGGCCGCCCGTTCGTCACGTGGAAGTTCGCCGGCACCCTCGACGGTCGCAGCGCCGCCGCCGACGGCTCGAGCCGCTGGATCACCAACCCGGCGTCCCGGGCCGACGTGCACGCCCGCCGCGCCGAGACCGGTGCGGTCGTCGTCGGCACCGGCACGGTCCTCGCCGACGACCCGCACCTCACCGTCCGGGACGCCGACGGCCGCCCCGTCGGCCGCCAGCCGCTGCGCGTCGTCGTCGGCCACACCGACGTCCCGCCCGGTGCGCGCGTCCTCGACGACGCGGCGCCGACGCTGCACCTGCGCACCCGCGACCCGCACGAGGTGCTCGCGGCGCTGGCCGCCCGCGAGGTGCGCCACGTCTGGCTCGAGGGCGGGCCGACGCTGGCCGCCGCGTTCCTCGCCGCCGGCGCCGTCGACGAGGTGCTCGCGTACGTCGCGCCGGCCCTGCTCGGCTCCGGTGCGAGCGCCGTCGGCGACCTCGGCATCCGGAGCATCGCGGACGTCGTCCGGCTCGACGTCACGGACGTCGCCGTGCTCGACGGCGACGTCCGCATCACCGCCGTCCCCGTCGTCGTCGGACCGCGGACGGCAGCACCCGAGAGCACCACCACGGACGCCGCGGCCGGGACCGCCGCGACGCCGTCCACGCCTCCCCAGGTCCCTGCGGAAGTGAGTGCCTGATGTTCACCGGGATCGTCGAGGAGCTCGGCGAGGTGGTCGGCCTGGAGCCGGGTGCCGAGTCGGCGCGGATCACCGTGCGCGGCCCCCTCGTCACGAGCGACGCCTTCCACGGCGCCTCGATCGCCGTCAACGGCATCTGCCTGACCGTCATCGAGCAGGACGGCGACACGTTCACCGCCGACGTCATGCTCGAGACCCTGCGCCGGACGTCGCTCGCGGGCCTGCGCCCGGGCACGCCGGTCAACCTGGAGCGGCCCATGCGGGCGGACGGCCGGTTCGGCGGCCACGTCGTCCAGGGCCACGTCGACGGCGTCGGCACGGTCGTCGAGCGGGTGCCGGGCGACCGCTGGGAGGTCGTGCGGATCGCCGTCCCCGACACCCTCGCGCGCTACGTCGTCGAGAAGGGCTCCGTCGCCGTCGACGGCATCTCGCTGACCGTCGCGTCGGTCGACGACGCGTGGGAGGCCCCCGCCGGCGCGGCGCTGCCGGACGGCGGTACGGCGACCACGTTCACGGTCTCGCTCATCCCGGAGACCCTCGCCCGGACGACCCTCGGCCGCCGGGCGCCCGGCGAGGTCGTCAACCTCGAGGTCGACGTGCTCGCGAAGTACGTCGAGCGGATGCTCGCGCGCCCCGCGAGCACGGAGGTGCCGGCGTGAGCGGCTTCGCGGAGGTCGTCGACACCGCGCTCAACCAGACGCTGACGATCGCCGGCCACGACATCCTCTGGCGCGAGATCGTCGGCAACTCGTTCGGCCTGGCGAGCGCGATCGGCGGGATGCGCCGCCGGGTCTGGGCCTGGCCGGTCGGCATCGTCGGCAACGTCCTGCTCTTCACGGTCTTCCTCGGCGCGGCCTTCAACACGCCGCAGGGCGAGAACCTGCTCGGCCAGGCCGCCCGCCAGGTCATGTTCGTCGTCGTCTCCGCCTACGGCTGGGTCCGGTGGACGCGCAGCCGGCACGACGGCGGCTCGCCGGTCACCCCGCGCTGGGCGACGTGGCGCGAGCGCGCCGCGCTCGTCGTCGTCGCCGCGGTGCTCGTCGGCGTGCTCACCCCCGTCTTCAGCGCCCTCGGCTCGTTCCCGCCGGTCTGGGCCGACGCCTGGATCTTCACCGGCTCGCTCCTCGCGACGTACGCGATGGCGCGCGGCTGGGTCGACTTCTGGCTCGTCTGGGTCGCCGTGGACGCCGTCGGGGTGCCGCTGCTCCTGCGTGCCCAGCTGTACCCGTCGGCGGTGCTCTACCTCGTCTACGGCGCCTTCGTCGTCTGGGGCTTCTTCGTGTGGGCCAAGGCGTCGCGCCAGGAGCAGACCGTCGCCGACCCGAGCTACCAGGAGGTGGCGTGATGACCGCCGAGCAGAGCGTCGCGGAGACGTCCGTGCAGCACGAGGCGCCGGACGCCGTCCGGCTCGACCCCGTCGAGGCCGCGATCGCCGCGATCCGGGACGGGCTGCCGGTCCTCGTCGTCGACGACGAGGACCGCGAGAACGAGGGCGACGTCATCATGGCGGCGGCGCACGCGACGCCGCGCTGGATCGCCTGGACCGTCCGGCACACCTCGGGAGTGCTCTGCGCGCCGATGCCGGACGACCTCGCCGACACCCTCGGCCTGCCGCCGATGGTCGCCGTCAACGAGGACGCGAAGGGGACGGCGTACACCGTCTCCGTCGACGCCCGGCACGGCGTCAGCACGGGCATCAGCGCCGCCGACCGGGCGACGACGCTGCGGGCGCTGGCCGACCCGGCGACGACCGCCGGCGACCTCACCCGCCCCGGCCACGTGTTCCCGCTGCGGGCCCGGCCCGGTGGCGTCCTCGAGCGGCCCGGGCACACCGAGGCCGCCGTCGACCTCTGCCGGCTCGCCGGCGTCGCCCCGGTGGGGGTCATCGCGGAGGTCGTCGACGACGACGGCGGGATGACCCGGCTGCCCGGCCTGCGGACCCTCGCCGACGAGTTCGGCCTGCCGCTGGTGAGCATCGCGGACCTCGCCGAGTACCGCCGCCGCCACGAGGACGTCGCCCAGCTGCTCTCCCGGCTGCCCGCGCGCGAGCCCGGCCGGGCCCGGGTGCGGCGCGACTCGACGACGACCCTGCCGACCCGGTTCGGCACGTTCACCGCGCACGGCTACCGCGACCTGCTCACCGGCGCCGAGCACGTGGCGCTCGTCGCGCCGACGTCGGACGGCGCCCCGCTCGTCCGGGTGCACTCCGAGTGCCTCACCGGCGACGGCTTCGGCTCGCTGCGCTGCGACTGCGGTCCGCAGCTCGCCGCGTCGCTGCGCGCGATCGGCGAGGACGGCGGTGCCGTGGTCTACCTGCGCGGCCACGAGGGCCGCGGGATCGGCCTGCTCGCCAAGCTCACGGCGTACGCGCTGCAGGACCTCGGGCACGACACGGTCTCCGCGAACGTCGAGCAGGGCCTGCCCGTCGACGCGCGGGAGTACGGCGCCGCCGCCGCGATCGTGCGTGATCTGGGCTACAGCGCGGTGCGACTTCTGACGAACAACCCGGAGAAGGTCGACGGCCTGCGCGCCCACGGCGTGGAGGTCCGGGTCCGGGTACCGCTCCTCGTGGGCGCGTCCGAGCACAACCGGGCGTACCTGCGGACCAAGGCGGACCGGATGGGGCACGTGCTCGAACCTGTCGGCGACGAGGCTGGAGGGCTGCGATGAGCGGCGAAGGTGCACCGACGACCCTGGCGGACGGTTCCGCGCTGCGGGTCGCGATCGTCCACGCCTCCTGGCACTCCGAGATCATGGGCGGGCTCCTGGCGGGGGCGCGGCGCGGCCTCGAGGACTGCCAGGTCGACGAGGTCGTCGTCGTCAACGTGCCGGGCACGTTCGAGCTCGCGGTGGCCGCCCAGCGGCTCGCGAGCCACGGGTTCGACGCCGTCGTCGCGCTCGGCGTCGTCGTCCGCGGCGGGACGCCGCACTTCGACTACGTCTGCCAGGCCGCGACCGTCGGGCTCACCGAGGTCAGCGTGAAGACCGGGGTGCCCGTCGGGTTCGGCGTCCTCACGTGCGACACGGTGGAGCAGGCCTTCGAGCGGTCCGGGCTGCCCGGGTCGAAGGAGGACAAGGGGTACGAGGCGGCCACCGCGGCCGTCACGACCGCCGTCACGCTCTACCGCCTCACCGGCCGCCCGTAGCGGCGCGCCCGGCGTGCCCTAGCCTTGGCGGACGTGAAGACCTTCGAGGCCCTGTTCGCCGAGCTCAGCGAGAAGGCGGTGACCCGCCCGGCCGGCTCCGGCACGGTCGCGGCCCTCGACGCCGGCGTGCACACGATCGGCAAGAAGATCGTCGAGGAGGCCGCCGAGGTCTGGATGGCCGCCGAGCACGAGGGCCGGGAGCGCACCGCCGAGGAGATCTCGCAGCTGCTCTACCACCTCCAGGTGCTCATGGTGGCGTCCGGTCTCACCCTCGAGGACGTCTACAAGCATCTGTGACGGCGTCGCCCCCGACCCGTCCCTGCACCCCGCCGTATCCGGAAGGTCCTGCCATGCTCCGCGTCGCCGTCCCGAACAAGGGTGCCCTCTCCGAGGAGGCCTCGGAGATGCTCCGCGAGGCCGGCTACAAGCAGCGCCGGGACCACCGCGAGCTCGTCCTCGTCGACGCCGCGAACGACGTCGAGTTCTTCTTCCTGCGCCCGCGCGACATCGCGCTCTACGTCGGCGCGGGCACCCTCGACGTCGGCGTGACCGGCCGGGACCTGCTCCTGGACTCCGGGGCGGACGCCGAGGAGGTCGTCCCGCTCGGGTTCGGCGGCTCGACGTTCCGGTTCGCCGCCAGGGCGGGGACGGCGTCGGCCGTCGGCGACCTCGAGGGCCGGCGGATCGCGACGAGCTACGCGGGGATCGTCGAGGCGCACCTGCGCGAGCACGGGGTTACCGCCGCCGTCGTCCGGCTCGACGGTGCGGTCGAGACGGCCGTCCGGCTCGGCGTCGCCGACGTCATCGCGGACGTCGTCGAGACCGGGTCGACGCTGCGCGCCGCCGGGCTCGAGATCTTCGGGGAGCCGATCCTGCGCTCCGAGGCGGTCCTCGTCCGCCGCACCGGGGCCGGCCAGGACGACGCCGTCGACGTCCTCGTCCGCCGGCTGCAGGGCGTCCTCGTGGCCCGGCAGTACGTGCTCATGGACTACGACGTCCGCGTCGAGCACGTCGAGAACGCCTGCGCGATCACGCCGGGGCTGGAGTCGCCGACGGTGTCGCCGCTCCACGACAAGGGCTGGGTCGCCGTCCGCGCGATGGTGCCGCGGACCCGGACGAACCAGGTCATGGACGACCTGTACGCCCTCGGCGCCCGGGCCATCCTCGTCACCGGCATCCACGCGTGCCGGCTGTGAGCGGCGCGCAGGTCCCCGCGGGCTCCGACGGCCAGGAGGCGGCCAGGCTGCACCTGCCCTTCCGCTCGGTGCGCGGCCGCCGGGTCGCGACGGGGGTCGCGGTCGCGCAGGGGCTCGTCTTCGCGCTCCTCGCGTTCGGGCTGCCGAGCCGCGAGGGCTTCCAGCTCGCCTGGTACGACCGCGTCGGGTTCCTCGCCGTCGCGGCCGCGGTCGGGTGGGTGCTCTCCCGCTTCGCGCTCGTGGCCGCCGTGCCCGCGCAGGACGGTCTCGCCGTCCGCAACCTCACGACCCGGCGTGACCTCGAGTGGGCGCAGGTCGTCGACGTCCGGTTCGGGGACGGCGACCCGTGGGTCACGCTCGACCTGTCGGACGGCGACACGCTCGCCGTCATGGCGATCCAGCGGGCGGACGGCGCCCACGGCCGGGCCGAGGCGAGCCGGCTCGCGACGCTCGTCGCCCTCCACAGCCGCACCGAGCGCGACGACTGACGTTCCCGTCGCGGCGAGGTCTCAGGCCGTCCAGCCGAGCCAGGCGTCACCGGCGGAGACGACCGCCACCCACGTGAGCAGCGCGACGAGCGGCACCACGAGCACGAACAGGCCGCGCCGCGAGCACGAGCAGCACCCCGCCGAGGACGAACCACCAGACGGCGAGCAGGGCCACGGCCCAGCCCGGGGCGAGCAGCCCCGACGCCGCGTAGGGGACGGCCATGACGAGGTGCATCCCGATCGCGACGGCCGTGACGAGCGCCGGCACCCAGCGCCGCCACGACGGCTGCGCGAGGGCCGCGGGCAGCGGGACCCGGACGTCCGGCGGCCGGTCGGGATCGTGCGTCACGCGGGCCAGCATGCCGCTGCCGCGGGCCCGGGACCAGTCCCGGCACCCGCGGCAGCGGTCGCGCGGAGCGGGACCTCAGGCGGCGGCCTTCTGGACGGCCGCGGCGAGAGCGGTCGGCGACCAGTCCTTGAGCTGCGTGCCGTTGACGAGGATCGTCGGCGTCCCCGTGTACTTCGCCGTGAAGAAGGCGTCGGTGACCTTCGCCGTCCAGCCCTTGAACTTCCCCTGCGAGAGCGCCGTCTGCACGGCGGCGGTGTCGCCGCCCGCCTGACCCGCGAGCTCGACGAGCTTGGCGTCGTCCAGCCCCGCGGAGCCCTCGGCCGGCTGGTTCGCGAAGAGCAGCTTGTGGAAGGCCGGGAACGCCGACGGCGTCTTGTCGACGACCGCGGCAGCGGCGACGAGGGCCCGGGTCGAGTACCCGGTCGTCGACTGCTCGTCGAGGAACGCGATCGGCCGGTACTCGACCTTCACCGTGCCGTCCGCGATCCACTTCTCGATCTGCGTCGCGTTCGCCTCCTCGAACGAGGCGCACGCCGGGCACTGGAAGTCCTCGTACGTCGTGATGGTGACCTTCGCGCCGCCGTCGCCCACGACGATCCCGCCGTCGGCGTTGACGTTCGCGGGCGGTGCCTCGGCGGCGGCCTGCGCGACGGCCTGGTTGTGCGTCGCAGTGCGGACGAGGACGGTGGCCCCGACGGCCACGGCGAGGACGGCGAGGACCGCCGCCAGGACGAGGGTGTTGCGCTTGCGGGTCTCCTGCCGGGCGGCCTGCGCGCGCATCTCGGCGGACTTCTCGCGGGCGCTCTTCGCGGTACGGGCGTTCGTCACTTCGTGCTCCGGGTGGTCGAGGTGGTGGTCGAGGTGGTGGTCGAGGTGGTGNTGGTGGTCGTGGGGGTGGACGCGACGGGCCCGGGGGCCGGCAGCGGCTCGGGGGTCAGGCCGAGCAGCCCGTCGACGGAGAACCGGCTGCGCGGGCTCAGCGTGAGCAGCACGGCGGCCCCGAGGAACAGCAGGTCGCGGAAGATGTCGCGGACGTAGCCGGGGACCGGGTCCGGGACGGCGTTGCCCGTGTTGCCGAAGCAGCCGCAGTCGATGGCCAGGCCGCGCGCCCAGGCGGACGCGATACCGCCGAGAAACACGATCATGAGGACGGCGGTCGCGGCCCCGGCGATCCGGGTGCCGAGGCCCAGCACGAGCAGCAGCGCGAGCACGAGCTCGACCATCGGCAGCCCGTACGCGAAGGGCCGCACGAGCCCCTCGGGGAGGATCTGGAACGCCCGCACGCTGCGGACGGTGCCCTCGGCGTCGAGGAGCTTGGGCCAGCCGGCGACGGCGAGGACGCCGGCGAGGAACAGCCGGGCGGCGGTGGACAGCCAGGGCTGCCACGTCGGCCGCCCCGCCGCGAGGCGGGTGGTGAGGGTGGTCATGAGGACTCCGTACCGGGCGGTGCCCGGTGGTCGTGGTTCGGTGGACGGCGCACCTGCGGTCGCCGCGCGGGGCGGCGGGCGGTGCGGGGGACGCGCCGGGGCGCGGGGGCGGCCGGTCGGCCGCGAGGTCGGACGACGCTCAGACGGTGACGGGCGGGCCGCGCCGACGCAGCGGCGCCGGGCCGTCGAGCCGGGCGAGCACGGGCCGCTCGTCGTCCGCCGGGAGCGTGCGGTGCGACGCGACCGGGACGAGCGCGACCCGGGCGGGCAGGGCCGGCACGACGACGGCGACGAGGTCGGCGACCGTCGCGGCGAGGGTCTCGCCGACGACCACGAGCCGGGCCGCGAGAGCGCCGAGCGCGACGTGGCCGGCGACGACGGCGACGCCGGTGAGGACGGCGCCGACGAGGGCCGTGAGGGTCGGGCCCGCGGCGAGCGTGCCGGGGGCGCAGACGGCGTCCGCCCGGAGCATCGCGAGGTGCAGGCCCGCCTGGGCGCCGCGGCCGACCGCCGGCAGACAGCCCGCTCCGGCGCCGCCGGGGGCCGTCAGCGCGAGGAGGGTGTGACCGGCGACCTGGGCGGTGACGACGACGGTCGCCAGCCGGAAGCGGCCGCCGGCCGGGACGAGCAGCGTCACGAGCCCGGCGAGCGCGGCGACGGCGGCGAGGCCGGTCGCCCCGGGCAGCTGCCCGCGGGTCAGGAGGTGGGCGGCCACGACGGCCGGGGTGACGAGGGCGGCGACCACGACGGCGCGCGCGACCCGGTGAGGGGCGCTCGGATCGGTCGTGGACGCCGGCACGCGCTCACCATACGTCGGCCACATGTGTGCTCGATCGGCACCGAGGGCCCGTCACCTGACCGTGTTCGCACTCCGGAACGGGTCTCCCGGCCGGATCGGACCGGGGCCAGGGACCAAGGTCACCCGAGCGCCCCGGCGATCGTGCCGGTTCAGAAGATCGTGCCCGAGTACGGCGGCTCGGCCGTCCGGAGCAGCGCTGCCAGCCCGTCGAGGGCGCCGGCGGCGTGCTCGACGGCCAGGCCCGCCCAGCCGGCGGCGCGCAGGTCGCCGCCGCCGAGCCAGACGCCCGAGAGCACCCCGACCGGCAGCGTCACGCCGGCGGCCGCGCCCGGCGTCCGGGTGCAGACCCCGCGACCGTCGTCCCCGACCTCGAGCGTGTACGTGCCCGCCGCCCAGCCGCCCGCCGGGTCGACGACCTCGAGGACCGCCGTCCCCGGGCGCTCGTAGCGGCGGGCCGACAGCGCCGCCGCCGGGTCGAGCAGGCGGTGCCACTGGAAGTCGAGCAGCGGCCCGAGCCGGACGGCGCGGACGTCGGTGAGCAGCCCGGGCAGCGCCTCGTCCACCGGGCGCTCGCCGGCCTTCACCGTCTTCACGAGGTCGAGCTCGGCGAGGTAGCGCCACAGGGCCACGTAGGCCTGCGGCGTCGCGGCCCGCAGCTCGTCGAGGTGGACGACCGTCTCGATCGAGCGCTCCTGCCAGTCCTCCTTGACCCGGTAGCCGAGGAACCCGGTCGGGGTGCCGTCGTCCGCGGTGTGGACGACGTGGTGCCGCAGCGGCGGGGTGTCGCCGGGCATCGTCGCGAGGCCGAAGTAGGAGTCCCACCAGTGCGGGAAGTGGTCGATCTCGCCCGGGCGGCGGGCCGCCGCGAAGACGGCCTCGGCGACCTCCCGGGCCCGGGCGCCGGGCACGACGTCGACCCGGCCCGCCCGCGGCGCGCTGGGGTGCACGTGCGCGCGCCGGACGTCGACCTCGACGGACGCCGTCCGGGTCGCGACGCCGTAGCCGTACCGGCCGTAGATGACGCCCTCGGAGGCGAAGAGGATCGCGACCGGGACGCCGCGGTCGGCGGCCGCGGCGAGGTCGTCGTGCATGAGCCGGGTGAGGACGCCGCGGCGCCGGTGCGTCGGGCGCACGGTGACCGTGCTCACGGCGTCCGCGACGACGCTGCCGCCGGGGACGGTGAGGGTCGTGTCCCAGGACCGGAACGTGCCGACGCACAGATCGCCGTCGAACGCGCCCGTGAGGCGCTGGTCGACGTAGAACGGCCGCCGGGCGTCGACCCGCTCCGCCGTCACGGGATGGTCGTCGTGGAAGACGAACGCGACGTTCTCGAGGTAGCTCGTCAGGGCGGGGGAGGCGGGGTCCACGGTCCGGAAGTCCAGGCTCACCCCGCAGACGCTAGTCGGGCGGGTCGCCGCCGCCCACCGAGTTCCGCGGGCCGCGCTCGAGCACGAGGTCGGCCCGGGCCCGGGTGCCCTCGCGGGCGAAGTGGGCCCGCTCCTGGGCCGCCCAGCGCTCCCAGTACGGGGCGTACGTCGCACCGTCGCGCGCCAGCGCCCGCTCGCGGCGCCAGGCGGGCGGCCCGTCGAGCCACACGAGGAGCGACAGGTAGGGCGCGCAGGCGCGGGCGCCGCAGCCCGCCCCCTCGACGACGAGCAGCGGCGCCGCGGGGACGGCGACCGCCGCGCCGTCGGTGCCGGCGGCCCAGTCCCAGCGCCGGTAGCCCGCCGGACGACCGCTCGCGAGCGGTGCGAGGACGCCGTCGACGAGCCGCGGGACGACGGCGTCCAGGCCGTCCCAGCCGGGGTAGAGGTCGTCGAGGTGGACGACGGGCACGGCGGTGCCCTCGCCGAGCCCGCGGGCGAGCAGGTCCGCGAACGTCGTCTTGCCGGCGCCGCTCGGCCCGTCGACCCCGACGACGACCGGCGCGGCCGTCGTCGGCAGCGCCGCGACGAGCGCGCGGACGGCGGCCACGGTCGCGACGGCCGCGCCGTCGGTCCCGACCTCGCCGGCACCCGGGATCCGCGTCGCGTCGTCCACGGGCCGCAGCCTAGGCTGAAGTCCATGCCGGTCGCCGTCCGCGTCATCCCGTGCCTCGACGTCGACGCCGGGCGCGTCGTCAAGGGCGTGAACTTCGCCGACCTGCGCGACGCCGGCGACCCCGTCGAGCTCGCCCGCCGCTACGACGCCGAGGGCGCCGACGAGCTGACCTTCCTCGACGTGACCGCCTCCGCCGACAGCCGGGCGACGACCTACGAGGTCGTGAGCCGCACCGCGGAGGAGGTCTTCATCCCGCTCACCGTCGGTGGCGGCGTCCGGACCGTCGACGACGTCGACCGGCTGCTGCGCGCGGGCGCCGACAAGGTGGGCGTCAACACCGCGGCGATCGCGCGGCCCGAGCTCGTCGCGGAGGTCGCCGACCGGTTCGGCGCCCAGGTGCTCGTGCTGTCCGTCGACGCGCGGCGCTGCCCGCCCGGGACGTCGACGCCGTCCGGGTACGAGGTGACGACCCACGGCGGCCGCCGGGGCACCGGGATCGACGCCGTCGAGTGGGCGCACCGGGCCGCCGAGCTCGGGGCGGGGGAGATCCTGCTCAACTCGATGGACGCCGACGGCACGAAGGCGGGCTTCGACCTCGAGATGCTCCGCGAGGTCCGGGCCCGGGTCACCGTGCCGCTCATCGCGAGCGGCGGCGCGGGCGCCGTCGAGCACTTCGCGCCGGCCGTCGCCGCCGGCGCGGACGCCGTGCTCGCGGCGAGCGTCTTCCACTTCGGCCAGCTGACCATCGGCGAGGTCAAGGCCGCGATGGCCGCCGCGGGCGTCGTCGTCCGGTAGGCCGTACCGGCGGCCGCGGCGGTCAGATCCCGAGCGGGGTGCCCTCGAACGTCCGGACGGCGTCCGGGTCGCCGTTGACGGTCACCCGGGCGTGCGTCGTCCGGCCGAAGGCGTAGAGCACGAGCTCGCCCGGTTCGCCGGTGAGCGTCACCGACGGCTGCTTGCCCACGGCGACGTGCTGCCGGCCGTCCGGTGTGGCGAGGACGACACCGACCCGGCTCTTGCGGAAGAACATCCGCGCCCGGACCGTGACGACCTTCCACAGCGCGTCCTGCAGACCGGCGTCCAGGTCGCGCGGCGCCCAGCCCGGCCGGGCCCGGCGGACGTCCTCGCAGTGCACGAAGTGCTCGGTGAGGTTCGCCGCGGAGTCCGCGCCGGGCAGCGAGAACGCCGACAGCAGCGGCGGCCCGGTCTCGACGAGCCGGACGAGCTCGGCGTAGTCCTTCGCCGCGTAGCCGCGCCGGACCCGCTCGGTCCAGCCGCTGAACGGCCCGAGCACGAGACCCGGGCCGCTGTCGGCCCGCCGCTCCCGGGCGACGAGGTGCGCCGCCAGGTCGCGCGCCGTCCAGCCCTCGCAGAGGGTGGGGGCGTCGGGCCCGGCGCTCCGGAGCGCCTCGACGAGCGCGGCACGTTCGCGGCTGGCGTAGGAAGGCACGGTGCGGATCCTCGCACGCGGGCGGCGGGATGCGAACCGGCCGTGAGATGGTTGAAGTCATCCCATGACCTTGCACGGCGTCCGTCGCCCGTGCCCACGAAGGAGTGCCGTGCCCGCCGACGACCTGTCCGGTGACCCGAGCGGGACCCCGGACCGTCGCGACGTCGTCCGCCGGGGTCTGCGCGTCGTCGGCCGCGGCATCCGCGACGAACCGGTGATCTTCGGGATCGCCGTCCTCGGCAGTGCCGTCTACGGCGCCGGGACGGCGGGCAGCGGCTACGTGCTCGGTCGGGTCACCGACTCGGTCATCGCCCCGGCGTTCGCGGCCGGCCGGGTCACCGGCGCCCAGGTCTGGGACGCCGCGGGCCCGATCGCGCTCGTCGCGCTGCTCACCGCCGTCGGGGTCGTCACCCGGCGCGCCGCGGGCGGCATCACGATGTACCGGCTCCAGGCCCGCTACCGGCGTGCGGTGACCCGGCAGTACCTGCGGCTGCCGCTGTCGTGGCACCACCGCCACCCCGCCGGCCAGCTGCTGTCGAACGCGAACGCCGACGTCGAGGCGACCTGGGGCGTCTTCGCACCGCTGCCGATGTCGCTCGGCGTCGCCGTCATGCTCGCGGTCGCCGGCGTCGCGATGGTCGCCGCCGACCCGGTGCTCGCCGGCGTCGGGCTGCTCGTCATCCCCGCGCTCATGGCGGCGAACATCGTCTACCAGCGCCGGATGAGCCCGCTCGTCATGCGGGCCCAGGCGCTGCGGGCGGACGTGTCGTCGGTCGCCCACGAGAGCTTCGAGGGCGCGCTCGTCGTCAAGACGCTCGGTCGCGAGGACGCCGAGACCCGCCGCTTCGCCACGACCGCCGACGCCCTGCGCGACGCGAACGTCGCCGTCGGCCGCACGCGCGGCACGTTCGACCCGGTCATCGAGGGCCTGCCGACGCTCGGCGTGCTCGCGGTCCTCGCGGTCGGCACGTGGCGCGTGCGCTCCGGCGCGATCGTCACCGGGGACGTCGTCCAGGTCGCCTACCTGCTCTCGCTCGTCTCGTTCCCGGTCCGGGCGCTCGGCTGGGTGCTCGGCGAGCTGCCCCGCACCGTCGTCGGCTGGGAGCGGGTGAGCTCGGTGCTCGACGCGGGCGACGGGATGGCCTACGGCGAGGCCGAGCCCCGGCCCGCGTCGGCAGGCCCGGCGGCCCTCGCGGTCGCGGGTGCCGGCTACGCGCACGTCGGACCGGACGGCGATGACGTGCCGGTGCTCTTCGACGTCACCCTCGACGTCGTGGCCGGGCGCACCGTCGCCGTCGTCGGGCCGACCGGCTCGGGCAAGTCGACGCTCGCCGGGCTGCTCGTGCGGCTCGTCGACCCGCGCTCGGGCGAGGTGCTCCTCGACGGCGTCGACGTCCGGACGCTGCGCCGCGGCGGGGTCGCCGAGGCCGCCGCGCTCGTGCCGCAGAGCACCTTCGTCTTCGACGACACGGTCCGCGGCAACGTCGACCTCACCGGGGCGCTCACCGACGACGACGTGTGGGCCGCGCTGCGGCTGGCCCGCGCCGACGGGTTCGTCGCCGCCCTCCCGAGCGGCCTCGACACCCGCGTCGGCGAGCGCGGGGCGTCGCTGTCCGGCGGGCAGCGGCAGCGGCTCGCGCTCGCCCGGGCGCTCGTCCGGCGGCCCCGGCTGCTGCTGCTCGACGACGCGACGTCCGCCGTCGACCCGCGCGTCGAGGCGCAGATCCTCGAGGGCCTGCGCGGGGCGGGGGAGAGCGCGACGGTCGTCGTCGTCGCCTACCGGATGGCGACGATCTCGCTCGCCGACGAGGTGGTCTTCCTCGAGCACGGCCGGGTCGCGGCCCGCGGCACCCACACCGAGCTGCTCGCCTCGACCCCCGGCTACCGCAGCCTCGTCACCGCCTACGAGCGGGACGCCGCGGAGCGCGCCGCGTTCCGCGAGCACGGCACGACGCCCGACACCGGCCCCGAGCAGGCGGACGTCGCGCCGCAGGAGATCTCATGAGCACCACCGACCGGGTGAGCGGCACCGCGCGGGCCGCGACCGGCTCCCACGACTCGAGCACGATCGCGACGGCGTCCGGGCGCGGCGTCGTCGCCACCGTGCGGCGCGGGCTCGAGGTGTCGCCCGAGATCACCCGCGGCGTCCGGGTGACGCTGCTCGTGGCCCTGGTCTCGACGGCCGGCAAGGTCGTCGTCCCGATCGCCGTCCAGCAGACCATCGACCGCGGCATCAACGGCCCGGCCGGCCCGCGGCCGGGGCTCGTGGTGGGGCTGGCGGTGGCCGCCGCCGTCGGCGTCCTGCTGACCGGGGTCTCGTCGTACGTCGCGAACCTGCGGATCTTCCGGGCCACCGAGGCGGGCCTCGCGACGTTGCGGACGAAGGCCTTCCGGCACGTCCACGACCTGTCGGTGCTGAGCCAGAACGCGGAGCGGCGCGGCGCCCTCGTCTCGCGCGTGACGAGCGACGTCGACACGATCTCGACGTTCATCCAGTTCGGCGGCCTGCTCCTCGTGCTGTCGACCGGCCAGCTCCTCGTGGCGACCGTCCTCATGGCCGTCTACTCGTGGCAGCTCGCGCTGCTCGTGTGGGGCTGCTTCCTCCCGCTGTTCTTCGCCTTCCGCCCGCTGCAGCGGCTCGTCTCCCGCGCCTACGCGCAGGTCCGGGTGCGGGTCGGGGACATGCTCGGCGCGATCTCGGAGTCCGTCGTCGGTGCGGACACGATCCGTGCGTACGGCGTCGAGGGGCGCACCCAGGAGCGGATCGACGCCGCGGTCGGCGCGCACGCCAAGGTGGCGATGCGCGCCCAGGTGCTCGTCGCCGCGAGCTTCACCGGCGGCGTCCTCGTCTCCGGGCTCGTCGTCGCGGCCGTCGTCGCGGTCGGCCTGCTCACCGGCGTCGGCGGGTCGCTGACCCTCGGCGAGCTGCTCGCCTTCCTCTTCCTCGTGCAGCTGTTCACCGGGCCGGTCCAGATGGGCACCGAGGTCCTCAACGAGCTGCAGAACGCGACGGCCGGCTGGCGCCGCGTGCTCGCCGTCCTCGACACGACCGCCGACGTCGCCGACCCGGGGGAGCGCGGCGTCGCCCTGCCCCGCGGCCCGATCGAGTGCCGCTTCGAGGACGTGTGGTTCTCCTACCCCGGCGGCGAGCCGGTGCTCAAGGGGATCACCCTCGAGCTCCCGCCGCGGGCCCGGGTCGCCGTCGTCGGCGAGACCGGCTCCGGCAAGACGACGCTCGCCAAGCTGCTCACCCGGCTCGCCGACCCGCAGCAGGGCCGCGTGCTCCTCGACGGCGTCGACCTGCGCGACGTGCGCTTCTCGTCGCTGCGCGAGCGGGTCGTCCTCGTGCCGCAGGAGGGGTTCCTCCTCGACGACACCCTCGCGGCGAACATCGCCTGGGGCGCCCACGGCGCGGACGACGCGGCGGTGCGGCTCGCGCTCACCGAGCTCGGCCTGCTCGACTGGGCGCTCGGCCTGCCGCACGGCCTCGCCACCGAGGTCGGCCAGCGCGGCGAGTCGCTCTCGGCGGGGGAGCGCCAGCTCGTCGCGCTCGCCCGGGCCTACCTCGCCGACCCCGACCTGCTCGTCCTCGACGAGGCGACGTCCGCGGTCGACCCCGCGACCGAGGTGCGGATCCAGCGTGCCCTCGACGGCGTCACCCAGGGCCGCACGTCGGTCGCCATCGCGCACCGGATGAGCACTGCCGAGGCCGCCGACCTCGTCGTCGTCGTCGACGCCGGCGAGGTCCTCGACGTCGGCCCGCACCACGAGCTGCTCACCCGCTGCGGGGTCTACCAGCGGCTCCACGCGAGCTGGCGCGCCCAGCAGCGCGCCGCCTGACCCGGCTCCCCGGCCGGGGTCCGGGCGCCCGGCCCGATACGGGAGGATGTGCGCGTGCCCCGGATCACCGACCCCGCGCTCGACCCTGCCGTCGCGGCCCGCCTCAAGCGGGACGCCGACGGCCTCGTCTGCGCCGTCGCCCAGCAGCACGACACCCGCGAGGTGCTCATGGTCGGCTGGATGGACGACGAGGCCCTGCACCGCACCCTGACGACCGGCCGCGTCACGTTCTGGAGCCGGTCCCGGCAGGAGTACTGGCGCAAGGGCGACACGTCCGGGCACGCCATGTTCGTCCGCGGCGTCGCGCTCGACTGCGACGGGGACGCCCTGCTGCTCACCGTCGACCAGGTCGGCGGCGCCTGCCACACCGGGGACCGCACGTGCTTCGACGCCGGGACCCTCGAGACCTCGACGGAAGGAACCGCCCAGTGAGCGACGTGACCGAGGCCGTCACCGAGCCTGCGCCGCACGAGGTCCCCGACCTGTCGCTCGGCTCGACGTGGCCGAGCCTGGAGACCTTCCGGGTGCTCGCGCGGGACCGCCGGGTCATCCCGGTCGTCCGCCGGTTCCTCGCGGACGGCGAGACGCCGATCGGGGTCTACCGCAAGCTCTCCGACGACCGGCCCGGCAGCTTCCTCCTGGAGTCCGCCGAGCACGGGATGTGGTCGCGCTGGTCCATCGTCGGGGCGGCGTCCCGGGCGACGCTCACCGCGCGGGACGGGCGGGCGACCTGGCTCGGGGAGCCGCCGGTCGGCGTCCCGACGGACGGCGACCCGCTCCTCGCGCTGCGGGACACCGTCGCGGCGCTGTCGGCGCCGCGGCTGCCCGGGCTGCCGCCGCTGACCGGCGGCATGGTCGGGTTCCTCTCCTGGGACGTCGTGCGGCGCTGGGAGCGGCTGCCCGACACGACGACCGACGAGCTGGGCGTCCCCGAGCTGTCGATGAGCCTCGCGACCGACCTCGCCGTGCTGGACCACAGCGACGGCACCGTCCTGCTCGTCGCGAACGCGGTGAACTACGACGCGACCGACGACCGGGTCGACGAGGCCTGGGCGGACGCCGTCGCGCGCCTCGACGCGATGACGCACCGGCTCGCGCAGCCCGCCGCCAGCACCGTCGCCGTGCACGCCGCGGTCGGCGGCGCCGGGGCCGACGTGCCCGGCGTGCAGGGCCGCAGCAGCCGCGAGGAGTACGTGTCGGCGGTGCTCGAGGGCAAGGAGGCGATCCGCGACGGCGAGGTGTTCCAGGTCGTCCTCGCGCAGCGGTTCGACCTCGACTGCCCGGCCGACGCGCTCGACGTCTACCGGGTGCTGCGGGCGTCGAACCCGAGCCCCTACATGTACCTGTACCGGACGACCGACCCGGCCGGCCGCCGGCTCGACGTCGTCGGCTCGAGCCCCGAGGCGCTCGTCAAGGTCCGCGACGGCCGGGTCATCACGCACCCGATCGCCGGCACCCGGCCGCGCGGCGGGACGGTCGCCGAGGACGCCGCGCTCGCCGACGAGCTCCTCGCCGACACCAAGGAGCGCGCCGAGCACCTCATGCTCGTCGACCTCTCGCGCAACGACCTCGGCCGGGTCTGCGTCGCCGGGTCGGTCGAGGTCGTCGACTTCATGGAGGTCGAGCGCTACAGCCACGTCATGCACCTCGTCTCCACCGTCGAGGGCGACCTCGCCCCGGGACGGACGGCGTACGACGTGCTCCAGGCGACCTTCCCGGCCGGGACGCTCTCGGGCGCCCCGAAGCCGCGTGCCATGGAGATCATCGACAAGCTCGAACCGGTCCGGCGCGGGCTCTACGGCGGCGTCGTCGGCTACCTCGACGTGGCCGGCGACATGGACTTCGCCATCGCGATCCGGACGGCGCTGCTCGCCGACGGCGTCGCGTACGTCCAGGCGGGCGCGGGGATCGTCGCGGACTCGGTGCCGGAGCGCGAGGACGAGGAGTGCCGGAACAAGGCGGCCGCCGTCCTGCGGGCCGTCGCCACGGCGTCCACCCTCCGCGCGGCCGGCGACGCAGAGGCCTGACGGTGCGCTCGTCGAAGGGCGCCGCGGCCCTGCTCGTCGTGCTCGGCGGCCTGCTCGCGATCCTCGCGGGCGGCCGCACGTGGCTCTCGGTGACACCCGTCGGGGCGACGGTGTCCGCGGTGAACGGAGCGATCCCGGTCTCCGGCCGGGAGGCGGCGCCCGCCGGGTCGGCCCTCGGGCTCGTGGCGCTCGCCGGCGCCGTCGCGCTGCTCACGTCCGGCCTCCTCGTCCGGTACGTCGTCGCGGTGCTGCTCGCGCTGTGCGGCGCGGGCCTGGTCGCCGTCCCGATGTCCGCGCGCGCCGACGGCTTCGCGGGCGCCGCGGCCGACGCCGTGGCCCGGGCCACCGGGGCCCGGATCACCGACGGCGGCGGCTTCACCGCGTCGACGACGGTCTGGCCCTCGGTGTGCGCCGCGGCCGGGCTGCTCGTGCTCGCCGGGGCCGTCGTCGCGCTCCTGCGGGCGCGGACGTGGGCCGGGCCGTCGCGGCGCTACGAGGTGCCGGCCGTCGCGGGGACCGCCGCGCCGGCGGGCGCCGCGGGTGCCGGCGCGGCGACCGCGCGGGACCGTGCCTACGACGCCTGGGACGCCCTGTCCGAGGGCGGCGACCCGACGGCGGACGACGCGCCGCGGCCGTGACACGTCACGCCCGCGGTGCGGCACCGCGCCCGGGCAACCTGGCACAATGGCCGCGACCCGGGAGGAGAACCATGACCGACAGCCAGGCGACCACGCCGGTGCGCGACTACGAGCACGACCACGGGAACAGCGTCGCGGCCTGGACGGGTGTGGCCCTCATCATGCTCGGCTTCCTCGTCGCCTCGATCGGCGTCGGCATCCTCAGCCTCTGGGTGAGCATCGCCGGCGGTGTCGTCGTCGTCATCGGCGCTGCCGCATGGAAGGTGCTGTCCTCCATGGGGTACGGCGCCGGTACCCACTGACGCAGCCCCCGACGTCCCTCGTGCAGCCGCTGACGAGAACGGTGGGCCGCTCGTCGCGACGCCTGCTCGCCCCCTGGGGGCTGGCGGGCGTCGTCGTCGCGGCGACGGTCGCCCTCCGGGTCCGTGACCCGCACGCCGGCGGCTGGGGGACCTGCCCCTTCCTCGCGCTCACGGGGCTGCCGTGCCCGGTGTGCGGAGGGCTGCGCGCCGTCAACGACCTCACCCACGGGGACGTCGTCGGTGCGCTCTCGAGCAACCTGCTCGTCGTCGCGATGCTGCCGGTCGCCGCGGTGTGGTGGGTGCGGTGGCTCCGCCGCTGCGCCGACGCCCCCGAGGGCACGGGGGCGGCCGCCGTGCTGCCGGCCCCGTCGCCGCGTGCGACGTGGGTGACGTTCGTCCTCGTCCTCGCCTTCGGAGTCGTCCGCTGGCTGCCCGGCGCTGCGTGGCTGGCCCCCTGACGCGGCGCTGATCGCTAGGCTCGGCGCACCTGCGCACAGACACACCCACGAGAGGTCAGGACGTGACGAACGACCCCGGCACCACCGGTACCCCCGGCGAGGACGAGGACGAACGTCACCCACGTCGC
>NZ_MWLL01000084.1 GCF_002198675.1 Kineosporia sp. R_H_3 | reverse complement strand
AGGAGAGCAGCTCGACGTGCGACGGCCGCTGCTGCGAACGCGTCACCGCGGCGATCGAGGCCCTCACCCGCCCGTCGCGTGGCCCGTCGGCGCTCCCACCCGCACAGCGGTCGGCGTCCGACGCGTACGTCGGACTCTCGGGCGCGGAGCAGATCACGGCAGCACACCCCGCCTGACCAGGCCTGATAACACTCCGATCATCATGTGTCACACATGAAGTCACTCTAGATACTCGAACAGACACGCTGAGTGAGATTCATCAGTAGAGTTCGACCGTGAACTCCGCCGCGCCGTACGACGTCTCGATCGTCACCGCAGTCCATGACGTGGCCCGCTACCTGCCGGACTTCTTCGCCTCCCTCGAGGCCCAGCGGGACGTGGACCTCACCCGGGTCGAGATCGTCGCAGTGGACGACGGCTCGAACGACGACTCCCTCGCCGTCCTCGAGCGGTACCGGGGCAGGTTCGCGGAGCGCGGGATCCTGCCGATGCAGGTGATCCACCAGGCGAACGCCGGCCAGGGGCCCGCCCGCAACAACGGGATCGACCACGCCCTCGGCGAGTGGCTGACGTTCACCGACCCCGACGACATGCTCGACCCCGGGTACCTCGCGAGCGTGCTCCGGTTCGTCGCGGCGCACCCCGAGGTCGAGATGGTCGCGACGAACCGCGTCGTCTACCTCGAGGTCACCGGCGAGACCACCGACACCCACGCGCTGCGCGGCATGTTCGCCGGGCCGGACCGGGTCGTCGACCTCGACCGGGCGCCGACGTACTTCCACGGGCACGTCGGGGCCGGCTTCGTCCGGCGCGACCGGCTCGCCGCCCTCGGGCTGAGGTTCGACGGCCGGGTCCGGCCCAACTTCGAGGACGGCCACTTCTGCACGAAGTACCTCCTCGGCTGCCCGGCGCCCACCCTCGGCCTCGTCGGCTCGGCGAAGTACGTCTACCGCCAGCGGGCCGACGGGTCCTCGACGATGCAGCGCAGCTTCATGCAGCCCGAGCGCTACGTCGTCGTCCCGCGCCGCGGGTACCTCGACGTCCTCGAGCACGCCCGCGCCGTCCACGGCCGCGTGCCCGAGTGGGTGCAGAACTTCGTGCTGTACGAGCTGTCCTGGCTCTTCAGCGCCGAGGCCGGCCACGGCGGGACGGCGACCGCCGCGGTCGGTGACGTGGCCCGTGAGTTCGTCGGGCTGCTCCGCGAGATCCGCGCCCTGCTCGACCCGCACGTCATCGACGGGTTCCGGGTGCGGTGGCTGGACGCCGCCTGGCGGCAGATCCTCCTGCACGGCCTCGGGGAGGAGCCGTGGCGGGCGGCCTACGCCGTGGCCGACGAGGTCGACGTGCGGCAGAACCTCGCACGGGTCGTCGTCCGCTGGACCGGGCCCGAACCGGCCGTCGAGTACCTGTGCGAGGGCGCCGTGGTCGAGCCCACGCACACCAAGGTGCGGTCCGTCGTCTTCTTCGACCACGCCCTGCTCCACGAGCGGGTCTCCTGGCTGCCGGCGGACACCACGAACCGGGTCCGGGTCGACGGTCGCTACCTCGAGCTGCGGCCGTGGTGGACCGGCGCGGCGCCCACGACCTTCGAGACCGACCCGCCGCCGCGACGCGCGCCCGACGCCCCGCCCACCGGCCGGTCGTCCGTGTGGCACGCGACCCGGCGGCGAGCCGTCGAGGCACGGCGCGGTCACGAGTTCGACGGCGCCTGGGTCCTCATGGACCGCATCACCGACGCGGACGACAACGCCGAGCGGCTCTTCGAGTACCTGCGCGAGAACCGGCCCGACATCAACGCCTGGTTCACCGTCGCCGCGGGGACGCCGGACCACGCCCGGCTCGCCGCCGGCCGGCACGGCGACCGGGTCGTCGCCCACGGCTCCCCGGAGTGGGAGGTGCTCATGCTGCACTGCCGGCACCTCGTGTCGTCGCACATCGACGTCCCGGTGCACCGCCCGCCGCAGATCCTCCGGCTGCTCGGCACGACCGTCCCGCCCTGGCGCTTCACGTTCCTCCAGCACGGGGTCATCAAGGACGACCTGTCCGGCTGGCTGAACCCCAAGAAGGTCGACCTGTTCGTCACGAGCACCCAGGACGAGTACGACTCCGTCGCCGGCGACGGGACCTCGTACGTCTACACCGGACGCGAGGTGCGCCTCACCGGCCTGCCCCGCTTCGACCGGCTCCGCCGGATCGCCCGCTCGGTCGCGCCGCAGGACCGCACCATGGTCCTCGTCGCCCCGACCTGGCGGCAGTGGCTGCAGAAGCCACGCGGCGCGGACCTGGCCGTGCGCGTGGTGGACGACTTCTTCACGAGCGAGTACGTCGAGCAGTGGTTCGGTCTCCTGCGCTCCCCGGAGCTCGCCGACACGCTCGCCCGCAACGGCCTCCAGCTCGGCTTCCTGCCGCACCCCAACCTGCAGCACGTGCTCCCGCGGATGGAGCTGCCCGCCCACGTCACCCCGCTGACGTTCGAGGGCGCGGGTGTGCAGCGGCTCTTCGCCTCGGCGGCGGCCCTGGTCACCGACTACTCGTCGATGGCGTTCAACGCCGCCTACGTCGACCGCCCGGTGCTCTACTTCCAGTTCGACCACGACCGGGTCATGGCCGGCGGCCACCTCGGCCGGGCCGGCTACTTCACGTACCCGACGCACGGGTTCGGCCCGGTCACCCGGACGCTCCCCGACGCCGTGGCGGCGCTCACCGGCATCATCGGCGCAGGCTGCGTGCCCGCCCCGCAGTACGCCGACCGGATCGGCAGGGCGTTCCCGGCCCGCGACGGCCGCTGCTGCGAGCGGGTCACGGCCGAGATCGAACGGCTCGACCAGGCCGCCCCGCGGGCGCCGCGGCGGGCGTCCGACCGCCCCGTGGTCCCGCTGAGGCAGCGTTCGGCGGTAGAACGGACCCTGCAGCCCACCCGATGAGCGCCCCGCGCCGACGTGAGAAGACTAGAGACGTGGACACCTCCCGCACCGCCCCTGCCCTGACGACCGCTCACGACGTCTCGATCGTCGCCGCGGTGCACGACGTCGCGGAGCACCTGCCGCAGTTCCTCGCCTCGCTCGACGCGCAGACCGGGGTCGAGCACTCCCGCGTGCAGGTCGTGCTCGTCGACGACGGCTCGAGCGACGCGTCGCTGTCCGTGGCGCGGGCCTGGGAGCAGGGGACGGCGTTCGACGTCACCGTCCTCACCCGGCTCGAGGGCGGCCGGGCCGCGGCCCGCACGCTCGGCCTCGCGCAGGCGACCGGCACGTGGGTGACCTTCCCCGACCCGGCGGACGTGCTCGCCCCGGACTACCTCGACCGGGTGCTCTCGTTCGTCCGGGCGCACCCGGCGGTCGAGCTGGTCATGACGAACGCGGTCCTGCGGGACGGCGACGGCACCACCCGGGACAGCCACCCGCTGCGCGGCCGGTTCGGCGCCGGCGACCGGGTGCTCGACCTGGGCGGCAGCCCGGACGTCTTCTGCACGGGGGTGCGCAGCACGTTCTTCCGGCGCGAACGGATCGAGCGCGGCGGCGTCCGGTTCGACCCTGCCGTCCGCCCGGGGTTCGGCTCGGCGCACTTCGCCGCCGTCTACCTCATGTCCTGCCCGGAGCCGGTGGCCGGTCTCGTCGCCTCGGCCCGCTACGAGGAGCGCGACCTGCGCGGCCGCTCGGTCCCCGCGGTCTACGCCGACCCCGACCAGTACCTCGTCGTGCCCCGCGCCGGCTACCTCGACCTGCTCGACCTGGCCCGCGAGCGCTACGGCGAGGTCCCGGAGTGGATCCAGGCACTCGTCGTCCACGAGCTCGCGGGCTTCCTCGCGGCGGCGTCCGCGGCGAGCGGCGCACCCGCACCGGAGGAGGCCGTCGCGCGGGAGTTCCTCGAGTCGCTCCGCGACATCCGCTCCCGGCTCGACGACCACGTCATCGCGGGGTACCAGGCGTCGGCGCTCGACGGCACGGCGCGGCAGGTGCTCCGCTGGGGCCTGCTCGACACCCCGTGGCGCAGCGGCTGCGCCGTCGTCGAGAAGGTGGACGACGCCCAGCGGCTCGTGCGGATCGCGACCCGGTTCACAGGCCCGGAACCGGCGTACGAGTACGTCGTCGACGGGGTCGCGGTGCCGCCCAGGCACACCAAGCTGCGGTCGCTGCGCTACTTCGGTGCCGACCTCGTCCACGAGCGGATCGTCTGGGTCCCGTCCGGGGCGGCCGTCCGGGTGCGGTGCGAGGGCACGCTCGTCGAGATCCGGGACAGCTGGCCGGGTGCCGCCCCGACCTTCGTCGACCCGATCACCCGGGTGCGCACCCCGAAGGCCCGCGAGACCCTCCTCGGTGTCGCGACGAGGCAGCCGCGCCGGGCCGCCGTCGCGGCCCGGCGGCGCGCGCTCCGCAAGCTCGCCGCCTCGCCCGCCGTCCGGCGCCGCTACGGCAAGGCGTGGGTGCTCATGGACCGGGTCCAGAACGCCGACGACAACGCCGAGCACCTGTTCACGTACCTGCGGGACAACCGCCCGGAGATCAACGCCTGGTTCACCGTCGAGGCGGGTTCGCCCGACTACAAGCGGCTGCGCTCCGGGCCGCACGGCAACCGCGTCGTCGCGCACGGGTCGACGCAGTGGCTGCTCCTCATGCTCAACTGCAAGCACCTCGTCTCGTCGCACATCGACGTGCCGGTGCACCGGCCGCCCGCCGTGCTCGAGCTGCTCAAGCCGGGCCGCCCGAAGTGGCGCTTCACGTTCCTCCAGCACGGCGTCATCAAGGACGACATCTCCGCCTGGCTCAACCCCAAGCTCGTCGACCTCTTCGTGACGAGCACGCCGGGCGAGTACGCGTCGATCGTCGGCGACGGGTCGCCGTACGTCTACACCGACAAGGAGACCGTCCTCACCGGGCTGCCGCGGTTCGACCGGCTGCAGCGCACGAGCGAGGCCCTCTCCCCGCAGGACCGCACCCTCGTGCTCCTCGCACCGACCTGGCGGGAGTGGCTCCAGGCGCCGCGGACGTCGTTCGCGGACCCCCGCCGGCAGGTCCGGGCCGACTTCCTCGAGACCGACTACGCGAAGGCCTGGCTCGGGCTGCTCAGATCCCCCGACCTCGCGGCCCTCGCGGCGGAGCACGGGCTGCGCATCGGGTTCCTCCCGCACCCGAACCTCCAGCCGCTGCTCCCGACGCTCGACCTGCCGGCGCACGTCGAGGCGCTCACCTTCGAAGGGGCGGGCGCGCAGCGGCTCTTCGCCTCCGCCGCGACGCTCGTCACCGACTACTCCTCGATGGCGTTCAACGCCGCGTACGTCGACCGGCCGGTCGTGTACTTCCAGTTCGACCGCGAGCTCGTCGCGGCCGGCGGGCACCTCGGCCGGGCCGGCTACTTCGACTACGAGCGGGACGGCTTCGGCCCGGTGACGCGCACCGTCGAGGAGACGGTCGCGGCGGTCCGCGCGGACGTCGAGCGCGGCCGCACCCCGGCCCCGGAGTACCTGCAACGCATCGCGTCGACGTTCGTGCTGCGCGACGGCCGGTGCTGCGAGCGCGTCACGGCGGCGATCGAGGCGCTGTCCCTTCCAGCGGGCCGCCCGGCCCGCCGGGTCGACCTCGACGTCGCGGAGCAGGTCCCGACCGCCTGACCACGCCGCCGGGCCGACGGACCGGCCCGGTCGGCCGAGCACCCGGACGATGCACGCGTCGAAAGCGGGCAGGACCTAGGTCTGGTACCCCGGGGGGTACCCTGGATCCATGGCTGATCGCATCATGAAGGTCGTCGTCGTCGGCGGCGTCGCAGGCGGCATGAGCTTCGCGGCCCGGGCCCGCCGGCTGTCGGAGGAGGCCGAGATCGTCGTCCTCGAGCGGGACGAGTACGTCTCGTTCGCCAACTGCGGCCTTCCGTACCACCTCGCCGGCGAGATCCCCGACCGTGCGTCGCTGCTCCTGCACACCCCCGCCTCGCTCGCCGCGAGCCTCGCGCTCGACGTCCGCACCGGGCACGAGGTGGTGTCCGTCGACACCGCGAACCGGTCGGTCCGGGTGCTGCGGCGTGCCGACGGCACCGAGTACGACGAGGCCTACGACGCGCTCGTGCTCTCGACGGGAGCCACCCCGCTCGTGCCGCCGATCCCCGGTGTCGACCTGCCGCAGGTCCGCGTGCTGCGGACCGTCCCGGACGTCGACGGCCTCCGCGCCCTCGTCGAGGCCGGCGCCCGGCGCGCGGTCGTCGCGGGTGCGGGCTTCATCGGGCTCGAGGTCGCCGAGGCGCTGCGCCACCGCGGGCTCGAGGTCGCCGTCGTCGACCTCGCGGACCAGGTGCTCCCGCCCCTCGACCCGGAGATGGCGGTCGCCGTCGAGCAGGCCCTCGTCGGGGCCGGCGTCGACGTCCGGACGAGCACGTCCGTGACGGCGGTCGAGCCGGACGACGGCACGCCCGCGGACGGTACGGCGGACGACGGCCCGCGGGGCGCCGTCCGGGTGCGGCTGTCCGACGGCGCGGTGCTGCCCGCCGACCTCGTGCTCCTGTCGGTCGGGGTCCGCCCCGAGACGACGCTCGCCCGGGCCGCCGGGCTCACGCTCGGCGAGCGCGGCACGGTTCACGTCGACGAGCACCTGCGCACGTCCGACCCGCACGTCTACGCCGTCGGTGACGCCGTCGAGGTCGTCGACGCCGTGACCGGCGCCCCGGCCGCCGTCCCGCTCGCCGGGCCGGCGAACCGGCAGGGCCGGGCCGCGGCCAACCACCTCTTCGGCCGCCGGGGCGGGCGCACGCCCGTCCTCGGGACGGCGATCGTCCGGGTATTCGACACCGTGGCCGCCTCGACCGGCCGCAGCGAGAAGGCGCTGCGGCAGGCCGGGATCGCGCACCACGTCGTCCACCTGCACCCCGGGCACCACGCCGGCTACTACCCCGGCGCCCGGGCGCTCCACCTCAAGCTCGTGTTCGCCCCCGACGGGCGGGTCCTCGGCGCGCAGGCGACCGGCAGCGAGGGCGTCGACAAGCGGATCGACGTCGTCGCGACCGCGATCCGCGCCGGAATGACCGTCGAGGACCTCGCCGAGCTCGAGCTCGCGTACGCACCGCCGTTCGGCTCCGCCAAGGACCCGGTGAACATGGCCGGCTTCATGGCGTCCAACGTGCTCGCGGGCGACCTCACGGTCTGGCGCGGCCGTGACCTCGGCACGCTGCCCGGCGGCGCCGTCCTGCTCGACGCCCGCTCCCCGAAGGAGTTCGCGGCGGGTCACCTGCCCGGGGCGCTGAACATCCCGCACACCGACCTGCGGGCCCGGCTCGCGGAGGTGCCCGCCGGCGTCCCGGTCCGGGTCTACTGCGCGTCCGGCTTCCGGTCCTACCTCGCCCTGCGCGTGCTGCGGCAGAGCGGCTGGGACGACGTCGCCTCGCTCTCCGGCGGCCTGGCGACCTTCCGCCTCGAGCGCCCCGACGTCACGCTCGAGACCGGCGCACCGGATCGTCCTCTGGTGGGTTCGGCACCGCACTCGCGCTGAGAAGCGTCTGCGACCCACCAGAGGACGCCCGGCAGTCGGACGGGTCCGCACGACCTCCGCCCGGCCTGGGACGATCGAGGTGATGCTCAAGTCTGCGCCCGGGCCGCTCGACCCGGCCCACCGTCGCGCCCTCGTCGTCGTCCTCGGGGCCCTCGCCGGGCTCGCGCCGCTGTGCACCGACCTGTACCTGCCGGTGCTGCCGCAGCTCGCGAAGGACCTCGCCGCCCCGACGTCGCAGGCCCAGCTGACGATCACCGCCGTCCTGCTCGGGCTGGCGACGGGGCAGGTCGTCGCCGGGCCGCTCAGCGACCGGTTCGGACGGCGCCCGCTCCTGCTCGGCGGCCTGCTCGCGTTCGTCGTCGCGAACCTCGTGAGTGCCGTCGTGGACGACGTGACGGTGCTCGTCGTCGTCCGGCTCCTCGCCGGGCTCGCCGCGTCCGCGACGGTCGTCACGACGCGCGCGGTCATCGCGGACGCGTTCCCCGCCGCCGAGGCCGCCCGTGGCTACGCGGCGCTCGCGGCGGTCATGGGCATCGCCCCGATCGCGGCCCCGTTGGCGGGCGGGCTGCTCACCTACGTCACCGGCTGGCGCGGGATGTTCGTCGTCCTCGCCGCGATCGGCGCGCTGCTCGCCGCCGTCGCGCACGTGCGGATCCCGGAGACGCTCGCCGTCGGTGACCGGCGACCGGCCCGGCCGCGGGACGTCGCGGCCGGCCTCGTCGACTGTTTGCGCTCCCGGCGGTTCGTCGCCTACATGGCCGCGATCGGGTTCTCCGGCGGGCTGCTCTTCACGTACATCGCGTCGTCCTCGTTCGTCCTCCAGGACCTGCACGGTCTCTCGGCGCGGCAGTACAGCCTCGACTTCGCGGCCAACGCGACGGGCATCCTCGCCCTCGTCTTCGTCAGCCGCCACCTCGTCACCCGGACCGGGCCCGGCCCGCTGCTGCGCGCGGGGCAGGCCGTCGCGGCCGCCGGGGCGCTCGTGCTGCTCGCGAGCGAGCTGCTCGGCGGCAGCCTCATCGGCGTCCTCGTCGGGTTCTTCCTCGCCGTCTCGAGCGTCGGCCTCATCCACTCCAACGCGACGGCGCTCGGGATGGCCGCGGCCCCCGGCGGTGCCGGCGCGGCGTCGGGGATGCTCGGCATCATGGGCTTCGCCGTCGGCTCGCTCGTCGCACCGCTCGGCGGGCTCGGCGGCTCGGGCCTCGCGATGGCGGTCGTCATGGCCGCGTGCGCCCTCCTCGCCCCGACGGTGACGACGGTGCTCCTGCGCCGGCCCGCCTGATCAGCGCAGCCCGAGCGCGCGGATCGCGTTCTCCTTGAGGATCAGCGGCCGCACGTCGTCCTTGATCTGCAGCGTCTCGAAGTCGGCGAGCCAGCGGTCCGGGGTGACCACCGGGAAGTCCGACCCGAAGAGCACCTTGTGCTTGAGCAGACTGTTGGCGTACTGCACGAGCTGCGGCGGGAAGTACTTCGGCGACCAGCCCGACAGGTCGATGTAGACGTTCGCCTTGTGCGTCGCGACCGAGAGCGCCTCGTCCTGCCAGGGGAACGACGGGTGGGCGATGATGACGGTCATGCCCGGGAAGTCGGCGGCGACGTCGTCGAGGCACAGCGGGTTGGAGTACTTGAGCCGGATCCCGCCGCCACCAGGGGTTCCCGCGCCGATCCCGGTCTGCCCGCTGTGGAAGAGCGCCGGCACGCCGAGCTCCTCGATCACCTCGTAGAGCGGGTACGCGAGCCGGTCGTCGGGGAAGAACCCCTGCAGGCTCGGGTGGAACTTGAACCCGCGGGCCCCGTGCTCCTTGACGAGCCGGCGCGCGGCCCGGACCCCGGCCGCACCGCGGTGCGGGTCGATGCTCGCGAACGGGACGAGCACGTCCGGGTGCCGGGCCGCGGCGGCGGCGACGTCCTCGTTGGCGATCGGCGGGTGCCCGAGCACGGACTCGGCGTCGACGGTGAAGACGACGGCCGCCATCCGCCGCTCGCGGTAGTAGGCCGCGAGGTCGTCGACCGACGGGGTGCGGCCGTCGGCCATCGCCCCCTTGAAGTACTTCGCGGACGCCGCCATGAGCTCCGGCGGCAGGCTCTCGTGGCCGTGGTCGTCGATCTCGGCGTGGGTGTGGACGTCGATCGCCACGAGGGCGTCGAGGTCCAGGGTGGTCGGGGCGGTCACGGGAGTCCCTCCTCGGAGTCCTTCGCGGCGAGCAGGCCGACGACGAGCCGGTCCCGGGCCGCGGCGACGTCGGCGTCGTCCCGCCCGGCGAGCTCGGCCTCGACACCGGCGACGAGCAGGTCGACGAGCGCCGGCGTGAGCTCGGGGGTGCCGAGGTCGTCCCACAGTCTCGCGGTGCCGGGGCCGAGGTGCCGCAGCACGTGGCCGAGGCCGCCCGCGCCGATCCCGGACAGGTGCTGGTTGACGAACGGCCCGAGCACGGCCCAGCGCAGCCCCGGCCCGTTGGACAGCGCCACGTCGACGTCGGTGACGGACGCGACGCCGCTCTCCACGAGCGAGTAGGCCTCCCGCCACAGCGCCGCCTGGAGCCGGTTCGCGAGATGCCCGGGCACCTCGCGGCGCACGTGCACCGGCCGCTTCCCGAGCCACGTGTACACGGCCATCGCGGTGTCGACCGCGCCCGCCGAGGTCCGCGCCCCGGGGACGACCTCGACGAGCGGCACGACGTGGACCGGGTTGAACGGGTGCCCGACGAGCACCCGTTCCGGGTGCACCGTGCACAGCTCCTGGATGCTGCTCGGCGTGAGGTTCGACGAGCTGCTCGCGAGCACGGCGTGCGCGGGGGCGGCGGCGTCGAGGTCGGCGAAGAGCCGCTGCTTCAGCGCGAGGTCCTCGGGGCCGTTCTCCTGCACGAGGTCCGCGCCGTCGACGGCCTCGAGCGGGTCGGTCGTGAAGGTCAGCAGGTCGAGGTCCGGCTCGTCCGGTGCGCCGAGCAGGCGCATCGTCGGCCAGTGCGCGGCGACGGCGTCGAGCAGCCGCCGCCGGGCGCCGTCCGCCGGGTCGGTCGCCGCGACCCGGACGCCACGGGCGAGCAACGTCGCGACCCAGCCGGCCCCGATGACCCCGGTCCCGACGACCGCCGCCCGCCGCAGCGGGCGGCCGTCCACGCCGGCGGTCACGCGCCGGCCCGCCGGCGGTGCGCCTCGTCGACGTACGGGGCGAGGGCGTCCGGGTCGGCGAGCGCGTCGCGGCTGGCGACCGTGTCCGGGTCGACCCCCTGGAGGATCCGCTTGACGGGCAGCTCGAGCTTCTTGCCCGTGCGGCTGCGGGGGACCGCGGCCACCCCGACGACGGAGTCCGGGACGTGCCGCGGGGACAGGTTCGTCCGCAGCGCGTCGACGACGCGCCGGCGCAGCCCGTCGTCGAGTCCCTGACCGTCGCGGGGCACGACGAAGAGCACGAGGTCGCCGGGGCCGCCGTCGGGGTCCTCGAGGTGGACGACGAGGCTGTCGACGATCTCGGGGAGCTCCTCGACCACGGCGTAGAAGTCCGCCGTGCCGAGGCGGACGCCACCGCGGTTGAGGGTGGCGTCGGACCGGCCGGTGATGACGCAGCTGCCGGTGGCGGTGAAGCGGATCCAGTCCCCGTGCCGCCACACGCCCGGGATGTCCTCGAAGTACGTCGCGTGGTACCGCGAGCCGTCGGGGTCGCCCCAGAACCCGACCGGCATGGACGGCATCGGGGCGGTGATGACGAGCTCGCCGAGCTCGCCGACGACCGGGGCGTCGTCGAGGTCGAAGGCCGCGGCCGCGACGCCGAGCGCCGCCCCGGACATCTGCCCCGCGACGACCGGCTGCAGCGGGCCGGCCTGGACGATGCCCGTGCAGACGTCGGTCCCGCCGCTGCCGACGTTGAGCAGCACCTGCGGCCCGAACCCGTTCTGCAGCCAGGCGAAACCCTCGAGGGGCAGCGGCGAGCCGGCGCAGCCGATCTGGCGGACAGCCGACAGGTCGACCTCGGCCCAGGGCTCGAGCCCCTCCTTGCGGCAGGCCATGACGTAGCCGGGGCTCACCCCGACGAGGGTCGCGCCCGTCTCGGCGGCGAGCCGCCACTGCGCCATGAGGTCCGGGAACAGCGGGTTGCCGTCGATCATCACCGGGACCGCCCGGGTGAGCAGCGCCGAGACCAGCGCGTTCCACATCATCCACGCGGTCGTCGTGAACCACAGGAGCCGGTCGCCGGGGCGCAGGTCCCAGTGCAGCGCGTGGTTCTTGAGGTGCTCGACGAGGATCCCGCCGTGGCCGTGGACGATCGCCTTCGGCCGGCCGGTCGTCCCGGAGGAGAAGAGGACGTAGAGCGGGTGGTCGAACGGCACCGGGTCGAAGACGAGCGGCGCGGGCCCGTCCGCCGGCGGTGCGAGCAGGTCGTCCCAGCCGACGAGCAGCGGGCCCCCGCCTCCCGGGGCACCGAGCGACGCCGGGTCGAGGGCGCCGTCCCAGTACGGCACCTCGACGACGTGGGTGAGCGTCGGCAGCCCGGCGACGACCTCCGCGACCTCGCCGCACCGTTCGACCGGCTTGGTGCCGTAGACGTACCCCGGCACGGTGAGGAGCACGGCGGGCTCCACCTGGGAGAACCGGTCGACGACGCTGCGCGGGCCGAACTCCGGTGCGCACGAGGCCCACACCGCGCCGAGGCTCGCGGCGGCGAGGAAGGCCACGAGCGTCTCCGGCACGTTCGGCAGGTAGGCGACGACGCGGTCCCCGCGACCGACGCCGAGCCGCTGCAGCCCGGCCCGGGCCCGGGCGACCTGGTCGCGCAGGTCGCCCCACGTGAGCCGCATCGGCTCGCGGGTCTGCGAGTACGCGAGCAGCGCGAGCGCGTCGGCGTCCGCGGCCGGGTCGTCGAGGAGACCGACCATGTGCTCGGCGTAGTTGAGCGTGGAGCCGGTGAACCACTGCGCACCGAAGACCCCGGTCGAGGAGAGGACGCGCTCGTAGGGCGTCCGGAAGCGCACCCCGAAGTACTCGGCCACGGCGCCCCAGAAGCCCTCCAGGTCCTCGACCGACCAGCGCTGCAGCGCGTCGTAGTCGTCGAGGGCCCGGCCGCGGTGCTCCTCGAGCCAGGTGAGGAAGGCCCCGGCCTCGCTCGTCGACCGGGCGTCGTCCGGGACGGGGCGGAGCACGGCGCCCTCGGTGAGCGGACCGGTCGTCGACGGGCCCTGCGAGGTCTGCGCCGTCATCGGGCCCCTCCCACGGCAGGCGTGTCGGTGACCTTCGTCGCGCGGCCGGCGAGGAACGCCTGCATGCGTTCCTTGGCCTCGTCGCTGCCCTGCGCGACCGCGGCCATGAGCGACTCGAGGAGGTAGCCCTCCTGCGGACCGGCGTCCGCGATGCGCGGCAGCGCCTGGAGGACGGCGAACAGCGTCACGGGGGCGACCGTCGCCGCCCGCCGGGCCAGCTCGAGCCCCGTGGTCATCCCCTCCCCCTCGGCGACGAGGTACTGGGTGAGTCCCGCGGCGTGCCCCTCGGCGGCGTCGTAGACGCGACCGGTGAGCATGAGATCGGTCATCCGCGCGACACCGATGAGGCGGGGCAGCCGGACCGAGCCACCGCCGCCGACGAAGATGCCGCGCTGCCCCTCGGGCAGCGCGTAGAACGCCGAAGGCTCCGCGACCCGCAGGTGGGTGGCGGACGCCAGCTCGAGGCCGCCGCCGATGACCGCGCCCTTGAGCACGCTGACGACCGGCAGCCGACCGAGCTGGATCGCCTGGGTGACGCGGTGCCACATCCGCGAGTGGTGGACGCCCTCGACGACGGAGGTCTCGCCGAGCGAGGAGAGATCCAGCCCGGCGCAGAAGTGGTCACCGGTGCCGGCGAGCACGGCCGCGCGGACGCCGTCCGGCGGGTCGAGGAACACCCGCTCCAGGCCGAGGATGGTCTCGTCGTCGATCGCGTTGCGCTTGTGCGGCCGGTCGACGAGGACGACGAGGACCTCACCGTCGACCTCGACCCGCACGGAGGCGGGCAGGCCCGCGACGCTGGTCATGCTTCGACGTTAGACAGTGACTTGACTGCCGTCAACAGATAGTCACACGTTGGGTCGGCGCCCTACAGTGCTCGGGTGAGCGAGGTGCGGGCCGTGAGCGCCGACCCGGCCGGGAGCGGCGAGGCGACCGCCGAGGCCTCGCTGCGGCCGCAGTCGGTGCTCCTCGTGTACTTCGGCGACTTCGTCGCCGACGAGGGGGTGCTCGTCGCGAGCAGCAGCCTCGTCGACCTGCTCGACCGGGTCGGCGTCGGCGAGGCCGCCGCCCGCGCGACGCTCTCCCGGATGACCCGCCGCGGGCTGCTCCGGCGCGAGCTGCGCGGCCGCCGGGCGTACTTCGGGCTCACCGAGCACGGTCTGCGGACCGTCGTCGGCGGTCGTACCCGGGTCCGCGACGACGGCGTGACGACGACGTCGCGCTGGGACGGCGCGTGGACCGTCGTCGCCTTCTCCATGCCGGAGACCTGGCAGCGCGAGCGGCACGACCTGCGCGCCCGGCTCGGCTGGGCCGGGTTCGGCATGGTGCAGGCCGGGCTCTGGGTCGTCCCGCGCCGGGTGGACGTGACGGCGGTCGTGGACGGGCTCGGTCTCGACGACCACCTCCGGGTCTTCGAGGGGACCCCGGCCGGCCCGACGGACGCCGGCCGCCTCGTCGCCGAGGCCTACGACCTCGACGCGCTGGCGCGGCGGTACACCGGGTTCCTCGGGCGCTGGACGGACACCGACGGGGCGCGGACCGGGGCCGACCCGCTGGTGCGCTTCGTCGTCCTCGGGACCGACTGGCTGCAGGTCGTCCGCGACGACCCGAGGCTGCCGCTGGACTTCCTCCCCGACGACTGGCCGGCCGTGCCCGCCGAGACGCTCTACCGCTCCCTGATCGACCGCCTCGCCGCGCCCGCGCTCGACCGGTTCCGGCTCGAGACCGACGTCATCCCCGACCCCGACCGGGCCTGACCGCCGGACGGCGTCAGGACAGCACGACCGCCAGCGTGAGCCCGACGACGAGCACGCTCTGGGCGCTGTGCACGACGATGCCGAACCACGCGCTACGGAAACGGCGCGACGGCAGCGCGAGGAGCACCGTGTCGGCGAGCGCCGCAGGCATCGACCACGGCTGGTGCACGTGGTAGAGCGCGAAGAGCACCCCGTTGACGACCCAGTCGTCGCGGCCGAACGCGGTCTGCATCCGCGGCAGCAGGAAGCCGCGGAACAGCAGCTCCTCACCGAGCACCGTGTTGAAGACGGCGAGGACGACGACCACGGCGAACCAGCCCCAGGCGCCACGCAGCAGCGCCTCGCCCTCCGCGCCGGACAGCAGCAGCCCGAGGTCCCGGTCGGCCGGGACGGGCAACGAGGGCACGAGCTGGAAGAGCGCGGTCCCGGCGAGCAGCGGGAGCAGCCACCACCAGGCCCGCGGCAGCCGCCGACCGGTGCGCTCGTCCGTCGGCCCGCGCAGCCACAGCGCGTCCCGCAGGCCCGCGACGGACCCACCACGCCGCTCCCGCGCGACGAGCAGGACCACCAGGACGAACTGCCACACCAGTCCTGCCGTCATGAGCAGCAGCAACGCCTGGGCGAGCGGGGCCGGGCCGTCGAGCCGGTCGGCGAGCCACGGCGCCGCGACCCAGGAGAGCAGCCCCATCGGGACGGCGGCCGCGGCCCACACGGCGAGCACACCGCCGCGCGTGTACTGGGGGATCCCTTGTGCCGCAGCAGGTCTGCGCAGACCGGAGGTCGTCATCCGTCCAGTGCAGCGGACGGCGGCCGGGCCGGACATCCGGCCGGCCACCGCCCGTACCGGGGGCTGGCCCCACCTCCGACCGGAGGGGCGGGGCCGGAGCCGCTACCGCTTCTTGTTCTTCTTGTCCGGCTCGAAGGTCAGCTTCTGACTGTCGACCCTGCGGAACTTCTTGCCCTTGTCGGTCTTACCGGTCACGTACGAGCCGACGAACAGCCCTTCGTGGACCTCCGTGGCGACGAACTTCGTGCCCTGGTCGGCATCGGCGGTCCGCTCGTTGAAGAACCCCTTGTCCCCGGGTCCGTGCTTCTTCGCCATCCCCGTCGTCCCTTCCCCGTGCACCCCGTGCGGCAGGTGCGACGCACCGGCCACTCTCATGATCAGTCGGGGTTCGGTGCACCGGAAGGGCCGGACGGCGCCGCGCTGTCAACCGGTGTCAACCTGGCCCGGGTCGACGTCCCGGGCGCCTCAGGCGTCGCCGAGCGACCAGTACCGCGCCATGAGCTCGTGCGACCAGGCCGGCTGGCGGATCTCGCCACGCGGGGCGAACTCGCTCATGTACGGCTTGACGTCGAGCACCGGGGTGCCGTTGATCGCGTCGAGGCCCTCGACCGACAGCCGGAGCCCGTCGACGGCGAGCAGCCGGCACCGGGACAGGCCCAGCCGGTTGCGCCGGTTGCGGGCGCGCTGAGCGATGATCCCGACCCGCGGCCAGTCCTCCCGGCCGCGCGGGTGCCGGGAGCCGGTCTCGACGATCTCCTCGTCGACGAGGTGGAACACGAAGACCACCTCGATGTGCGAGAACTCGGCCAGCCCGAGGGTCGCGTCCGGGTCGAACCGGGTGGCGTCCAGCTCGATCACCGCACGCTCACCGCCCCAGTCGTCGTCGATCGCTGCCGTGCGGCCGCCGCGCACGTGGCCGATCGGGGTCATGACGAACTGCTCCTCGCTCATGCCGCCATCCTGCCGCGTGCGAGCAGCCCGGCGGCGCAGGTCGCGGCCAGACCACCCGAGACGACGAGCGGGACGACCCCCTGCCCCGGCCCGAGGTCCCACAGCAGGCCCGCCCAGAGTCCCGCCACGAGGACGGCGCCGCTCGTGAGGCCCTGGAAGACACCCTGCGCCCGGCCCCGGACGGCGTCCGGCACGAGCGAGGACACCCAGGCCTTGCCGACGCCGTCCGTGAACGCCGGGAACAGCCCGTAGACCGCGACGAGCACGAACACCCCGGGACCGCCGTCCACGAGCCCGAGACCGGTGTAGGCGACGGCGAACGCGACGAGCCCGGCGCCGTAGACCACGGCCGGTGGCAGCGCGTCCGCGAGCCGTCCGGCCGGGTACGAGCCGAGCGTGTAGACGGTGTTGAAGAGGACGTACGCGAGGACGACCTGCGTCGTCGAGAAGCCCAGCTCCATGACCCGCAGCAGCACGAGCGTGTCGGGGAAGTTCACCACCGCGAACAGGACGAGCACCGCGATGACCCGCCAGAACCGTTGCGGCAGAACGGACACAGGACGGCCGACCGCGGGCGGCGCGACGGCGGGGACGACGGGGACGACGGACGGGCCGGGCACCGGGACCGGGCGCCGCTCCCTGACGAGGAGCACGAGCAGGGCGGACAGGGTCGCCGGGACGACGGCCCACCAGAGCGCGCGGTGCAGGTCGCCGTCCGTCGCGGCGAGCGCGAGCAGCCCGAGCAGCGGCCCGACGACGGCACCGAGGCTGTCGCCCGCGCGGTGGAACCCGAACGCCCGCCCGAGCGCCTCCGGCGGCACCGAGGCCGCGATGAGCGCGTCCCGCGGCGCCGACCGGACGCCCTTGCCGAGCCGGTCGACGACCCGGCCCACGAGCACGACCGGCCACACCGTCGCCGCGGCGACGACCGCCTTGCCGACCGCCGCGAGCCCGTAGCCGGCCCCGATGAAGACCGTGCGGCCGCGCCGGTCCGACCAGCGGCCCGCGACGTAGCGGCTGAGCCCGGCGGTGACCTCGGCGGCCCCCTCGACGAGCCCGAGGACGACCGGCGGTGCGGCGAGGACGCCGGTGAGCAGCAGCGGCAGCAGGGGGTAGAGCAGCTCGCTCGCCGCGTCCTGCGTCAGGGAGACGAGGGTGAGCACCACGAGGGTGCGGCTGAGCCAGGGCGGTCGGCGCACGCCGCCATTGAACTCCCCGGCCCCGGCGACGGGCGCCGGACCATCGGCGCCGGAGGGCCGGGCTCGCGTCGCGTCCGGCCTCAGACCGCCCGGGCGACGAGCGTGACCCGGCTGACGAGGCCGCCGTCGACGGCCTCGGCGAACCGCGTCCGCGCGCGCCGCTCCGCCCGCAGCGCGCGCCGGCAGGCGGCGCCGAGCCCGTGGGGCGTGCGCGCGACGTGGGACTCGACGACGCGGTCGACCTCCTCGCGCGCGTCCACCCACTGCTCGTCCGGCTCGGGCGGCCCCACGCCCGACTCGACGACGACCCAGCCGGCCGCCTCGACCGTGGCGAGGACGTCCCGCAGGAGCCGCACCTTGGTCCCGACCGGCAGCACGGGATGCCCGGCGGCCCGCGCCTCCCGGACGGCCTGCTGGGCGGAGACGTCCAGCCCCACGTAGTCGGTGAGCGCCAGCACCCCGCCCGCCCGGACGGCGCGGCGCGCCTCCAGGAGCGCACGCGGCACGTCGTCGACGAGCGAGACGACCCCGAGCACGAGGGCCGCCTCGTACGCGCCGTCCGCGAGCGGGAGCCGCATCGCGTCGCCCCGGACCATCGGGACCTCGGGGAACAGCCCGCGGGCGGCGGCCACGGCGTCCGCCGAGGGCTCCACACCGACCGTCGCGACCCCCCGGTACCGGCGCAGCCAGGCGGCAGGGCCGCCGAAGCCGGCGCCGATGTCGACGACCGGCCCGGGGGCGGTCGAGGGCCCGCGGTAGCGGTCGAGCGCGTCCGCGACCCGGTCGAGGAGCGGCCGGTCACCGGTGCCGCGGCAGGCGGCGGCGAGCCGGGCGGTCGTCGGCAGCGCGTCGGCGACCTCGTGCAGCGCGGACGGGTACCAGCCGAACTCGACGTCCGGCTCCGCGCACCACCGGCACAGGGGCGTCGCCGGCACGGTCGTCCGGGCATGGGCGGGGCTCGTCACCCGGCCGCAGTGCCCCGCGGGGCGGCACCGAAACCCGGGGGCGGGCGCCCGCGCCCGGCCCCTAGGGTGGCCGCCATGACGGCCTGGGACGACCCCGCCCGGCGACGCGACGCCGCCGACTGGCTGGCCGAGCGGCTCACCGCCCTCGGGACGCCGCCGACCGGCCCGGCGGAGGTCGTCCACGAGCAGGCCTGGTCGACGGTCCACCGCGTGCCGACGGCCGCCGGGCCGCTGTGGTTCAAGGCGACCGCACCGTCCCTGCGTCACGAGGTGGCCGTGCACGCCGTCGTGTCCGCCCGCCGTCCGGACTGCGTGCCGGCGCTGCTCGCGGCCGACCCGGACCGCGGCTGGATGCTCATGGCCGACGCCGGGGAGCGGCTGCGCGAGATCGTCGCGCGCGAGCGCAGCGTCGACGCGTGGCTCGAGGTGCTGCCGCGCTACGCGGGCCTGCAGCGCGACTGCACGGACGACGTCCCGGCCCTGCTCGCGGCAGGTGCCCCCGACCTGCGGCTCGCCGTCCTGCCGGACGCTTACGCGCAGACCGTCGACGAGGTCGCCGGCGCGCTCGCGGCCGACGCCCCGGACGGCGCCGACCTGGCCCGGCGGGCCGCGGCGGCGACGGACCGGGTCCGCGAGATGTGCGCGGCGCTCGCGGCGTCCGGACCGGCCGAGACGGTCCAGCACGACGACCTCAACGACGGGCAGATCTACCGGGCGGCCGACGGCTACCGGGTGCTCGACTGGGGCGACGCCTGCGTGACCCACCCGTTCCTGTCCCTGTCCGTCGCCGTCGAGGGCGTCATCGCGTGGGGACCGGACGACGTCGAGGGATCGGTCGGCACCGCGCCGTTCGTCGAGGCCTACCTCGCCCCGTTCGGGGACGACGTACCGGCCGCCGGGCGGGAGGCGGCGGTCCGGACGGCGCTGCGGCTCGGCTGGGCGTGCCGGGCCGTGAACGGCCACCGCAGCGGTCTGGAGGAGGTCGGCCGGACGGCGACCCGGCTGCGGATGCTCCTCGACGGCCATCCGTGAACCCGCCCGCCCCAGGAGGCCCCGTGCCCGGCACCGAGACCCTCGACGTGGTCCTCAGCTTCGACTTCGACGCCGAGGAGGTCTGGATCGGCAGCGACCCGGCGAACGCGGACCGGCCCGGCACGCTCTCGCAGGGCACCTACGGCGCCAAGGTCGCGGTACCGGCGATCCTCGCGCTGCTGGACCGGCTCGGGCTGCCCGCGACGTTCTTCGTGCCGGGCCGGGTCGCGGAGCGGCACCCGCACCGGGTCGGGGAGATCGTCGCCGCGGGCCACGAGCTCGGGCACCACGGGTACACCCACACCCATCCGGCCCGGCTGACGCCGGAGCAGGAGGAGGCCGAGCTGGTCCGCGGCCTCGAGGTCCTCCGCGGGTTCGGCGCGGAGGTCACCGGCTACCGCTCGCCCGCCTGGAGCTTCAGCCCGGTGACGCTCGACCTGCTCGTGCGTCACGGGTTCACGTACTCCTCGAACCTCATGGACGACCTCCGGCCGTACCTGCACCCGGGGCACGACCTCGTCGAGCTGCCCGTGCACTGGACGCTCGACGACGCCCCGCACTTCTGGTTCGACAACAGCTCGTGGACGAAGACGATCCGCAGCGCGGCGGAGGTCCGGGCGATCTGGGCCGAGGAGGCGGCCGGCTACCGGGCGCTCGGCGGCCTGTACATGCTCACCATGCACCCGCAGGTCATCGGGCGGCCCGGCCGGCTGCTCATGCTCGAGGCGTTCCTCACCGACCTGCGCGACCAGCCCGGCACGCGCTTCCTCCAGGCGGGGCAGGCGGCGGCACGGGCCCGGGCGGCGCTCGGGACCTGAGACCGACGGCACGCACCGGAACCGCGCGATCTTGCCCGACAGCCCGGGATCGCGCGGCGCCATGACTTATGGTCGGAGCAGTCGACGGGACGCCTGGGGTGGCCGTCCCGACCCGCTTCCTCGAGGACAGGTGCAGTGATGCGTGGCATGCCCGCGTACGGGAACGGTCGTCGCGGGGCGCGACCCGGTCGGCGCAGCCAGGGGCTGCGGCTCGTCGCGCTCGGGGCCGTCGCGGCCCTGACGGCGTGCACCTCGCCGTCCACGGCGGGGTCGAGCGCCCCGAGCACGGCCGGCGTCGCCCAGGCCGGTGCGACGAGCACCCCGTCCGCGACGGCCACCCCCACCGCACCCGCGCCGGTCGTCACCGTCGCCGGCGGGTCCAAGATCGGTTACGGCAAGCGGGTCAGGCTCGCGGTCACCGGCGGGTCGTTCACATCCGTCCAGGTCGCGACGGCGAAGGGCGCCGTCGCGCTCGACGGCGACATCGCCCCCGACGGGGCCACCTGGCTGTCCGAGGAGACCCCGACCCCCGGGACGTCGTACGTCGTCGCGGCGACCGTCAAGGACGCCGTGGGCCAGGACCGCCCGTCGGCCGCGAAGTTCGCCGTCAAGGCGGTCCCGGTCGACCAGAAGCTCGGCTTCACGGTCACCCCCGAGGCCGGCGCGAAGGTCGGGGTCGCCGAGCCGATCGTCGTCCAGTTCCTCACCGCCGTCACCGAGAAGGCCGCGGTCGAGAAGCGTCTCGTCGTCGACGCGCGGACGCCCGCCGGCGAGAGCGTGACGGGCAGCTGGCACTGGCTCAGCGACACCCAGGTCGACTGGCGCCCCAAGGAGTTCTGGACGCCGGGCACGAAGGTCTCGCTGAACATGCGCGTCGGCGGCGTCAAGGCGGCCGCCGGCCGCTACGGCCGCAAGGACTACGCCCAGACCTTCACGATCGGCGCCAAGCGGCTGCTCAAGGTCGACCTCACGACCCACACGGCGAAGCTCTACCACGGCAGCAAGCTCGTCGGGACGTGGCCGACGGGCGGCGGCAAGCGCGGCCTCGAGACGTACAGCGGCACCTACACCGTGCTCAACAAGTCGCAGACCATCCAGATGGACTCGTGCAGCGCCCGGATCACCTGCGACAAGAAGAACCCCGAGTACTACGACCAGGAGGTCTTCTGGGCGACCCGGATCACCCGGTCCGGCACGTTCGTCCACGCCGCCCCCTGGGACGGGCTCATGGGGCGCGCCAACGTGTCCCACGGCTGCGTCCACCTCTCGACGCGGAACGCGCGGATGTTCTTCGAGCAGGCCGTCCCCGGTGACCCGGTCATCGTCTCCCGCAGCGGCCGCGGGCCGCAGGAGCGGATCGCCACCAAGGACCCGGGCCTGTACCCGTGGAACCTGTCCTGGAAGAAGTGGGTCGCCGGGTCGGCGCTGGCCTGACGGTCAGCCGGCAGGCGCCGCGGTCGACCCGCGGACGACGAGCCGCGTCGCGAGCTCGACGTGGTGGGAGTCGATCGTCTCCCCCGCGGCGAGCCGCAACGCGGTCCGCAGCGCGACGGCGCCCATCTCGGAGAGCGGCTGCCGGATCGTCGTGAGCGGCGGCGACGCCATGCGTGCGAGCTGGGTGTCGTCGAACCCCATGACGGACAGGTCCTGCGGGACGCGCATCCCCCGCACCCGGGCCGCCTCGATGACCCCGAGCGCGACCTCGTCGGAGCCGGCGAAGATGGCCGTCGGCGGCTCGGGCAGGTCGAGGAGCTGGGCGCCGCCCTCGAACCCCGACCCGTAGTCGAAGAGCGCCGCCGTGACGTACTCCGGCGGCAGCGGCAGCCCCTGCGCCTCGAGGGCCGCCCGCAGCCCGCCGACCCGCGCCTGGTTGCACGCGGCGGTCGGCGTGCCACCGGCGTAGCCGATCCGCCGGTGCCCGAGGGCGAGCAGGTGCTCGCCCGCGGTCATGCCGCCGGCGAAGTTCGTCGCCCCGACGCTCGTGAGCCGGGCCAGCTGCGGATTGAGGGGGTCGATGACGACGACCGGCACCTTCGCCCGGTCCAGTGCGGCGAGGTGGGTGGCCGTGAGCTCACCGGTGATCGCGACGACGGCGCGCCGGCCGGCCGCGGCGATCCGCCGGGCCCAGGCGCTCGGCGACTCGGGGGTGGGCTGCACCCGGTCGCGGCGCGGCCCGCTGCTCACCGTGATCGTCACGCCGAGCTCGACGGCGGCGTCGAGCACGCCCTGGACCACCTCACCGGTGTAGGCGTGGAGCCCGTAGTCGAAGACGAGCTCGACGGTCGGCGTCCCGTGGCCCTCGGCCCGCCGCGGGGCGGGCGCCACGTACTGGTGCTGCTGGAGCACGTCCTGGACCCGGGCCCGGGTGTCCGCGGCGACGTCGCTGCGCCCGTTGAGCACCTTGCTCACGGTGGCGACGGACACGCCGGCCGACGCGGCGACCGTCGCCAGCGTCGGCCGCCCGCGGCGCGCCCCGTTGTCCACGACCGGCTCGCTACCCGGTGACCGCGACGACGTCGACGGGCGTGTGGAGCCGGCGGCCGTGCCCGACGGTGCGCAGCGCACCGGTGAGCGTGAAGCCGCTGCGGCACGGCAGGTCCTCCGCCGAGGTGCCCACGAGCACCTCGACGTCGCCGGGCTCGACGACGCGCTGCAGGTCCCGGCCGGTGAACGCCGTCCGGTCGGCGTGGACGTGGAACGTCACGTCGGCCGCGGCCCCGGCGGCAAGCGGAACCCGGGCGAAGCCCACGAGCTGCTTGACCGGCCGGGTGACGCTCGCGAGGACGTCGTGCAGGTACAGCTGGACGACCTCGTCACCGGCCCGCCCACCGGTGTTCGCCACGCGGACGGTCACGGCGAGCTCGCCGTCCGTCGGCACCTCGGCGGCGGACAGGCGCAGGTCGGAGACGGCGAACGTCGTGTACGAGCGGCCGTGACCGAACGGGAAGAGCGGCGCGGCGTCGAGGTTGCTGATCCCCGCGCTGTCGGGCGAGCCGAGGGGCGGCACGAGGTACGTGCCGGGCTGCCCGCCGACCCCGCGAGGGATCTGGACGGGGAGCTTGCCGGTCGGCTGGACACGACCGGAGAGTACCCCGGCGACCGCCCCGCCGCCCTCCTCCCCGGGCATGAACGCCTGGACCAGCGCGGCGGCGCGTCCGTGCAGGTCACCGAGCGCGTAGGGCCGCCCGGAGACGACCACGACGACCACCGGGGTGCCCGTCGCGAGGACGGCGTCGAGCAGGTCCTGCTGGACGCCCGGCAGCCGCAGGTCCGGCGCGTCGCAGCCCTCGCCGGAGGTGCCGAGGCCGAACAGGCCGGCCCGGTCCCCGACGAACGCGACGCAGACGTCGGCGCCGCGGGCGGCCTCGACGGCGTCCGCGAAGCCCGACCGGTCCTCGCCGAGGACGTCGCAGCCGCGGGCGTGGACGACGTCGACCCCGCCGGCCGGGTCGCCGCCCGCGAGCTCGGAGCGCAGCGCGTCGACGGCCGAGGTCACGTCGACCCCGAGCCCCTTGTCGGCGTACCGGGGCAGGACGTGGTTGGGGAAGGCGTAGCAGCCCATGAAGGTGCGCGGGTCGTCCGAGCACGGCCCGACGACGGCGACGCGGCGCAGCGCCGGGCGGCCCTCGCCGAGCAGCGGCAGCACGGTGCCCGGGTCGAGGAGGACGACGGACCGCTCGGCGAGCTCGCGGGCGATCGCCCGGTTCGCCGGGGCGTCGAGGTCGACGCCGGCCGCCTTGGCGACCGAGGCCTCGGGGGTCCAGTCCGGGTCGAGCAGCCCGAGCTCGACCTTCTGCCGCAGGTGCCTGCGGACGGCGCGGTCGACGAGGGCCTCGTTGAGGGCGCCGCTGCGCACCCGCTCGACGAGGTTCTGGCCGAAGCCGAGGGTGTCGGGGAGCTCGACGTCGATCCCCGCCGTGAGGGCCTGCGCGCCGGCGTCGTCGAAGTCGGCCGCGACCCGGTGCATCGAGGCGAGGAAGGGCACCGCCCAGTAGTCCGAGACGACCGTTCCGGTGAAGCCCCAGGCGTCGCGCAGGAGCTCGGTGAGCAGCCACGGGTCGGCCCCGGCGGGGACGCCGTCCACGTCCGAGTACGAGTTCATCACCGACCGGGCGCCGCCGAGGGCGATGGCCGTCTCGAACGTCGGGAGGATCATGTCGAGCAGCTCGCGGCGCCCCATCGGGACCGGGCCGTGGTTGCGGGCCCCCCGGGACGCCGAGTACCCGGCGAAGTGCTTCAGGGTGGCGATGACGCCGGCGTTCTCCAGCCCGCGCACGTAGGCGGCGCCGAGCATCCCGACGAGGTACGGGTCCTCCCCCATGGTCTCCTCGACGCGGCCCCACCGGTAGTCGCGGACGACGTCCATGACCGGCGAGAGACCCTGGTGGATCCCGAGCGCGGCCATGTCGTGGCCGATCGCGGCTGCCATCCGCTCGACGAGCTCGGGGTCGAAGGTGGCGGCCCAGGCGATCGCTGCGGGGTAGACGGTCGCGCCGTAGGCGGTGAAGCCGGTGAGGCACTCCTCGTGGACGATCGCCGGGACGCCGAGCGCCGAGCGCTCCAGGACGACGTGCTGCTGCCGGACGACCTCGGCCGCCCCCTCCGCGACCGAGACCGGGCGGCTGCCGTAGACCCGGGTCAGCTGGCCGAGGCCGTGGACGGCGGCGTCCTCAAGCGCGACGGTGCCGCCGGCGGCGAAGACGTCCTGCATGGGGGCGACGTTGAAGGTCTCGCCGGGCTCGTCGGAGCCGTCGAGGGCGAGCGGGTCCGCGGCCTGGCCGGGCGCGTCGGCCGGCGGCTGCCCGGCGTCGGATCCGCCGTCCGGTCCGGCGTCGGCGTGCATGTCGTTGCCGGCCCACCGGCTGCCGAGCTGGCCCACCTTCTCGTCGAGGGTCATGGCGGCCAGCAGCGCCTCCACACGCTCCTCGACGGGGCGGCTCGTGTCCCTCCAGGCCGCCGTGGTGCGGGCGTCGGGGGCGCTGTGCGTGGGGCCTGCCATCGTTGTCTCCTTGCCGGACCGAACATCGAAACTTTTCGAAATGTAGACCGCAGCGACCAAGTCACCCAGGGACCATCGGCACGCTCAGCACTGCTGGGAGTGTTGCGCTTTGGTCGCGATGTCGCAAGAGACCTCCCCGCCTATTGACACATCACCGACCGAAATCTACGTTACGGCTCACGGCAGTCTTTCGAAATGTTTCGCTCCCGCCTCACTGTGGGGATGACTGCCGGGTGGAGCACCCCGTGCCCGCGGCCGGACCGCGGCCCTCACCCCGGAGATCAGCGTGGATCCAAGGACCACCTCTCGGCGCAGCTTCCTCACCTTCGCCGCCGGCCTCCCCGTCGCCGGCGCCACCCTCGCCGCCTGCGGCAGCTCGGGGCCCACGTCGACGAGCAGCAGCGCGGCCGCCGGTGGCGGCTCCGCGGCGGCCGGCAGCGGCGCCACCTACTGGACCCTCACCGGTCAGCCGCAGGAGGACATCCGCAAGGCGACCGTCGCCCGGTTCAACGCGGCCAACGCGAGCACCCAGATCACCCAGACGCTCTTCCAGAACGACGCCTACAAGCAGAAGATCAAGACGGCGCTCGGCGCCGGCCAGGGCCCGACGATCCTGTGGGGCTGGGGCGGCGGCGGCCTGAAGAGCTGGGTGGACGCCGGCCAGGTCGACGACCTCACCTCGTGGTTCGGCGAGAACGCCGACGTCAAGGACAAGCTGTTCCCGGCGGCCTTCGGCGCGGCGACCGTCAACGGCAAGATCTACGCGATGCCGGCCGAGACCGTCACGCCGATCGTGCTCTTCTACAACAAGAAGGTCTTCGAGAAGGTCGGTGTTCAGCCGCCGCAGTCGTGGGGCGACATCCTGGACCTCGTGCCGAAGTTCAACGCGGCGAAGATCGCGCCCTTCTCGCTCGGCGGCCAGTCCCGCTGGACGAACATGATGTGGCTCGAGTTCCTCTTCGACCGGATCGGCGGCCCTGAGGTGTTCCAGGCCGTCTTCGACGGCGAGAAGGACGCGTGGTCCAACCCGGCCGCGATCCAGGCGCTCACCGAGATGCAGAAGCTCATCAAGGCGAACGGCTTCATCAAGGGCTTCTCCTCGATCACCGCCGACTCCAACGCCGACCAGGCCCTGCTGTACACGGGCAAGGCCGCGATGATGGTCCACGGCGCGTGGACGTACGGCGGCATGAAGGGCAGTGGCGGTGACTTCGTCACCGGTGGCAACCTCGGCTACATGAACTTCCCCGGTGTGGACGGCGGCAAGGGCGACCCGAGCGACTCGGTCGGCAACCCGGCGCAGTACCTCTCGATCTCCTCGAAGGCGACGGACGCCGAGAAGGAGACCGCGAAGAAGTTCTTCAAGACCGCCGTCCTCGACGCCGAGGAGCAGAAGGCCTGGATCGGCGCCGGGAACATCCCGATCGTCCAGGGCGCCGACAGCCTCATCGGCGCCGGCGAGGACGCCGACTGGCTCAAGTTCCAGTACTCGATCGCCAGCGGCGCGAAGAGCTTCGCGCAGTCGTGGGACCAGGCGCTGAGCCCGACCGCCGCCGAGGTGCTGCTCGACAACATCGCCAAGCTCTTCCAGCTGTCGATCAGCCCCGAGCAGTTCGCGACCAACCTGAACGCGACGATCGGCCAGTGAGCACGCTCGCTCCGCCCGTCGTGAAGGGCACCCGGTCCGCCAACAGCGGCGGGCGGAGCGGGTCCCTCGGCTGGCTGGTCCTCCCGGCTCTCCTCTTCTTCGTCACCTTCGGGGTCGTCCCGCTGTTCGGCGTCCTCTTCCTGTCGTTCACGCAGTGGGACGGCATCGGCGACATCCACCCCGACGGGCTCAACGCCTGGCGCTCGGTCCTCGGCGACCCGCAGCTGCTGCACTCCCTCGGGGTCACGTTCCTCATCATGATCCTGTCGTGGCTCGTGCAGACCCCGGCCAGCCTGCTGCTCGGCACGTTCCTCGCCGGCCACCAGCGCTACCGCGGGTTCCTCGCGGTCCTCTACTTCATCCCGCTGCTGCTGTCGTCCGCGGCGATCGCCATCACCTGGAAGGCCCTGCTCGACCCGAACTTCGGGCTCGGCGCGGGCCTGGGGCTGTCGTTCCTGCAGCAGGACTGGCTCGGCAAGGACACCCTCGCCGTCGGCGTCGTCGTGTTCATCGTCTCCTGGCAGTTCATCCCGTTCCACTCCCTGATCTACCAGGGCGGCGTCCGGCAGATCCCGCGCTCGATCTACGAGGCCGCCGAGATCGACGGCGCGGGCCGGCTGCGGCAGTTCTTCTCCATCACCCTGCCCCAGCTCAAGTACACGATCATCACGTCCTCGACGCTCATGGTCGTCGGGTCGCTGACCTTCTTCGACCTCATCTTCGTCCTCACCGCAGGCGGCCCCGGCGACGCGACCCGCGTGCTCGCGCTCGACATGTACAAGCGCGGGTTCATGGCCAACCTCATGGGCCCGGCCAGCGCGATCGCCGTGATCCTCGTGCTCGTCGGCCTCGGGATCGCACTGCTGCTGCGGCGCCTCGGCGGCACGGACCAGACGGACAGCATGCTGGAAGGTGCCTGACATGGCCGTGACCACGCCTCCCGCGCCCACCCGGCCCAGCCGCCCCAGCAGCGTCGGCAAGGGCACCAGCACCACCGCGAAGCTGTTACGCCTCAACTGGTTCGGCGGCATCGCGGGCTGGATCTGGCTCGTCATCGGGATGCTCCCGATCTACTGGATCGTCATCTCCAGCTTCAAGAGCCAGAGCAACTTCTTCGCCACCAACCCGCTGCTGCCCCCCGACGAGTGGACCCTCGACAGCTACCGGCTCGTCATCGAGTCCGACTTCATCCGGTACTTCGGCAACAGCGTCGTCGTCACCGTCGGCGCCATCGTCCCGGCCGTCCTCATCTCGTTCATGGCCGCGTTCGCGATCGTCCGCGGCGGCAACGGCTGGTTCCTGCGCCTGTCGAACTCGCTGTTCCTCATGGGCCTGGCGATCCCGCTGCAGGCCGTCATCATCCCCGTCTATCTCATCATCATCCGGCTGCGGCTCTACGACACCCTCACCGCGATGATCCTGCCCTCCATCGCGTTCGCGATCCCGCTGTCCGTGCTCGTGCTCTCGAACTTCATCCGGGACGTGCCGCGCGAGCTCTTCGAGTCCATGCGCCTGGACGGCTGCAGCGAGTGGGGCACCATGTGGCGCCTCGCGTTCCCGCTCACCCGGCCCGCCCTCGTCACAGTGACGATCTACAACGCGCTGGGGGTCTGGAACAACTTCCTGCTCCCCCTCATCCTCACCCAGAACCCCGACCGGCGGACCCTCCCGCTGGCGCTGTGGACGTTCCAGGGCCAGTACGGCGTCAACGTCCCCGCCGTCCTCGCCTCCGTCGTCCTCACCACCCTGCCCATCCTCGTCTTCTACGCCGTCGGACGACGCCAGCTCCTCTCCGGCCTCACCGCCGGTTTCGGCAAGTAGGCCCTCGGCACCACCAGCTCCGAAAGGCATCATGAGCAGCGAACGCACCGCACTCGTCGTCCGCGGCGGGTGGTTCGGCCACCAGCCCGTCGAGGCCACGGGGATGTTCCTGCCGTTCCTGGAGGCGCATGGCTTCCGGGTCGACGTCCACGACTCGCCGGCGCCGTACGCGGACGCCGGCTACATGGCCGGCGTCGACCTTGTCGTCCAGTGCATGACGATGTCGACGATCGAGCCGGACGAGCTCGCAGGGCTGCGCGCCGCCGTGGCGGCCGGCACCGGGATGGCCGGCTGGCACGGCGGCATCGCGGACTCCTACCGCAACAGCTCCGACTACCAGCAGCTCGTCGGCGGGCTGTTCGCCTGCCACCCGGGCAAGGCCCCCGAGGAGTGCGTCGGCGAGCAGTCGGACAACTACGTGCCCTACCGGGTGAACATGCTCCCCGCCGCGGCCGGGCACCCGATCACGCGCGGGATCGAGGACTTCGACCTCGTCACCGAGCAGTACTGGGTGCTCGCCGACGCCTACGTCGACGTCCTCGCGACGACGACGCAGGCGGTGCGGCCGTGGGACGAGTGGGACCGGCCGATCACCTCCCCAGCCGTCTGGACCCGGCGCTGGGGCCGCGGCCGGCTCTTCGTCTGCACGCCCGGGCACCGGGTCGAGGTGCTCGAGAACCCGAACGTCCGGACCCTCGTCGAGCGCGGGATGCTCTGGGCCGCACGGGGTTCCACGGACCCGGACCCGTCCCGCGGCGACGCCGGCGACCTGTCGGTCGCCCCGTGACGCCGCTGCGGGTCGGGGTCGTCGGCGCAGGGAAGATCAGCGGCCAGTACGCGGCGACCCTCACCGGGCTGCCCGACGTCGCGGTGACGGCGGTCGCCGACCTGGACGCGGCACGGGCGCAGGCGTTCGCGGCCGCGGTGGGCGGTGCGGCCGTCCGCACGCTCGACGACCTGCTCGCCGCCGACGACGTGGACGTCGTCCTCAACCTCACGGTGCCCGTGGCGCACGCCGACGTCGCCCTCGCCGCCCTCGCCGCCGGCAAGCACGTCTACGGCGAGAAGCCGCTCGCCGCGACGGGTGCGCAGGCCCGGGCCGTCGTCGAGGCCGCGGCCACGGCCGGCCTGCGGCTCGGCTGCGCCCCCGACACCGTCCTCGGGACAGGTGTCCAGACCGCCCGGGGCGTCGTGACGGCCGGCACGATCGGCGTCCCGCACGCGGCGACCGCGTTCATGACGACGCCCGGCCACGAGCTCTGGCACCCGGACCCGGAGTTCTACTACCGGCCGGGCGGCGGGCCGCTGCTCGACATGGGGCCCTACTACCTCACCGCCCTCGTCCACCTGCTCGGCCCGGTGGACCGCGTCGTCGGGCTCGGTTCCCGGCACGCCGGCACCCGCACGATCGGCAGCGGGCCACGGGCCGGCACGACGTTCGACGTCGAGGTCGACACCCACGTGACGGGCGTGCTGCAGCACGCCGGCGGCGCCCTGACGACGCTCGTCATGTCGTTCGACGCGTGGGCGACCCGGATGCCGCGGATCGAGGTCCACGGCCCCGGCGGCTCGCTGTCGCTGCCCGACCCGAACTACTTCGACGGCACCGTGGAGATCTTCCCGGCCGGTGCCGACGCCTGGCGCGACGTGCGGCCGTCGGCCGGCTACGTCGGCGCCGGCCGCGGGATCGGTGTCGCCGACCTGGCCCGCGGGCTCGCGGACGGCACGCCGCACCGGGCGTCCGCCGACGTCGCGCTGCACGTCCTCGACGTCATGGAGTCGCTCCTCGAGGCGGCCCGCACCGGCGAGGCGGAGACGATCGGGTCGACGTGCAGCGTCCCGGCGGCCGTGCCGGGGCTCGTCGACCTACGCGCCTGCTGACCCCGGGGCCTGCAGGGCCGCGAGCCCGGCGAACACGTCGCGCAGCCGCGGGTAGACCTGCTGCTGAAGGCTGAAGACCGGGTCGTAGGCCGCGGTGACGTCGGGCCGCGGGCCGACGGTCGCGCCGAGGTGTCCCACGGACGCGCAGGTGTCGGCGAGCGCGCCCCCGCCGACGGCGGCCCACGCGAGCGCAGCAGCGCCCCGGGCGCTGATCTCGCGCCCCTCGGCGAGCCGGATCTCGCGGCCGGTGACGTCGGCGACGACCTGCGCCCAGAGCGGGCTGCGGCTCCCGCCGCCCATCGCGCGCAGGCTCGTCACCGGCGTCCCGGCCGCCGCCAGCCCGTCGAGGTGCAGCCGCAGCTCGAAGGCGACCCCCTCGAGCAGGGCGCGGTAGACGTGGGCCCGGGTGTGCGCACCGGTGAGGCCGACGACCGCGCCGCGCGCGGCGGCGTCCCAGTAGGGGGTCTGGGCGGCGTTCCAGTACGGGACGGCGAGCAGACCGTCCGCTCCGGGCGGCAGCGCCGCGGCCGCGGCCTCGAGCACCGGGTCCGGTGCCCCGCCGAGCGCGGGGTCGCCGAGCTCGCGTCGGAACCAGTCCGCGAGGTACGCCGCCGCGTTGAGCACCGTCTCCAGCACGTAGGTCCCGGCCGGAGCCCCCGCGAGGGTGCGGAAGGCCTGCCCCGTGACGTAGCGGTCGGACGGCGTCCCGAGCACCATCGAGGTCCCGAGGTTGAGGTACGCGGCGCCGGGCTCCCCGCCCGTGACGACGCCCGCCCCGAGCCCCGCGGCCTGGCCGTCGCCGATCCCCGCGACGAGCGGGACGGGTGCCGGCAGGCCGATCGCGCGCGCGACGCCCGGGAGCAGGTCGCCGAGGACGGCGCCCGGCGGCACCAGGTCGGGGAGCTGGTCGGGGCGGACCCCGGCGACCGCGAGCAGCTCGGGCGACCACTGCGCGGCCGCGAGGTCGAGCAGGCCGAGGGAGTCGGCCGACCCGGTGCTCGTCGCCCAGCGGCCGGTGAGCCGCTCCGCGAGGAACGCGTGCACCTCGGCGACCCGGGCCGCGGCCCCGAGCATCTGCGGCTCGTGCCGGGCGAGCCACGCGAGCTTGTAGAGCGCCGGGGTCGTGTCCGGCGGCTTGCCGGAGACCGCGAGCACCCGGGGCGAGCCGAACGCGGAGATCTCCGCGCCGGCCCGGGAGTCGAGCCACAGGATCGCGGGCCGCAGCGGGCGACCGTCGGCGTCGAGACAGACGAACGACTCGCGCTGGTGCGTCACGCACAGCGCCCGGACCCGGCCCGGGTCGTCGAGGTCGGCGACGCACCGGCCCAGCGAGGCCAGCGTCGCCGTCCACCACTGCCCGGCGTCCTGCTCGTGCCGGCCCGGGCCGGGGCGGTCGAGGTCCAGCGGCGTCGAGGCCGTCGCCACCTCGTGGCCGCGCGCGTCGAACGCGACGGCCTTGGAGGCCGTCGTCGAGCAGTCGACGGCGAGGACGAGCGGTTCGCCGGTCACACGTCGTCCGTCGGGGCCACGACGACCTTGAGGCCGGTCCGTGCGTGGGCGACCTGGAACGCCTTCTCGGTCTCGGCGAGCCCGAACGTGTGGCTCACCATGCTCCGGACGTCGACGGTCCCCCGCTCGACGAGGGCGGTCGCGCGCGGGTAGACCTCCTTCATCCGCCGCACGAGGGCGATCGTCAGACCCTTGCGCCGTGCGGTGGACGCCGTGAACGTCGTGCTGTCGACGTCGGGGATGCCGGCGAGGACGACGCGCGCCCCGGGCATCGCGGCCTCGATCGCGAGCCCGACGGCGGCGTCCGACCCGACCGCCTCGAACGCGACGTCGACGCCGCGCCCCGACGTGCGCTCCGCGAGCGCAGCGGCGAAGGCGGCCGGCTCGTGCGGCAGGACGGCGTCCGCGCCGAGCCGCAGCGCGGCCTCCGCCCGGTGCGGCAGCGGGTCGACCGCGAGCACGGTCGTGGCGCCGGCGGCCCGCGCGACCTGGAGCAGGCACAGCCCGATCGGGCCGCAGCCCACGACGACGACCGTCGCCCCGGCACGCTGGTGACCGAGGTCGTGCGCGTGGATCGCCACCCCGAGCGGTTCGAGCATCGCGACGTCCGCCGCGGACAGCGCGTCCGGCACCGGGTGCAGCAGGTGGTCGGGCCAGGCGACGAGCTCGCGCAGGGCGCCGTCCGTCGCCCCGTGGCCGAGGAAGCCGACCGTGGGGCAGAGGTTGCGGTGCCCCGCGAGGCACAGCTCGCAGTGCCCGCACGGCACCGCCGGGTCGATCGCGACCCGTTGCCCGGCACGGGGTCCGGAGGCGACCACGCCGCCCGCCTCGTGCCCGACGACGAGCGGGCGGGTCAGCCGGGCGTCGCCGATGCCGCCCTCGGAGTACCAGTGCAGGTCCGAGCCGCAGATCCCCACCGCGGTCACCCGCACGAGCGACTCGCCCTCGCGCGGGACGGGGACCGGCTCCTGCGCGACCCGCAGGTCGCCGGTGCCGTGGAGCCTGGCCGCGAGCATCTGGTCGTCCATGGGTCCCACTCTTCCCCATCGGGCTCGACGGCGCGGCGGGGGTACGGCCGCTAGCGTTCGGGGGACGGGAGGTGCGCATGACCGCGACGGGCACCGTCGGGCGCGACCGCTGGTTCCGCGTCACACCGGTCGGCGACGGCGTGACGCTCGTCGAGGAGCCGTACGGCGGGGACCTGCTCGCGTCGAACATCTGGCACGTCCGGGGCCGCGACCGGGACCTCGTCGTCGACTCCGGCCTCGGGGTGGTGGCCCTGCGCGACACCCAGCCGTGGCTCTTCGAGAACGACCCGGTGCTCGTCCTCACCCACGCGCACCTCGACCACATGGGCGGCGCCCACGAGTTCGCCGACTGCCGGGTGCACGCGGCCGAGGTCGGCGAGGTCCGGCGGCCGGGACCTGCGAGCCTGCGGACGGCCCGGCTCCTGGAGCTGCTGGGCCTGCCCGCCGACCTGGTCACGCCGCAGCCGGCGGTCGCGCTCACCGCGCTGCCGGACGACGACGCGTTCGACCTCGACGCCTACGCGCTGCGCGGCGTGCCGGCCGCCGCCCCGCTCGAGGAGGGTGACGTCGTCGACCTCGGGGACCGCACGCTCACGGTGCTCTCGCTCCCCGGGCACACACCGGGGTCGCTCGCGCTGCTCGACGGCTCGGGCGCGCTCCTCACCGGCGACGTGCTCTACGAGGGCGGGCTCATCGACTCCTGCACCGGCTCGGACGTCGTCGCGTACCGGTCGACGATGGAGCGCCTCCTCGATCTCGACGTCACCCGGATGCTGCCCGGGCACGGCCGGGTGCTCCCGCCCGCCGACGGCCGGGAGATCGCCGCGGCGTACCTCGCCTCGACACGCCCCTGACCGGGCGGACGGCCGGCCCGGCACCCGCGGCGCAACGGTAGGTTCAGGGTGTGCTGGCCCCGATGACGCTCCTCCAGCTGGAGTACTTCGTCGCCGCCGTCGACCACGGGTCGTTCTCCGCCGCGGCGCAGGCGCTGCACATCGCGCAGCCGAGCCTGTCCGACCAGATCCGGCGGCTCGAGCGGCAGCTCGGGGTCGTGCTGTTCGTGCGGACGAACCGCCGGCTCGCGCTCACCGAGGCCGGCCGGCTGCTGCTCCCCCGGGCCCGTACGACGCTGGCCACGGTCGACGACGCGGTGGACGCCGTCCGGCCGGTGCGCACCCTGACCGGCGGCACGGTCTCCTTCGGCACCTTCAGCAGTGCCCACCACTTCCTCCTGGCCGATCTCGTGACGCGGTTCCGGGAGCGCTACCCCGCGGTGCGGGTCCGGGTGCTCGGACGCAACTCGGCCGAGGTCGCGGACGCCGTCCGCGACGGCCGGCTCGAGGCCGGGCTCGTCGCGCTGCCGGTCGACGAGCGCGGGCTCGACGTCACGGCGCCGGTCTGGACGGCGGAGGCGGTCTACGTGAGCGTCGACCCGGCCCGGACGGCGGTCCCGGTCACCGTCGAGCAGCTCGCGCAGGCCCCGCTCGTGCTGCCCGAGGCCCGCTGGGGCGACCAGGACCCGACCCGCCGGCAGCTCGGTGAACGCGCCCGGGCCGCGGGCGTCACGCTCGAGCCGGCCATCGAGGTCGAGCTGCCCGCCGCGGCGCTCGCGCTGGCGGCTCGGGGGGCCGGCGACGCGGTCGTCTCCCGGCCGCTGCTCGGCGAGAACGCCTGGTCCGAGCACCTCACGTGGGCCCCGCTCGACCCGCCGCTCGTCGAGACGTTCGCCTTCGTCACCCGGACCGGGAGCCAGCTCTCGCCGGCCACCCAGGAGATGATCCGGATGGCCGCCGAGCTGCTGCGCCGCCTGCCGTCATAGGCGTCGCCTACCGGACGTGTCGGTGAGTGCCGCTGTACAGGGTCTGTCGCGCCGTCGATAGTCCGACCATGACGCAGAAGACCCCCGCGGCCGTCGTGACCGGTGCGGCCAGCGGCATGGGCCGCTCGGTCGCCGAACGCTTCGTCGCCGAGGGCTGGCAGGTGCTCGCCGTGGACGTCGACGCGAGCGGTCTGTCCGCCGTCGCGGCCGAGGTCGGGGCGGGCTACGTCCCGGTGCCCGTCGACATCCGGGACCGCGCGGCAGTGGCCGCCGCCCTCGGGTCGGCGCACGACGCCGACGGCACGCAGGTGCGGGCCGTCGTCAACGCAGCCGGGATCTACCCGACGACGACGCTCGACGACTTCACCGAGGACGCCTACCGGCGGATCTTCGACATCAACGTCCTCGGCACCCTCAACGTCACCGCGGAGGCGGTCGCGCTGGTGCGGGCGCACGACGGCGGTGGCGCTGTCGTCAACTTCGCGTCGATCGACGCCTTCGCCGTCTCCCGCGGCCAGCTCGTCTACAGCGCCTCGAAGGCCGCCGTCGTCTCGGTCACCCGGTCGCTCGCGATCGAGCTCGCGGGCGACGGCATCAGCGTCAACGCGATCGCCCCCGGCTGGGTGTCGACGCCGGGAACCCTTGCGGGCGGCCGGATCGAGGAGGCCGTCAAGGCGGTCCCGCTCGGCCGCGCCGCGACCCCGGAGGAGATCGCCGACTGGGTCTTCCGGCTCGGCAGCGTCCCCGGCTCGTACCTCACCGGCGAGACCGTCGTCATCAGCGGCGGGCTCGTCATGCGGTAGTCAGCGCGCCAGGTACCCGCCGTCGACGACGATCTCGGTGCCGGTGACGAACGTCGAGTCGTCGCTCGCGAGGAAGAGCACGGTGCCGCTCACCTCGCGGGCGTCGGCCCGCCGTCCCATCGGGGTGAGCGGGACGACGCCCGTGCCCTCGTTCTCGTTCATCGCCGTCCGGACGCCGCCCGGGCAGACGGCGTTGACCCGGATCCGGTCGGCGGCGTGCTCGAGCGCGGCGGTCTTCGTCATCGTGACGAGCGCCGCCTTGCTGGCGCAGTAGGCGACGTACCCGCTCGCCCCGGCGAGGCCGAAGATCGACGAGATGTTGACGATCGAGCCGCCGCCCCGCGCGCGCAGGGCCGGGATCGCGGCCTGCATCCCGAGCAGGGCACCGGTGACGTTGACGGCGATCAGGGCGTTCCAGTCCTCGAGGCGCTCCTCGAGGAGCGGGTTGACGTGGATGATCCCGGCGTTGTTCACGAGGACGTCGAGGCCGCCGAACCGCTCGGCGGCCGCGGCGACGGCTGCGGCCCAGTCCTGCGGGGACGTGACGTCGAGGTGCAGGTAGTCGACGCCCAGGCCCTCGGCCCGCAGCGCCGCTGCGGTCGCCTCGCCGTCGTCGTCGAGGACGTCGCCGGTGATGACGCGGGCGCCTTCCTCGGCGAGCCGGCGCGCGTGCGAGGCGCCCTGGCCGCGGGCGCCCCCGGTGATGAGCGCGACCTTGCCGTCGAGCCGCCCTGCCATGTCAGGCCACCTTCTGCTCGAGCGCGGCGACGACCCTGTCGGTGTCGGCCATCTGCTTGTTCCAGACCACCTTGACGATGTCGATGCGGCTGTCCGGCTGCTGGCCGTCGAAGGCGTGCGCCACCGGGACGCCCAACTCCTGCAACCGGATCAGCCGGGCCACGAGCCGCGCCTGCGCGCCGTACGGCGGCAGCTGCGGGCCCCGAGGAGCGGAGAGCCCGACGAACCACAGCCGCTCCAGGCCGACCGGGACGGTGAGCCCGGCGACCCGCAGCGGCACGCCGTCCTTCCACCGCAGCAGCGCGCTGTCGAGGAACGGCAGCGTCGTCCGGAACCCGGTGGCCCACAGGATCGTGTCGAACTCCTTCGAGGTGCCGTCGGTGAAGTGCACGACCTGGCCGTCGATCCGCGTGATGCCGGGGACGACGGTGACCCGGCCGTGCTGGATCCAGTACGGCAGCAGGTTGTTGACGACCGGCGGTTGGTCGTTGAGGTTGCGGGTCACCGGCTCCGGCAGGCCGCGGTAGACCTCGGGCGGCCCCATGACGACCCGGACCAGGGCCCGGGAGACCCGCTCCTGGAGCACCGGTGGCAGCTTCGCGAGCCAGGTCAGCTCGGCCCGCGGCCGGCCGAAGATCGCCTTCGGCTGGAAGACCCGCCCGCGCCGGACGGAGATCGACACGTCGAGGCGCGCGTTCGCCGCGTCCACGGCGAGGTCGCAGCCGGAGTTGCCGGCGCCGACGACGAGCACCCGGTCGCCCTTGACGTCGTCGAGGCCGCGGTAGCGCCCGGAGTGCACGCCGTGCCCGGTGAAGTCGGCCGCGACGTCGGGCAGGTTCGGGTCCCACAGGTGCCCGTTGGCGACGACGATGCCGTCGTACCGGGTGCGGCCGCCGTCCGACGTCTCGACCCACCAGCCCAGCGCCCCGGCCGGCCCCTCGGGTTCGACCTTCAGCACCTCGGTGCCGAACGTGACGTGCCGGCGCAGGTCGAACCGGTCGGCGAAGGACTCGATGTAGGCGAGCATCTGCTCACGGCTCGGGTACACCGGGTACTCCGGGGGCATCGGGTGGCCCTCGAAGCCGGAGACGTCGCGCGACGTGATGAGGTGCAGCGACTCGTAGTCGGTGTGCCAGTGGCCGCCGACCCGGTCGGTGCGCTCGAAGCAGTCGACGGCGAAGCCCCGGGCGAGGAGCACCTGGAGCGTGCCCAGCCCGGCGGCCCCGGCCCCGACGACGCAGTACCGCGGTGTGGTCATGCCCCCAGGGTCAGCCGGTGGCGGGCGGGCGTCCATGAGCACTTGGCGGCGTCATCCATAGGTAACGCCTTCAGCGGGCTCCAGGGTCCGGCGCACCCGGCGCGCGGCCGCGCGGTCGACCGCGTGGGCAAGGGCCACGACCCCGACGGTCAGGCCGACGAGCGCGGCGAGGGCGGCGAGGGCGCCGAGCGGCTCGGCGACGACGAACGTCGGGATCTCCCGCCGGGGGACGGCGACCGCCCCGACGAAGGCACCGGCGAGACCGAACCAGCTGCCGCGCATGTTCGCCTTGTGCGCGGCGATGTTCCCGCGTCGGGCGGAGACGACGCCGAGCGTGACGGTCACCAGCGTGACGGCCGACAGCACGTGCAGGAGGCTGAGCCGCCCGTCGCGCAGGTCGCGGATCGCGAACGAGCTGCTCGCGACGAAGAGCATGCCGAGCACCCAGACCCAGCCCGTGACACGGTGCGAGACGTCGCCCTTGACGCCCCGGGCCAGCTGGTAGCCGCCGAGCATGAGGCAGGTGATCGCCGCCGCCGCATGGGTGGCGACGAGCAGGGTCCATCCGTTCACGGTGCGGTCTCCGTCTCGTCGAGGGCGTCGATCAGTCGCTGGGTGTCCCGCGCGTAGCGGGCGTACGGGACGCCGCTGCGCTCGACGAGCCCGGCGAACCGCTGCTCCAGCAGCTCCCGGCTCCGGGTCACGGCGTGCTTGCCGTCCGGGGTGAGCGCGACCTGGCGCTTGTTGCCGCCGTCGGGCGCGTGGGCGACCTCGACGAGCCCGGCCTCCTCGAGGACGCCGACCATCCGGCTGACGGACGGCTCGGAGACGTCGAGCGCCTCGGCGAGGGCACGCTGCGTGGTCTGCCCGAGCTCGCCGACGACGACGAGGGCGAGGAACCGGCGGTAGGTCAGGCCCGCCTCGGCCTGGAGGATCCGGTCGGCGGAGCGGTCCAGCCGGGCGGCCAGCCGGTGGAGCGCGAAGCTCAGGTTCCCGTTCACGGGAGTAAATTAGCACAGCAACTTAACAGGGCAAGTCCCTAGAGCGGGCCGTGGTCCCCCATCCGGGCCACGAGCTCCGCCCGGGTCGACACGCCGAGCTTCGTGTACACGTGCCGCAGGTGGTACTCGACCGTCTTGGGGCTGAGGAACAGCGCGGTGGCGGCCTGCCGCGTCGTCCGGCCCTCGGCGAGCAGGACGGCGACCTGCAGCTCGCGGGCCGTGAGCCGTTCGTGCGCGGAGCCGTCGCGACGGGCGGCCACCTCCCCGGTGGCCTCGAGCTCACCCGCGGCGACGGACGCCCAGACCTGGGCGCCGAGCCGCTCGAAGGCGGCGAGCGCCGTCCGGAGCTGGGCCCTCGCGTCGACCCGGCGGCGGGCCCGGCGCAACCGCGCGCCGTACGCCAGCCGGGTGCGGGCCTCCTCGTAGAGGTCCGGGGTCGCGGCGTGCAGGTCGAGCGCCGCGGGGAACCACCGGTCGAGCTCCTCCACCGGCGCGACGAGCCCCAGGGCCCGCGCCGCCCGGGCCCGCGCCCAGGGCAGCCCCTTCACGTCGGCGGCGGCGGCGAACCGCTCGGCCACGTCGCGGGCGGTGGCGGTGTCGCCCGCGCGCAGCAGCGCCTCGACGAGCTCGGGCGCCGGCCGGACGTCGGGATCGGCGAGGTCGAGCCGGGCGAGCAGCGCCTCGAGGCCGGTGAGCCGGGCCAGGGCCGCGTCGACCTCCCCGGTGGAGAACTCGATCTCGGCCAGCGACTGCTCCGCCCAGATCCGGGCGATGTGGACCGGGTGCTCGGCGTAGATCTCCAGGGTTTGCGCGGCGAGCGCCCGGCACGCGTCGGCGTTGCCGCGGCGGGCCTCCAGGCAGGCGTGCCCCGCGACCGCGACGACGAGCATCGTCGTGTGCCCGAGCTCGCGGGCCAGGGCGGCGCACTCCGAGTAGTGCGCCGCGGCGCTGTCCCAGCGGTCGGTCGTCGCGCCGTCCCGGGCCAGCGTGAAGAGCAACCCGGGGAGCGTGCTGATCGCCGACCGCCCGCGGGCCTCGTCCAGCGCCGTCGCGACGAGCCCGCGGACGGCGCCCGTCTCGCGCAGGAACAGCGGGCCGTACATGAGCCACGCCGGCCGGACGTCGGCCCGCTCGGCCGCGGGCAGCGTGTCCAGGAGGGCGGCGCCCTCCCGGACCTGCGCCCCGCCCGGCCGGCCCACGAGGACCTGCGCCATCCCGGCGGCGAGCAGGCCGACGGCCCGCGCCGCGGGCGAGAGGTCCTGCCGGAGAAGGCCGTTGAGCCGCCGGCTCGCGTCGAGGGCGGCCGCGGCCGAGCCCTGGTAGAAGCCGACGCTCATGGCGTCGGCGACGAGCAGGACCGCCCGGGACGGGTCGGTCGGCGCCACCGCGGAGGCGGCCCCGAGCAAGGCGCGCCGGGCCCGGGCCGGGTCGCCGCGCTGCGCCGCGACGTCACCGGTCAGCGCGAGCGCCCGGACCCGGACCTCGGTGGACGCCGGCAGCCTCACCGCCTCGTCGACGAGGTCCACCGCGCGGTCGCCGTCACCGGCCCGCCACGCCGACTCCGCCGCCGAGAGCAGCCGGTCCGCCCGGTCGGCGGGCCCGGTCGCGAGCCGGGCCGCACGCTCGGCGGCCGAGGCCGCGACGGCGTGCGCGCCCCGCCCGGCCGCGGTCGCCGCGACCCGGGCCATCTCCGCCGCGAGCGCGTCGTCCGGGCCGATCGCCGCCTCGCACCGGTGCCAGGCGCGACGGTCGACGTCGTCGGTCGGCAGCGCGTCGGCGACGAGCGCGTGCGCCGCGCGCCGCTCGTCGGGGAACGCCAGCGCGTACGCGGAGGACCGGACGAGCGGGTGCGAGAACTCCAGCCGCGACGGGCCGAGGACGACGAGCCCGGCCCGCTCGGCGTCTGCGAGCGCGTTCAGGTCGAGGCCGGCGGCCGCCGCGACCCGGGTGAGGACGCCGAGGTCCGCGGCGCCCGCGGCCGCGACGAGCAGGAGCCGTCGCGCGTCCGGGCCGAGGGCGGAGATCCGCTCGGCGTACCAAGTGGTGAGCGCCTGCGGGACGGCGACCGGTGCCGGCGACCCGAGCGCCGAGGACAGGCTGCTGCCCGCCTCGTGGACGAGCCCGAGCACCGCGAGCGGGTTCCCGGCCGTGACCTCGTGGAGCAGGCGGCTGCGGTCCGGACCCGCGGGGCGGCCCTCCCGCGCAGCGAGCGCGGCGACGGCGTCCCGGTCGAGCCCTTCGAGGAGGACACCGGGGAGCCCGGCCCCGTCGAGGGCGCCCGGCTCACCGGCGCGGGCCGCGACCAGCACGAACACGGGGTCGGCGAGCAGCCGGCGGCACGCGAACGCGAGAGCGTCGGCCGAGGGCCGGTCGAGCAGGTGGGCGTCGTCGACGAGCACGCCTACCGGGCGGTCCTCGCTCCACCGGACGAGCAGGCTGAGCACGGCGGCACCGACCGCGAGCCGGTCGCCGACCACGCCGCTGCGCAGCGCGAGCGCGACGGCGAGGGCCTCGGCCTGCGGCCCGGGCAGGAGGGCGAGGTCCTCATCCGTCGGCCGCAGCAGCTGGGACAGGCCGCCGAAGGGGACGTCACGCTCCGCCTCGCTGCCGACCGCTTCGAGCAGCCGGACGCCGTCCGCGCGGTCGCGGGCGTACCGCAGCAGGGTCGTCTTGCCGATGCCCGCCTCGCCGGTGACGACCAGTACCCCGGCACGCCCGACCCGGGCCCCGGCGACGAGGCCGTCGATGCGCTGCCGCTCGGCAGCCCTGCCGACGAGCACCGCGCCAGTCTAGGAACCCGGGGGCGGGCCAGGGGGTCGTCGCGCCAGGACCAGGTGGGTCCCCTGATGCGACCGGTGCCCCGCGCGGCCGACGGTAGGGCTACTACCCGTCCCCTTCCGAGGAGCACACGATGACCACGACCGACCCGACCCCCGCCACCACCCAGGGGGCACCGGAGATCGACATGGACGTACTCATGGGGTTCGTCTTCCGGGCCGTCGACGAGGTCGGCGCGGCGCTCAACACGGCGCTCGTCGTCATGGGCGACAAGCTCGGCTACTACCGTCTGCTCGCGGCGCACGGCCCGCTGACGCCGTCCCGCCTCGCGGAGCTCTCCGACACCGGCGAGCACTACGCCCGCGAGTGGCTCAACGCCCAGGCGGCCGGCGGCTGGGTCACGTACGACCCGGCGGCCCGCACCTACACGCTGCCGCCGGAGCACGCGGTCGCGCTCACCGACGAGACGAGCCCGGTCTACCTGCCGGGCTTCTTCCAGATCGCGCACGGCACGGTCCGGGACGCGCCGGGCATCATCGAGGCCGCCCGGTCCGGGGACGGCGTCGGCTGGCACGAGCACAACGACGACGTGCACACCGGCTGCGAGCGGTTCTTCCGCCCCGGGTACCACGCCAACCTCGTCGACGGCTGGCTGCCCGCGCTCGAAGGCGTCGTCCCGAAGCTCACGACGGGCGGCCGGGTGGCCGACGTCGGCTGCGGGCACGGCGCGTCGACGGTCCTCATGGCCCAGGCCTTCCCGGCGTCCCTGTTCGTGGGGTCCGACTACCACGACGGGTCGGTCTCGACGGCGCGCGAGCGGGCAGCGGAGGCCGGTGTCGACGACCGGGTGCGGTTCGAGACGGCCGCGGCCACGGAGTTCTCCGGCGGCCCGTTCGACCTCGTGACGACGTTCGACGCCCTGCACGACATGGGCGACCCGATCGGTGCCGCGCAGCACGTGCTCGCGAACCTCGCCGAGGACGGCACGTGGATGATCGTCGAGCCGGTCGCCGGCGACGCCGTCGAGGACAACCTCAACCCGGTCGGCCGGGCCTACTACGGCTTCTCGACGCTGCTGTGCACGCCGTCCTCGCTGGCCCAGGACGTCGGCATGGCGCTCGGCACCCAGGCCGGTCCGGCCCGGATCCGGGACGTCGTGACGACGGCGGGGTTCACGCGGTTCCGGATCGCGGCGCAGACTCCGTTCAACAACGTCTTCGAGGTGCGTCGCTGACCCGACCGGTCGGCGACGGTGAGGGGCGGGGACGGCCATGACGACGACGGCAGCGGCACCGGCAGCAGCAGTGGCAGCAGCGGTGAAGGACGGCGCAGCGGCGTACAGCCCGGGGAGCCGGGCGCTGCTGCCCGACGCGACCGGTGTCGTCGTCCGCGACGGCGTCGAGATCGCCTGGGAGCGGTTCGGCACGGCGGGGCCGCACGTCGTCCTCCTGCCGACGTGGTCGATCGTCCCCTCGCGGGTCTGGCGGGCCCAGACGGCGTACCTCGCCCGGTACTTCCGGGTGACGACGTTCGACGGCAGGGGCAGCGGGGCCTCGGGGCGCCCCGCAGGTGCGGCGGCGTACTCCGACGACGAGTACGCCGCCGACACCCTGGCCGTGCTCGACGCGGCGGGAGTCGGCGGGGCCGTGCTCGTCGGGCTGTCCCGCGGGGCCTCGTGGGCGGTCATGGTGGCGGCGGCCCGGCCGGACCGGGTGCACGGCATCGTCGCGCTCGGGCCGGCCTGCCGCCTCGACGTCGGCCGCCCGCACGTCGAGCGCGCGGCGTGGGAGGCGCCGCCGGGGCCGCAGCCGGAGGGCTGGTCCCTCTACAACAAGCACGTCTGGCTCGACCCCGGGCCCCGCGGGTTCGACCGCTTCGTCGAGTTCTTCGTCGACCAGATGTTCACCGAGCCGCACTCCAGCAAGCAGATCGAGGACTGCGTCGTCTGGGGCCGCGAGGCCGGCGCACGGGTGCTCGTCGACACGACCGCTGGCCGGCTCGGCTGCGACGGGGCGACGTCGGCGCCGTTCGAGCCGCTCTGCCGGGACCTGCGCTGCCCGGTCCTCGTCGTCCACGGGACCGACGACGCCGTGCAGCCCGTGGCGATCGCGGAACGGCTCGCGGAGCTGACCGGCGGCGAACTGCTCCTCGTCGAGGGCGGCGGGCACGGGCTGCCGGCGCGTGAGCCCGTGCTCGTCAACCACGAGATCAAGGCGTTCGTGGACCGGGTGTCCGGGCCGCCGTCCGCCCCGGCCCGCCGCACCTGGACCCGGGCCCTCGACCGGCCGAAGCGGGCCCTGTTCCTGTCGTCCCCGATCGGGCTCGGGCACGTGCGCCGGGACGCCGCGATCGCCGCGGAGCTGAGGGCCCTGCACCCGGGCCTGCAGGTCGACTGGCTCGCGCAGGACCCGGTGAGCCGCTTCCTCGCGCACCGCGGCGAGCGCGTGCACCCGGCGTCGGCGTACCTGTCGAACGAGAGCCGGCACGTCGAGGACGAGTGCGCCGACCACGACCTCGACGCGTTCGAGGCGATCCGGCGGATGGACGAGATCCTCGTCGCGAACTTCATGCTCTTCGACGAGGTCGCGGCGAGCGGGTACGACCTCGTCGTCGGCGACGAGGCCTGGGAGGTCGACCACTTCCTCCACGAGAACCCCGGTCTCAAGCGGGCGCCGTTCGTGTGGCTCACGGACTTCGTCGGCTGGCTGCCGATGCCGCGCGGCGGCGAGCGGCAGGCCGCGCTGACCGCCGACCACAACGCCGAGATGCTCGAGCACCGGGCGCGCTTCCCCGCGCTGCGCGACCGGTCGGTGTTCGTCGGCGACGCCGAGGACGTCGTCCCGGCGTCGTTCGGGCCGGGGCTGCCGCAGATCGCGGAGTGGACGCGGGCGCAGTTCGACTTCGCCGGGTACGTCAGCGGTCTCGCACCGGTCGGGGACGACGAACGGGCGGCGCTGCGGGAGCGGCTCGGGTACCGGGACGACGAGCGGGTGTGCCTCGTCAGCGTCGGCGGCTCGGCCGTCGGGCTGCCGCTGCTGCGCCGGGTCGCGGACGCCGTCCCCGCGCTGCGCCGGGCCGTCGACGGTCTGCGGGTCGTCCTCGTGACCGGCCCGCGGATCGACCCCGACGCGATCCCCGCCCGGCCGGGCCTGGAGGTGCACGGCTTCCTGCCGGACCTGCACCAGCACCTCGCGGCGTGCGACGTCGCCGTCGTGCAGGGCGGGCTGTCGACGACGATGGAACTCACCGCGAACCGGCGGCCCTTCGTGTACGTGCCGCTGCGCAACCACTTCGAGCAGAACATCCACGTCCGGCACCGCCTCGACCGGTACGGCGCCGGGCGCTGCCTCGACTACGCGCAGGCGTCCGACCCCGACGCCCTCGCCGCCGAGGTCGCCAAGGCCCTGGCGACGCCGGTCACGTCCCGCCCGGTCGCGACGGACGGCGCGGCGAGGGTCGCCCGCTGGCTCGCCGACCTGCTCTGACGTCCCTCGGTCCGGTCCCTCGACCCAGCCCGCCGTCCAGCCCGTGAGACCGCCATACCCCAGGTCGTCACAAGAGCGCTCCAACGCCCGACACGCCGCGTTCGCGGGCCGTTGGTACGTCCTGCGGTACGGCTGTCTCAGGTGCCGGACGCCGTAGGGCCGGCTGTCGGGTCAGGCGCCGGCGAGCGCGTCCCCGGGGCGCAGGACGGCACCGACACCCGGGATCGCCTGGGTCTGCCCGAACTCGACGAGCCGCTGCGCGGCCGTGACGCCGTTCTCGCCGGTCGCGGACATCCGGGCCGCGATGAGCCCGGCGACGAGCGGCGCCGAGAACGACGTGCCGCTCCACCGGGCCATCCCGGAGAACTCCTGCGTCTCACCCTTCCGCGGCGACTCCTCGTACCGGTAGCAGCCGTGCGCGAAGGCGTTGACGAGGTCCTCGCCCGGCGCGTAGACGTCGACCCAGCCGCCGTGGTTGGAGAACCACGCCCGGTCGTCGCCACGGTTCGAGAGCGCCCCGACGGCGACGGTGTTCGCCATCGCGGCGGGCAGGAACGGGTCGCGGACCGAGTCGTTGCCGGCGGACACGACGAGGACGACGCCCTTGTGCCGCGGCAGGATCGTCTCGACGACGTGGCGCAGCGCGAGCATCCCGCTGTTGCCGTACGCGTAGGTCCCGGCCGACAGGCTGATGATGTCGACGCCGTGCCGGAGCAGCTCGACGATCCGCATCGCGATCTCGGTCTCGAAGGCACCACCCGCGAGCTGGAACGTCCGCAGCACGTGGACGTCGGCCCGCGGCGCGATGCAGCGCACGACGCCGGCGATGAAGGTGCCGTGGCCGGTGTACACGGGGATGACGCCCGCGCCGTCGTCCTCCGGCTCGGTCTCGCCTGTGACACCGACCAGCCAGTCGTGGTCAGCACCGGCGTTCGCGAAGAGGCCGGTGTCGATGACGCCGACAAGGACGCCCGCGCCGTCGGGGCTGCCGCTCGCCTGCGGGGGCCACGGCCGCGAGTGCTCGGGCACGTAGTCCGGCTCGGTCGCCGGGCAGCGGGAGCCCGAACCGACCGGAGGCGTGATGGAGAGAAGGTGGTCGACGGATGCGACGTCCGTGCCCACCTGGGCCTCGACCTCGGCGAGCGCTTCGAGGGTGTCGATCTTCTCCGGAAGAGTAATCTGACTGACGCCCGCGAACAGGTTGGGCCTGATGATCTCGAAAGCCGCAAGATCGCTCTCGAACCGGGCCGCCAGGGATCTGATGACGAGGTTGAGGTACCGGTCACGGACCACCAGGCGTCCGCGGCGGAACACGGCCCTCGGGGGCAGGCCAGGTTCCTCGCTCTTGGGGACCTCGGGCCAGTTGGGCGGATCCGTCTGGACCTCGCCCTCGAAGGCCCGCAGGAGCAGTTCCGTCTGCTCTCGCTGGACGGATCGCCTGTCGATCGGCATGGCCGACTCCTTAACCCCGTGTGATCTTGACGCCCGCGATGGGTAAGTCTGTTGTGATCTGGGCAACCTGTCTATCGTCTTTCCCATGCCGACCAGCACAGGACGTCGGCACGTCGTCGATGCGGATGCCCTCCTGGCGCTCGCGATGTCGCGCCCGCTGGACGCCGAGCGCCAGGCCACAGCAGTTCTCGCGACCCGGCCGGCACCGGCCGCCGAGGCCGCGGCACGGCAGGCGCTGGGCATCGTCCTGCGGGACCTGGGAGACACGAAGGGCGCGAAGCGTCATCTCCGGCGGGCGCTCCGGATCCGACGAGCGGCCGGGGAACCGGCCCCGGTCGCAGATGTGCTGTCGACCCTGGGCATCACCCTCGCCCTCGCCGGCGAGGTGACGGAAGGGATCGCCTGCTTCACGGAAGCCTGCTCGCTCGTCGCGGAATCGGACGCCGGCCGCGTCCTCACGCGCTTCGGTTACGTGCTGGCACTGGTGGGCCGCCACGGTGAGGCCTTGAACGCCTTGAACAAAGCAGTACCTCTCCTTCAGCAGGCCCAGGACCGGCTCTGGGAGGCTCGGGCGCGGAACAACCGTGGCCGGGCATGTGTCGCCCTCGGGGACGTCCAGCAGGCCGAAGCCGACTTCGTCTGGGCCGAGGAGTGGTTCGGCATCGAGGGGCAGCAGGTCGAGCAGGCCATCGCCCAGCACAACCGCGGCGCTGCAGCCAGTGCAGCAGGACAGATCCCGCGAGCCCTGGATCTCTTCGACCGCAGCAGCCGCAGGTTCGAGGAGTTCGGCGTCTTCATCCACGAGGCCGCGGTATGGGAGTGCTGGACGTTGCTCGCGGCCGGCCTCGCCGCTGACGCCCAACGCAGGGCGGCATCCGCACTCGGGCAGGTCGAGCGCCGCCGTGGGCAAGGCGCCGTCATCGCCGACCTCGCCCTGTTCGCCGCCCGGGCGTCCGTCGCCGCACGCGCCCCGGATCTGGCCAGGGCTCACGCCCGGCACGCCCAGCGGCTGTTCTCCCGCCAGGGACGCGACGTCTTCGCGGACGTCGCCAAGACCGTTCAGCTCGAGGCCTCACTGCAGGAAGGCCTGCCCCAGGGGGCGGCAGCCGTCCGCGCATCAGCTGAGCTCGCAGAGAGGCTCGATGCCCTGGGCGCGGAGGATGCGCCGCGCGCGCGACTTCTCGCCGCCCGCATCGCGCTCGCCGCCCGCCGTCCCGACGATGCCGTGGTGCAGCTCGTCGCCGCCGCCACCTCCCGCCGCCGCGGCTCCGCCATCGACCGCGTCACCGGCTGGCTCGCCCAGGCCCTGCTCTGCCGCACGATGGACAACCCCCGCGCGATGCTCGCCGCCTGCTCCCGGGGCCTCGATGTCCTCGACGAGTACCGCCTGACCCTCGGCGCCACCGAGGCCCGGGCCACCGCGACGACCCACGGCCGGGAGCTCGTCGAGATCGCGCTGCGGCACGCGGTGGCGACGAACGACGCCCACCAGGCGGTCCGCTGGAACGAGCGGCTGCGCAGCACCCAGTGGCTGCCGTCGTCCGCGCAGGACCGCGCCGACCCCGCCCTCGTCGCCGAGCTGGCCGCCGTCCGGGACGTGAGCCGGCAGCTCGCCGAGCAGCAGGGCGACGAGGCGGCGCTGGCCCGGCTGCGGCGGCGGCGCGACCAGCTCGAGGCGTCGGTCCGGTCCCGGGCGCTGCGCCGCGAGGCCGGCCCGGCGCCCGTCGACGGCGGCCCGGCCGCGCGCACCCGGTTCGCCGACCGCTGGCGGCCGCCGGAGGGCACCGCCCTCGTCGAGCTGTTCGAGCTCGACGGCACCCTGCACGCCGTCACCGCGACGAGCCGGCGCACGAGGCTCCACGAGGTCGGTCCGGCCGACGCCGCGGCGACCGCCGTCCAGCACGGCCAGACGCTGCTGCGCCGCACGGCCCGCGGCGCCGCCCGGCACACCGACCAGCTCCTCGCCGCCGCCGGGCAGCAGCTCCAGACCCGGCTGCTCGGCCCGGCCGCGGCCGAGATCGAGCGCAGCGGCGCGCAGACCGTCGTCCTCGTCGCGACCGCCCGGCACTACGCCGCCCCGTGGACGCTGCTCCCCGTGCTCGCCGACCGCGGCGTCTCGCTGTCGCCGTCCAGCCGGGCCTGGCGACGGGCGGACGCCGCCCGGCCGCCGCGCGACGGGCACGTCGCCCTCGTCTCCGGGCCGGGTCTCGCGACCGGCGGCGGCGAGCTCGGGGCGCTCGCGGCCGCGCACAGGCAACCCGTCGTGCTCACCGGCCAGGACGCCACCGCCGAACGCGCCCTCGCCACGATCGACCGGGCTGCGCTCGCGCACATCGCGGCGCACGGCACGTTCCGCTCGGACAATCCGCAGTTCTCCTCGCTGCGTCTGGCCGACGGCCCGCTCACCGTCTTCGACCTCGAGCGGCTCGAGCGGCCGCCGCACCGGATCGTCCTCGCGAGCTGCGACTCCGGGGTCATGGCCCCGGCCGGTGCCGACGAGCTGCTCGGGCTCGTCACGTGCCTCGTCTCGCTCGGCACCACGGGCGTGCTCGCGCCGATCTCGCCGGTGAACGACGCCGCGACGGTCGGGTTCATGGTCGCCGTCCACGCCGGGCTCGCCGGCGGGCTCGGCCTCGTCGAGGCCGCCCGGCAGGCCCGCGAGAAGCACGCGGACGACGCGCTCGCCCGCGCGACCGCGGCGTCCTTCCTCGTCTTCGGCGCCTGACGACCCGCCACTACACCGTCACGAAGATCCAGACACCTACCCGATCGGGCAGGTCGGGACTGGCCGCCGGGGCCGGGGACCGGGCCCGCCCGGTCGGTTACCGTCACCACACGGGGCAGGACGGGGGAGCACCTCCCGCCGACCTCCGACGACGCCGCACGGGACGACGACGCCCCAGGAGGACCGCGATGAGCGCAGTGCCGGCGGGACGCCCCATGTCCGGAAAGCCCGCTTCGGCTGCTGCGCTCACCCTGCGCAGCGGGGTACCGTCGAAGGGCCGCCGCGAGTCCCGCGGGCGCTGGTTCACTCCGACGAAGGAGGCCGCGATCGTGACGCTGAGCCTCCCAGACCTGCCGGAGACCCCCACGCCTTCGCCGGCGGCGCACGTCCACCGCGACCGGACGACGCGGACGGCCCCCGACGCCCCCGCACCGACCCCGCGGCCGGCGTCCGTCGTGAAGTTCCACGCCCCCGAGATCGTCTTCGGGCACGGCAGCCTCGCCGAGGCCGGGCACTGCGCGCTGCGCCTGGGCGCCCGCCGGCCGTTCGTCGTCACCGACCCCGGCATCGTCGAGGCCGGCTGGGTCGCCGAGCTCGTCGGGCACCTCGGCGCCGTCGGGCTGCCGGCGATCGTGTGGACCGACGTCACCCCGAACCCCAAGGACCACGAGATCGCCGCGGGCTACGAGCGGTACCTCGAGTGCGGCGCCGACGTCATCATCGCGATCGGCGGCGGCTCGTGCATCGACGCCGCGAAGGGCGTGGCGATCCTGTCCGGCAACGGCGGCCGGATCCTCGACTACGCGGGCGTCGACCGCGCGGACCGGCCGATCCCGCCGCTCATGATGATCCCCTCGACGTCGGGGACCGGCGCCGACGTGAGCCAGTTCTGCATCGTCACCGACACCGCCCGCGCGATGAAGGTGACGATCATCGGGCGGGCGCTCGTGCCCGACATCTCGCTCACCGACCCCCGGCTGCTCACGACGATGCCCGACGACCTCAACGCGGCGACCGGGCTCGACGCCCTGACCCACGGGATCGAGGCGTTCGTCTCCCGCGCGCACCACCCGCTCACCGACATCCACGCCCTGTCCGCGGTCCGGCTCATCGGCCGCGACCTGGAGCGCACGATCGTGCAGCCGGACGACGAACCCGCCCGCACCGGGATGGCGCAGGCGAGCCTGGAGGCCGGGCTGGCCTTCACGAACGCGATCCTCGGCGCGACGCACGCGATGAGCCACCAGGTCGGCGGCCTGCTCGACGCGCCGCACGGGGTGTGCAACGGAGTCCTTCTCCCCCATGTGATCCGCTACAACGCCGCGACCGACCCGAGCCGGTTCGCCGTCCTCGCGGACGCCGTCGGGCTGCCGGTGTCGGGCGTGCCCGCGTCCGAGGCCGCGCTCATGCTCGCCGACTGGGTCCGCGCGCTCGGCGACCGGATCGGCGTCCCCAAGGGCCTGCGCGAGCTGGGCGTCAGCGAGGCCGACCTGCCGCGGCTGGCGAGCACGACCCTCGAGGACGCCTGCCTCACGACGAACCCGCGCGACACCGACGCGACCGCCGTCGAGGCGCTCTTCCGGGCCGCCCTGTGAGGAGCCGGCGGTGAGCAGCGCGGACCTCGCCTCGCTCACCGGCGTCCGCTCGGGCAAGAACTCCTACTACCGCGAGTTCCGCCGCAGCTCCGAGCGGCTCGAGGCCGCCGTCCGCTCGCTCGACCACATCTCGGTCGCCCTCGTCCGCACCGTCGAGGGCCCGCGCGCGCTCCTCACGGCCGTCGTCCAGGCCGCCGCCGAGCACCTCCAGGCGCGCTGGGTCGTGCTCGCCGTCGCCGACGGCTGCCTGCCCGAGTCCAGGCCCCGGTTCCTCGGCCTCGACGAGACGGGGCGGGTCGTCGACACCGTCGAGGCGCTGCCCGAGGAGGCCCGGCCGTGGCTGGCCCGGCTGCGCGGCGACCCGCCGGACCGCGCGGAGGCCGAGGAGTCCGGGCTCGTCGTCGTCCCGATGTCGATCGACGGCGTGCCCGTCGGCGGGGTCGCCGGCCGGGCGGCGTCCCGCGAGCTCACCGAGCCGCTCGACCTGTCGGTGCTCCGGATCCTCGTCAACCAGGCGGCCGTCGCGCTCCACACCGCCTCGCTCTACAACTCCAGCGTCGCGCTGCGCACCCGGGCCGACCAGCTCACCCAGGAGGCGAACCAGCACGCCCGCGACCTCGCCGTCCGCAGCCAGGAGCTGCAGAGCGCGCAGGCCCTGCTCATCGCCGCCCGCGAGCGCGAGGCGCTGGACGCCGAGCGGCACCGGATCGCCCGCGAGCTCCACGACAGCGTGACCCAGTACGTGCTCTCGGCGGGGATGGCCGTCGAGGTCGCCCGCGGCGAGCTGGAGGGGACGGACGTCGCCCGCCGGCTCGCCGAGGCCCGGGACCTCACCCAGCACGCGGTCGGCCAGCTCCGGGCGGCGATCTACTCGCTCAACCAGACCGGCGACGGCGACGCACCCGTCCTGCCGCGGCTGCTCGAGCAGGCCTGCGCGCTGCACGCTCGGCCCGGCCTCGCCGTCGACCTGCGGCTCGAGGGCTCCCCCGTGGCGCTGCCGGCGGCCGCGGAGCAGTCGCTGGCCCGGCTCGCCGGCGAGGCGCTCTTCAACGTCTCCGCGCACAGCGGCGCGAACCGCTGCGTCGTGCGGCTCTCCTACGGCGGCAATCAGATCCGGCTCACCGTGGACGACGACGGCACCGGTGACCCGGCGACGCTGCGCACCCTGCTGCGCGTCGAGGAGGCCGGGGACGTCGACGGCCGGCACCGGGGCCTGGTGAACATGGCCAGCCGCGCCGAGGAGCTCGGCGGCAGCTTCGCCGTCCGCCGGTCCCGCCTCGGCGGCGTCCGGACCCTCGTCCAGGTGCCCGTCGTCCGGAGAGCAGCGTCATGACCCAGACCGCCCTGAGCGCGCCGACGAGCACCGACCTCATGCTCGTCGACGACCACGCGATCGTCCGCCAGGGGCTGCGCGCCGTCCTCGAGCGGGAGGACGACCTGCGCGTCGTCGCCGAGGCGTCGTCCCCGGCCGAGGTGCTCGCCGTCCTCGGCCACGCGACGCCGCACGTGCTGCTGCTCGACCTCAAGCTGTCCCCGAACCAGGACACCGAGGGCCTCGACCTGTGCGCCCGGATCACGAGGGAGCACCCGTCGGTCGCCGTCCTCGTGCTGACCACGCTCCTCGACGACCGGCTCGTCCTCGACGCGATCACGAGCGGCGCCAAGGGGTACGTCGTCAAGGACGTCGACACGAGCGAGCTCGTCCGGGCGATCCGCGCCGTCCGGCAGGGCGGCAGCGCGTTCGACGCCCGCAGCGCCGCCGCGATGGTCCGCAGCCTCAACGCCGCCGGCGAGGCCGAGGCCCGCCGGCTCACCGAGCGCGAGCTCGAGGTGCTCCGGATGCTCGCCCAGGGCATGTCGAACCGCACCATCGGCGGCAAGCTCTTCATCTCCGAGACGACCGTGAAGTTCCACGTCGGCAACGTCATGCGCAAGCTCGAGGTCTCGCGCCGCGCGGAGGCGGTCTACGCCGCGAGCAAGCTAGGCCTGATCTGACCGCGCCCCGCCCCGCC
>NZ_MWLL01000083.1 GCF_002198675.1 Kineosporia sp. R_H_3 | reverse complement strand
CCCCCCTGGGGAAGGCCCCCCTAATTCAGGGGGAATTCGCGATCAGCAGTACTGATTCGTGAATTGAAGATCCACCATGGTGGCCCGGGACCCCGTCCCGGGAGGCGTCCGTCATGGATGCCCGAGACCACCGCACGCTCGCTCGTGCGGACCCAGTCATGCGTGCGTCCGTGATGACGCATGCCCGGCGTCGGTCGCTGCGACGCGCCGCCGGACGTTCACCAAGGGGCTGACCATGAGGGGAACCATCAGGGCGACGTTGGGGGCCGCGGTCTGCGCCGCGCTCGTCGTCGGTGCACCAGGGGCGGCGAACGCGGTCGTGCTCAACGACAGCGACCTCGACTTCTTCCTCCGACAGATCCAGATCGCCGAGCAGAACGCGGCCGGCACGCCGCTGCTCGGGCCGACGATGGTGCCCGACGCATCGCTGCCGTACGGCCTGCGCACCGTCGACGGCCGGTTCAACAACCTCCAGCCCGGGCAGAGCGCGTACGGGGCGGCCGACCGGGTCTTCCCGCGCCTCACCACCCCGGTCTTCCGGACGGCGGACCAGCCGGGCATCTTCGGCGCCCCCGGAGCGCCGGTCTCGACGTACCAGCAGAAGTCCGGGCTCGTCGTCGACGCAGACCCCCGCGTCGTGAGCAACGCGATCGTGGACCAGTCCACGGACAACGCAGCGGCCAACGCCGCGCGGGTCCGGACGGCGGACAACGAGCCGGTCGGCAGCAGCGTCTCCGACGGGATCAACTTCATCCCGAACACGGCGCCGGACGAGGGCCTCTCCGCGCCGTACAACTCGTGGTTCACCCTGTTCGGCCAGTTCTTCGACCACGGGCTCGACCTCGTGACGAAGGGCGGCTCCGGCACGGTCATCATGCCGCTGAAGGACGACGACCCGCTCATCGCCGGCCCGGACGGCGTCCGTGGCGACGACCCGGGGACGGCCGCCGACGAAGCGGCCGACGACCTGCCGCCCGAGCGGCGCTTCATGACGCTCACCCGCGCGACGAACCAGCCCGGCCTCGACGGCCGCGTCGGTGACGACCCCTCGACGCCCACGGTCGACGAGAGCGCGGACGACGTCCACGAGCACACGAACACGACGACCCCGTTCGTCGACCAGAACCAGACCTACACCTCGCACCCGGCGCACCAGGCCTTCCTGCGCGAGTACGTCCGCCGCGGTGGCCAGACGGTCGCGACCGGCAACTTCCTCGACTCCGTCCTCAACGGCGGCAAGGGCCTCGCGACCTGGGCCGACGTCAAGGCGCAGGCGCGCACCCTGCTCGGCGTGACGCTCACCGACCAGGACGTCCTCAACGTGCCGAAGCTGCGGACGGACGCCTACGGCAAGCTGGTCCTGGCCGGCAACGGCTACGCCCAGCTCGAGCTGTCGGCCGGCGGCTTCCGGGACGGCGGCCCCGACGGCGCCGCCTCCACGAGCGGCGTCGTCCGCACCAACCACGCGTTCCTCGACGACATCGCCCACCACGCCGCCCCGGGCACCTGGGACCATGACAGCGACCCCGCGACGCCGAAGGTCCCGCAGACCCCGGACACCGACCCCGGGACGACGGACGACGGGCTGCCCGGCACGTACGACGACGAGATGCTCGGCGCGCACTTCATCACCGGTGACGGCCGCGGCAACGAGAACATCGGGCTCACCGCCGTCCACCACGTCTTCCACTCCGAGCACAACCGGCTCGCCGGCGCGGTGAAGACGTCGGTCGTCCAGACCGCACTGTCCCGCAGCAGCCTCCCGTTCCTCAACGAGTGGCTCGCGACCCCCGTCGCCGCCCTGCCCGCCGCCGAGGACGTCGACTCCGCGGCCGAGCTCAACGCCTACGTCGCGGCACGGGAGTGGAACGGCGAGCGCATCTTCCAGGCCGCACGCTTCGGCACCGAGATGCAGTACCAGCACCTCGTGTTCGAGGAGTTCGCCCGCAAGCTGCAGCCCGAGGTGAACATCTTCACCGGCTACGAGACGAACATCGACCCGGCGATCACCGCCGAGTTCGCGCACACGGTCTACCGGTTCGGGCACTCGATGCTCACCGAGACCGTCGACCGCGAGGCGGCGGACGGCTCGGACAACTCGATGGGTCTCATCGAGGCCTTCCTCAACCCGCAGGCGTTCACCCAGGACGGCGCGACCGGGCTCACCCCGGACGAGGGCGCCGGCCAGGTCGTCCGCGGGATGACCGCGCAGGTCGGCAACGAGCTCGACGAGTTCGTCACCGACGCGGTGCGCGACAACCTCCTCGGGCTGCCCCTCGACCTCGCTGCGCTCAACCTGGCCCGCGGTCGCGACACCGGCATCCCGCCGCTCAACGCGGCGCGCGCCGACTTCTTCGCGGCGACGAACCACCCGGCGCTGCGCCCGTACGACAGCTGGGAGGAGTTCGGGCTCGAGCTGCGCAACCCCGAGTCGCTCGTGAACTTCGTCGCGGCGTACGGCGTCCACCCGGCCCTGACGGACGCCGGTGCGGACGGCATCCTCGTCGACGACGGGCTGACGACGACGGACGAGTCCGCCGACAACGCGGACACGCTCGCCGGTAAGAAGGCGGCGGCCCTGCTGCTCGTCGACGGCGGCCCGGGTGCACCGGCCGACCGTGGCGACTTCCTCGGTGCGACCGGCGCCTACACCGGCAAGGGTGGCCTGGACGACGTCGACTTCTGGATCGGCGGCCTCGCGGAGCGTCCGATGCCGTTCGGCGGGATGCTCGGCTCCTCGTTCAACTTCGTCTTCGAGACCCAGATGGAAGCGCTCCAGGACGGCGACCGGCTCTACTACCTGAGCCGCAACGTCGGCCTGAACTTCCTCACGGAGCTCGAGTCGAACTCGTTCGCCGAGATCATCCTCAAGAACACCGACATCGGGCTCCCGACGTCCGAGACCCACCTGCCGCACGACGTCTTCTCGACCCCGAACCACGTGATCGAGATCGACAACGTCAACGGCAGCGTCATCGACGACCCGGACACCGGGGTCGTGGAGGCGTCGCTCGTGACCCGGCTCAGCAACGGCACGGTCCGCTTCACCGGCGGCGAGCACATCGTCATGGGCGGTTCGCCGAACAACGACCGGCTCACGGCAGGCGACGGTGACGACTCGCTCTGGGGCGACGGCGGCAACGACCGGCTCGAGGGCGGTGCGGGCAACGACTTCGTCCTCGGCGGTGACGGCGACGACATCATGACCGACACGTTCGGCATCGACGTCCTCAAGGGCGGTGCCGGCGACGACGCCATCAACGGCGGTCCCGGCACCGGCGACCTGATCCTCGCCGGCTCCGGCAAGGACTTCGTCAACGCGGGCGTCGACATCAAGGAGACGTTCGGCGACGACGGGGACGACTTCATCAAGGGCGGCGACTCGGAGAGCACCGTCTTCGGCGACGAGGGCTCGGACTGGATCGAGGGCGGCGCGGGCGCCGACCTGCTCCAGGGCGGGCTCGGCGGTCGGGAGCTGAACAGTGACCTGCGGGGCCACGACGTCATCATCGGTGACGCGGGCAACGACGACTACGACGCCGAGGCCGGCGACGACATCATGGTGACCGGCCCCGGCATCGAGCGGAACGAGGGCGTCTTCGGCTTCGACTGGACGACGTACGAGCGTGACCCGCAGGCCGCGAACGCCGACCTGGCGATCACCGGCATCCCGCTCCCGCCGGACCTGGACAACATCCGTGACCGGTTCGACCTCGTGGAGGGCCTGTCCGGCGGTCCCCAGGACGACATCCTGCGCGGCGACGACCGGACGGCGGCAGACCTCGCCGCGGCGGTCGGCGACCCGGCGACCGACAACCACGAGCTGACGGCAGAGGGCATCGCCCGGATCGAGGGCCTGGACACCGTGCTCGGCGGTGCGACGTCCTTCAACGGCGGCAACATCATCCTCGGCGGTGCCGGCAGCGACACCCTCGAGGGCCGGGGCGGTGACGACCTCATCGACGGCGACGCGATGCTCGAGGTCGGCCTGCGCAACGGGTCGACGACCGTCGAGAGCATGGGGGCCGTCGAGGCGGCCGTCTTCGCCGGCACCCTCGACCCCGGCACGCTGCAGATCCGCCGCTACATCACGACGAGCCCGGCACCGGGCGACTCGGACACGGCGTTCTTCGCCGGGCCGCGGGCGAACTACACCCTCGACGTCCTGGGTGACGGGAACGCCCGGATCACGGACACCGTGGGCACCGACGGCGTCGACACGCTGCGGAACATCGAGTTCGTGCAGTTCGCCGACGCGACCGTCCAGATCGGCGGTCCGATCCCGCCGCAGCCGGCCACCGGCACGGTGGACGTCACCGGCACCCTGGCGGAGGACCAGACGCTCACCGCCGTCCGGGCGTTCGACGACCCGAACGGTGTGAACGCCGCGTCGATCACCTACACGTGGTTCGCCGGCGCGGCCGCGGCCGGTCCGTTCGGCCAGGTGGGCACCGGGACGACGCTCCCGCTCGGTGACGCGGTCGCCGGCAGGTTCGTCAAGGTGGTCGCGAACTTCCTCGACAACCTCGGCACCCCCGAGAGCAGGGAGTCGGCCGTCGTCGGCCCGATCGTCGCCGTGAACGACGCACCGACCGGGACCATCACCCTGGACGACACCACGCCGCTCCAGGGCAGCCTGATCACCTCGACGAACGACGTCGCGGACGCCGACGGGCTGGGCACGCTCCAGTTCCAGTGGCTGCGCGGCGGCGGCGCCGGGACGGCCATCCCGGGGGCGACGACGTCGTCGTACACCCCGGTGGCGGCCGACGTGAACCAGGCCCTCCGGCTGCGGATCTCCTGGACGGACGGGCAGGGCTTCGCCAACGCGGTGACGTCGGCGGCGACGGCCGGGACCGGCGCGAACTTCGTCGGCACCGCAGGTGCCAACGCGTTCAACGGCACCGGTAACGCCGACGTCGCCGACGGGCTCGGCGGCAACGACACCCTCAACATGGGTGGCGGTGCGGACACCGTGACCGGTGGTCCGGGCAACGACGCGATCACTGCCGGGGCCGGTGACGACACGATCCTCGTCGCCCCCGGGGACGGGTTCGACAACGTCAACGGCGGCGCCGGGACCGACGTGGTCCGGGCGACGGCCGGCGGCACGGTGATCGGCCTGAGCGCCCTCGCCGGCGTCGAGCAGATCTCCGGCGGCACGTTCGCCGGGGTGAGCATCGGGCTCGGCCCGAACGGCGGCGTGCAGAGCGTGAACTTCGGCGGCGTCACCCTCGACGGCATCGAGTTCATCGACGCCGGCGGCGGCAACGACACCGTGACGGGTTCGGCGGCGGCGGACGACATCCGTGGCGCGGCCGGGAACGACACCCTGAACGGCGGCGACGGCGCGGACCGGATCACCGGCGGCACGGGCAACGACGCGATGAACGGCGGCGCCGACAACGACGTCTTCGTCTTCCTCAGCGCCGCGGCCGGCGGAGGCGTCTTCGGGACCGACACGATCACCGGCTTCGACCAGAACCCCACGGACGGCCAGGACCTGCTCGACCTGTCGTCCCTCGGGGTGACCGCCGGGAACTTCGCGGCCCGCGTCGCGATCACCCAGGTCGGGGCCAACGTGAGGGTCCGGGTCGACGGTTCGGCGACCCAGACGGTCACGCTCAACGGCGAGACCCTCGCCCAGATCACGATCCAGGACTTCGTCCTGGCCCCGTGAACGCAGGACGGCGCCGGTCACGCCCCTGACCGGCGCCGTCCGTCCGGCGTGCCCGCCCGGGCCGCCACCCGACGGGGGAGCTCCTCCCCGGGCACCCCCGTCAGCCCGCCCGCCGTCCGGTCCGCGCCCCCGAGCGACCGGACGGCGGGCGGTCCCCGTAAGGGGTGCGCGACCACGGTCGCGGGCTTGGTATCGTGTACGCGCTGCACCGGTCCTGCCGGTGACGCACGGCGGGTTGCCCGAGTGGCCAAAGGGAGCAGACTGTAAATCTGTCGGCACAGCCTACGTAGGTTCGAACCCTACACCCGCCACACGCAACAGAAACGGCCCCTGACCAGCGGAAACGTAGGTCGGGGGCCGTTCCTGTGAAGGACCGCTGTTGACCGTCTGCGACCCAGTTTCGCCGAGGTTTGGGGCACGCAGGGGGCACGGGGCGCACGACTGTGACTGACTAGGTGCGCGGAGAGCGATCATGGTGAATGCCGAGGGTCCACTCGGTCTGGAAGACCAACTCGATCTGGAGATCGGCCGGGTCGCTCGTGCTCATGTCAACGTCGACTTCGCCCTGCGGCAGGTGTACCAGGCCCTAGTTATGCCGTCGGCGGCGATCGTCCTGGTCGCCGATATAGCCAGCACAAGCCGGCTCATCGACGACTGCCGCTTGATGCTCAAGACGATGTTTCCCGACGGAGAGCTTCGGGAGGCTGCCCTGTCGATCTTGGATGCTGCCAAGACCGCGAACGTCGAGCGCAACCGCGTTGTGCACGACATGTGGCTGCGACACTCCGTCGACCCTGAGAAGTGGATGGCGTTCACGAAGGTCAAGGGTTCAGTCGGGATGCGGGCCAAGGGCGACCCCAAGGATCTTGAGTACATCCGCGCCGTGCGGGACCGCCTGAGGCGCGTTCACCTACGCATGACGATCCTGATCTTCGCGCTCCAGGATGAGTTGCCCTTCTTCCGCGGAGGCCGGCTTGAGATGGGAGAGAAGGAGCGTCTAGAGCAGATGGCAGTCCTGCAAGATCGGTTCGAGATGACCGCGGGCGGCGCTGTGGTCTCTCAGTCCGAGAAGTAAGCCGAAGGATTCCATTGAACTAGCGGTTTCGATGGGCCACTCGATCAGGGGGACAGGCAGGCGTTCAGTCGAATCGCTGAACAGGGCGGCGTTTCGCGGTCGAGTGATTACGATCAGTGTCCCGGTCGTTGATTGGAGCAGCCTTGGGCCTGCGCCTGAGTAAGTCGTTCAAGCTCGCCCCGGGCGTTCGGATGACGGTGAGTCGCTCGGGCGTCGGGTACTCCGTCGGGGGCGGCGGTGTCCGAGTCACGAAGCGGGCAGGCGGTGGCCTCTCGCGGACGATCGGGGTGCCTGGCTCCGGGATCTCGCATACGAAGCGCATCGGTACGGGATCGGCTGGACGGCCGGCGTCTCGATCTGTTCCGGCGGCATCTGCTTCGCCGGTGAAGCCGGGCCTGACTGCACCCTCGTGGGAGAAGGCGCTCTACGGGGTCCTGGTCGCTCGGTCGTCGTCGAAGACGTTGGAGCAGGTGGCGGCCGAGTACCCAAACGCTCGTCCCCTGTGCATGACCCTCGACGGGTTGTTCGCCCATCAGTCGGGCGACCATGGCCGTGCGCGTCAGTTGTTGCACCAGTCGCTGCTGTCGGGATTCGTGCCGGAGAGCGACCCCTTCGTGGTCAAGTACATCTCCGCGTCCCGTCTGACCATCCCGATCGCTGACGGGGTCAGCGTGGAGATGCCGCTGTGCCGTGAGGCCGTCGGGCTGGCTTTGGCCGAGCTGCACCAGGAGGCCGGTGACTTGGCTGCGGCGATTGCCGCGGTAGAGGCTCTGCCACCTTCCGGGGCGGTCGGCATCTCTGCGGCAGAGCTGTACTGCGCCGCGGGCAGGTACCGGGAAGTGGTCGAGATGACGGAGGGCGTCGAGAACGACGATGACGCGTCGGCTTTCCTGCTGGTGATGCGCGGCGTGGCGTTGCGCGAGTTGGAGCACCATGACGCGGCCAAGGACTGCCTGACCGAAGCGCTGCGGGCACGTTCCCGGGCGCCGGAGGTTCGCCATCGAGCCCTCATCGAGCGCGCACAGGTCCACCTCGACAAGGGGCGCAACGGGCTGGCGCGACGGGACCTGGAACGCATCCTCGCGGAAGACTCCGCATACCCGGGTCTGAGCCAGGCCCTCGCCCAGATCCGAGAGTGACCTCCATACCGCCGCCGGCCAGGCATCCTGAGACGGTGGAGGATCATCGCCGCAGGGCGTGGGAAGCGCGGATGGAGTGGCCGCTGACCGCACTGGCGGTCGTCTTCCTGGCCGCGTACGCGCTCCCGATCCTGCGCCCGGACCTGGCGAGCGGCTGGCGGTCCGTCTGTTCGGCCGTCAGCTGGTGTGTCTGGGTGGCGTTCGTGGCCGACTACTGCGTGCGCTTGGTCCTGAGTGAGCGCCGGGGCAAGTTCGTCGTGACCCACGTGGTCGACCTGGTGGTCATGGCGCTGCCGCTGCTGCGTCCGCTGCGGATGCTGCGGCTGTTGACGCTCCTGGATGTGTTGAACCGGCGTGCGTCGAGTTCTCTGCGAGGCCGGGTGGCCGTGTATGCGGCCGGCGCGACCACGCTGATCGTGTTCTGCTCGGCTTTGGCCGTCCTCGATGCAGAGCGCAAGAACCCGGACGCCAACATCACGGACTTCTCCGACGCGGTCTGGTGGGCGGCGACCACTGTAACCACGGTCGGCTACGGGGACAGATTTCCGATGACCGGGACGGGCCGGCTCGTGGCCATCCTGCTGATGCTGGGTGGAATCGCCTTGCTGGGGATCGTGACCGCCGGCCTGGCGTCGTGGCTCCTCGATCGGATCCGGGAGGTCGAATCGGAGACGCAGGCGGCCACGAGGCGGGACCTCGCCGGACTGACGGCAGAACTGCATGCGCTGCGCCGGGAGGTGGAACGGCTCAGTACCTCAGCCTCACCGGTCGAAGTCGGCCGGGCCGACCGCCAGGCAGGCCACCTCGATGGCTCGTGATCGTGACCGGGTCTGCACGGCGTGGCTTCGCATTGCCAGGTTGGGGACAGCGAGGCAGTCGGGGCAGGTGGTCCGATCGGGCTCGGTGGTGATGGTCCGTTCGCCCGCCTCACCGGCTCGCGGAGCAGCTCAAGCCGGATCCGGGTGGACCCCCTTCTCACGCTTCGCCGGAGCACAAGGAGGAACTCCGCGCCATGCTCGAGGACATTGATCTCATCGAACACAAACCGGATGGCGGGCATCAAGTTCGCGGCGGCGATGGCAACCCCCGGGCATTCCCGTTCCACCGAGGGTCCCAGTTGAGGGCTGTCCCGAGGTAGTTGCTGATTGGATCGCGCGACCAGAAATCAGAAACAGTCGACGGGCTGGCGGGCGGCTGACGACGACGGTGAGCGTGACATGCCCAGACAAGGAGCAGACTCCGATGCAGCGGCCGTACCAGTATCACTCTGAGCGCGAGCTAATGAGTATACGAAGGAAGGCTGAACGGGATCTGGAGAGAGAAATGGGCTTCCCATACTCTTCGCAAGAGGATGCTGGCCGCTTTGCTGACATTGTGCAGGCTGTTGCTGACGAGCTGGCATTGCGTCAGCGGGATCGTGCTACGGGTCGTAGCTGACGCATTCGCGTCTACGATCCTTCATCGGCGATCCTTCATCGGCGATCCTTCATCGGCGATCCTTCATCGGCGGGGGTCGTGCGAGCGACTAGCTGTACCCGGCCAGCCCCCAAGCCGCTCCTGGCTTGCACTGCATAGTGGCGTCCCTGCGAGTCAGCTCAGGCGTCGCGAGGGATCATTCCATCGCGCTCGCGGAGGAAGGCAGCGATCTCCACGATGCGTTGTTGGAGATCGCCAGGGTTAGGAATTCCACTGGAGTTCACCGCGGCCGAAGAGAGATTCTCGCCTTGTGTGGCTTCTTAGCTCACCCGCGAAGGGGTTCTGGCGTAGTTCTCCGGTGTAGGTCAGTGCCCCGACACCGCGTAGGTGTCTCGGCGTACGCGCGCGCGAACTCGTCTGGACGATCACGCCCGGTTCGTCGAGGACTGTCGTTGGCACTTCGACCACTACGCGCACTACCCCCTCGGCCGACGCCGGCACTTCGCGGACTATGAGACCTACGTGCGCAACAGGGGGAGGGCCCATGCGGGTCGACCTACCGCCCGCCCCGGAGTGGCTCCGACGTCGCTGACGCGAGCCGGTGACCGGGACAGCGGCTGCCCGTCGCCCAGCGACTCAGACCTCCAGCAGCAACGCCCGGTGGTCGGACACCTCGGGCGCCTCGACGACCTCGAAACGCTCCACCGCCGAGGGGTCCGACACGAGCAGGTAGCTCGCGTGCCGGAGCGGCTTGGCGTAGCGCGACGTCCGGGTGTCGGCGGTGCCGACGAGGTCGACGAGGCCGATGTCCGCGAGCGTCGCGAAGGTCGCGCTGCCCGGCAGCAGGTTGAGGTCGCCGCAGACCACGACGAGGTCGCCGTCGCGGCGGGTCCGGACGACGAGGTCGGCGATCCGGTCGGCCTGGCGGGCCCGGTCAGGGGTGTCGCCCTTGCCGGCCGTGTCGCGCAGGCCGTGCAGGTGGACGACGGTCACGACCTGCGCCGCCGCCTGCAGCCGCATCGCGTGGGCGACCCGCGGCCGGCCGCTCGCCGGCCACTGCCCGTGCTCGACGTAGGCGCCGTGGACGAACGCCGAGCGCTCCTCCAGGACGGTCGTGCCGGGGGCGACGAACGCGGCGATCCCGAACTCCTGCCGGTGCCGGGTGCCGTCCGCGTCGTCCACCGGCCCGCAGTCGCTCGCCGCGAAGAAGCCCCGGTGCCGGGGCAGCAGGCCCCGGACGTCGTCGAAGAGGTCGGCGCGCTGCGGCAGGTCCCGCTCGGCGTCCGAGAAGCGCGTCCACCCGGACGTCGGCGACCGGGTCACCTCCTGCAGGCACAGCACGTCCGCCTCCGCTGACGGCAGCCAGGCGGCGAGGTCGTCGAACATCGCGCCGCCCCACGCGTTGAGGCTGAGGATCCGCACCGGGGCAGTATCGCGCCCCGCCGGCGCCGGACCGGGCGTCAGGGTCAGGGCGCCGCCACCGGCAGCAGTACCTCGTTGCGGCGCAGGAACCAGGGCTTCCACGGCGGGTCGTAGCGCGCCCACCGGGCCGGGCCGACGACCAGCAGCCCGGCCGCCCGCACCGCGGCGTCGAGGTCGGCGAGGTGCTGCTCGTAGCTGCTCAGGGTCCAGCGGCCGGAGTACTGCGCAGCCGCGGCGAAACCCTCCGGGACGGCGCGCAGGGAGACGTCCAGGTCGGTCGGCGCGGGCAGCGTCTCGAGGGACTCGTCGGCCGGCATGACGAAGCCCACGACGGACGTGTCCGGCCCGGTGGCCTCCTGGAGCACCGGGGCGGTCATCGCGATCGACCGGCCCGCGGCCTTCTGCTGCAGGACGGGCGCGGTCATCGCGACGCTCCGGCCGGTGACGTTGCGACCCCCGATGTAGCCCGCGAGCGGCCGGAAGGCCCGGTTGCCGGCCTCGTCCGCAGGACCCGTCACGGTCACCTCCGCGACGACGTGGGCCGCGTAGCACCGCACCTCGAACCCTGCGTGCTGCGCCACCACCGTGTACTTCTGGGACTCGGTCACGATCCACCGTAGGCCGGTCCCGGGGATCCGGCCCGGCGGCGTCGGCCCGCGCCCACGCTCCCGCCGCGAACCCCTCGGGGGAAAGAAAACGGCCCCGCACCGGTCGTGTCCCGCGACGTGGCGTCCATCAGGCATGACACTTCGTGATCAGGGGCCGGCGAACACCGTCTGCTCCGACGTACCGCGGAGGGAACCCGATGGACTGTGTGGCGGCCACCGCGACGGCGATCGGTCCGGCGGACCTGCTCGCCGCCGCCCTGTCGGTGACGCCCGACGGCTTCGCCATCCACCGGGCCCGCCGGGACGCCGACGGCGTGGTCACCGGCTTCACCCTCGAGATGATCAACAAGTCCGGCGCCGCGCCCTTCACGGACGACCCGGCCGGCCTCGTCGGGCGGGACGTCGAGACCCTGCTCGGCCCGAGCTGCGCGCCGATGGTCGACGCCTTCCGCCGGGCTCTCGCGACAGGGCGGCTCCAGCGGGTGCGGACGACGTTCAGCGGCACCGCGGCCGCGGGGACGACCGACTCGATCGCGATGCGGATCGACGAGAACCTCGTGCTGTCGACCTGGCGGGACGTCACCGACCAGATCGTCGGCGAGCAGATCCTCCAGGAGACGCTGCGCCTCGCCAACGAGCGGGCCGCGCTGCTCGGCGCGGCGCTCGACGCGGCGGACGACGCGCTCGTCGTGCTCGAGGTCCCCGACGCCGCAGACCTCGGGGAGGCCGAGCTGGAGGGCCGCCTCCGCGTCGTCCACGCGAACCGCAGCGCGGCCCTGTCGCTGGGCCTCGAGCCGAACCAGGTCGCCGGCAGCCGGCTCGACCAGCTCGTCGGCCGGCACTGGGGTGCCGAGCTCGGCGGGCTCGTCGTCGCGGCGGTGCGCGCCGGTGAACCGCGGTCCCGGCGGATCGTCGTCCTCGCGCCCGGCGGCGGCGTGCAGGACGCCCGCCACCTCACGGTGACACCGATGCCCGGTGCGCGCGTGCTCCTCGTGTCGCGGGACGCCTTCGCGGACGACGCCGGCGACATCGACGGCGCCGACGGCGCGGTCCGCGCGGTCGGTGCGGACGACCCCCGGTAGGTCGCACCCGCCCCGGCGGGACGTGACCGATCACATGGCACACTGGCGAGGTGGTCCGTCCGGGTGCAGGACGAGGAGTCGAGGTGAGCCGGGCATGACCGGCCTGCCGCCCTCCCCGCCGCCCACGGACACGTCCGCACCGCTCACGGCGGACCCGTCGGCCGCGCTCGCCGCGACGCTCGACGCCCTCGAGCGCCACCGGTCCTCCGACGTCGAGGGGCGCCTGCGGGCCGCGCGGACGGCGGAGCAGGAGGCCCTCGAGGCCGGCTGGCTCCTCGGTGCGATGCGCGCCCGCCTCGTCGTCGCCGACATGCTCCACCGGGTCGGCAGCGCGGTCGAGGGGGCGGCCCTGGCCGTCGAGGTGAACAACTGGGCCGCGGCGAACGGCACGCGGTCGCTGCTCGCGCGCACCCACCTCGTGCTGTCCTCGGTCTTCGAGAGCATCGGCGACGTCGCGTCGGCCCTCGACCACGCCGTCCGCGCCATCGACCTGCTCGGGGACGGCGGCACCGCCCGAGACCGCGGCAACTACCTGCTGCGCCTGGCCGACGCGACGGCCGTCAACGGGGCCGGCGAGCGGGACCAGGCCCGGCGCCGCTACCGCGAGGCGGAGGAGATCTACGTCGCCCTCGGGGACCGGGAGCGGCACCGCACCGTGCTCAACAACCTCGCCATGCTCGAGTACGAGGCCGGGGACGTCCCGCGCGCGCTCGAGGTCGTCGCCGCGCTGCGCGAGGTCGGCGGCGAGGAGGGCATCGACGCCTCGCTGTCGGACACGATCGCGCGCGTGCTGCTCGCCGCCGAGGACCTCACCGGCGCCGAGGAGATGGCCCGCCAGGGCTACCGGCTGCTCGCGGAGCGCGGGAACTCGCAGGCCGCGACCCCGGCCGAGCTCGCCCTGACCCTCGCGGAGATCCTCCTCGCGCAGGGCAGGCTGGAGGCGGCCCAGCAGGAGCTCGACCGGTGCATCGTCGTCTGCCGGGAACGCGACCTCGGCGGCGTCCGGGTGCAGGCACTGCGGGTGCGCGCCGAGATCCTCGCGGCACGCGGGCTCTACGAGGACGCCTACCGGGCCCACCGGTTCTTCCACGGCGAGTCGGTCGTCCTGCGCTCGCGGCAGCAGGAAGCCGCGGCCCGCACCCGGCAGGCGCTCTTCGAGACCGCCGAGGCCCGCCGGGCCGCGCAACGGTTCTGGGAGCAGGCCCGCACCGACCCGCTCACCGACCTGTACAACCGGCGCTTCGTCGACGAGGAGCTGCCGCACTACCTCAAGGAGGCGGCGACCCGGGGCGTCCTGCTCGTCGCCGCCGTCGTCGACGCCGACCACTTCAAGCGCGTCAACGACACGTTCTCCCACACGGTGGGGGACCAGGTGCTGCGCCGCGTGGGGTCGATCCTCGCCGCGACCGTCGGCGGCGTCGGCACCGGGCCGGACGAGGTCCCGCCGGGGTTCGCGGCCCGGCTCGGCGGCGAGGAGTTCCTCGTCGTCCAGGTCGTCGCCGACCCTCGGGTCGCGCTGCGCCGCATCGAGACGGTCCGGCGGGCCGTCGAGTCCGAGCGCTGGGACGACCTGGCGCCGGGGCTGGCCGTCACGGTGAGCGCCGGGGTGACCGCGGCCCGGGCGAGCGACACCCAGTCGAGCCTGCTCGGGCGCGCCGACTCGCACCTGTACCGCGCCAAGAGCGCCGGCCGGAACCGGTGCGCGACGGACGACGACCCCGTCGCGGGGGCCCCGCTCACGTCATGAGCCGCCGGACGTCGTCCTCGGTGAGCGCCGTCGACGACAGCTCGCCGTCGTCCAGCACGCTCGCGGCCAGGCCCTCCTTGGCCGCCTTGAGCGCCATGACCTTCTCCTCGATCGTGCCCTTCGCGACGAGCCGGTAGACCACGACGTTGCGGGTCTGCCCGATCCGGTGCGTGCGGTCGACGGCCTGGTTCTCCGTCGCCGGGTTCCACCACGGGTCCAGGACGATGCAGTAGTCCGCCTCGGTGAGGGTCAGCCCGGTGCCGCCCGCCTTGAGGCTGATGAGGAAGACCGGGGCGGTGCCGCTGCGGAACGACGCGACGACCTCGTCGCGCCGGGTCGTCGCGCCGTCGAGGTAGCAGACCTCGTGCCCGGCCGCCGTGACCCGCTCCCGGGCGGCCCGCAGGAACCGGGTGAACTGGCTGAAGACGAGCACCCGGTGGCCCTCGGCGACGATGTCGTCGACGAGCTCGACGAGCACGTCCAGCTTCGTCGACGGCACGGGCGGCAGGTCGGCGTCGACGAGCCCGATGTCGAGGGCCGCCTGACGCAGCAGCGTGAGCGACCGGAAGATCTTGAAGGCGTTGCGCGGCATGTCCTCGACGAGCCCGAGCACCTTGCGCCGCTCCCGTTGCAGGAACGCCTGGTACGCCGCGCGGTGCCGCGGCGACAGCTCGATCTCCAGCACCTGCTCGGTCTTCTCCGGCAGGTCCTGCGCGACCTGCTCCTTCGTGCGGCGCAGCACGAGAGGCGCGATCCGGCGGCGCAGGGCCGCCAGCCGCACGCCGTCCCGGGCCCGCTCGATCGGCAGCCGGTAGACGTCGTTGAACACCTTCGGCGTCCCGAGCAGCCCGGGGGCCACGAGCGAGACGACCGCCCACAGCTCCATGAGGTTGTTCTCGACGGGCGTGCCCGAGATGGCCAGCACGAAGGGCGCCCCGAGGGTGCGGGCGTAGCCGTACCCGACGGACACGTGGTTCTTCACCGACTGCGCCTCGTCGAGCACGAGCCCGGCCCACCGCACACCGCGGTACTGCGCGTGCTCGAGCCGGAAGAGCGCGTACGAGGTGACGACGACGTCCGCGTCCGCCGCGAGGTCGCCGATCTTCACCCCGCCGCGCCGGCCCGCCGTCCCGGTGACCGTCGTGACGCGCAGCCCCGGCGCGAACTTCGCCGCCTCCGACCGCCAGGTGCCGACGACGCTCGTCGGGGCGACGACGAGGAACGGCTCCCGGGACAGGCCCTGCTCGCGCACGTGGCACATGAGCGCGAGCGTCTGCAGCGTCTTGCCCAGGCCCATGTCGTCGGCGAGGACGCCGCCCAGACCGTTGGCGTACAACGTCGCCAGCCAGCCGAAGCCGGCCCGCTGGTAGGGCCGCAGCGTCGCGGTGAGCCCGGCCGGCAGCGGGTGGTCGGTCACGGACGGCGCCCGCGTCACCGCGCCCGCGGCCCGCGACCACTCCAGGGCCCGCCCCTCGACGGTGCCGATCCGCTCGAGGTCGGCCCAGACCCCGGCGTCGTAGCGGCTCACCCGCAGCGTGCCCTCGGGGGCCTCCTCGAGCCCGCGGGACTCCTCGATGAGCGCGATGAGGTCGGCGAACTGCCCGCCCCGCAACGGGAAGTACACCCCGCTCGGCAGCACGAGGTGGCTCTTGCCCTTGACGAGCGCCGTGAAGAGGTTGACGAACGGGACGCCCTCGCCGTCGACGCTCACCGAGACCGTGAGGTCGAACCAGTCGCGGTCGGTCGGCCGGAGCGCGTCGAACGTGAGCACGGGCGGCGCCTGCGCGGGCCGGTACCGGGGCAGCTCGCCGGCGACCTCGACGCTCACGTCCTCGACGCCCTCGAGCGCGGGCAGTGCGGTCTCGGCGAACCGGACGGCGGCCATCCCGGCGAGCCGGGCGACGTTCGGCAGCCCGGTGTACGACGGCAGGTCGCCCGGACGCCCGCCGGCCGGCAGCACGCCGTCCGGCAGCACCGCGCGGACGGCGTCGACGACGACCCCTTCGGCGGCGGTGTCCCGGCGGCCGCCCGGCCCGCGGTCCCAGACCCAGCGCACCTCGAGCGCGAAGTCGTCCAGCGGGGTGACGAGGACGCGCAGCCGGGTCCGCACGACCGGCCGGGGCACGTCGCCCGACGCCCGCACGGTGACGACGTCCGGCACCCGGGGCAGGTAGTCGGTGGTGAACCGCGGGACGTCGGCCGCCGGCACGTGCACCGGCAGGAAGTGCAGGACGGCGGCCAGATGCGGCGCGAGCGCGGGCGGCACGGGGGCGACGTGCAGCACCCGCACGGTCCGGCGCCCGCGCTGCTCCTGCACCCACCACGCGAGGGCGCCGTCCTCCCCGAGCGGCACGGCCCGCGACGGCACCCGGATGTCGGACGCGCCCTCGGACGTGCCCTCGGACGTGCCCTCGGACGTGCCCTCGGACGTGCCCTCGGACGTGCCCCCGGGGGCGGACCGGTCGGCGGCGTGCAGCCCGCACGTGACGTCGAGCCCGTCGTCGACGGCCCGGACGTCGAGCCGTGCCGTCACCGGGTCGTGGACGACGGCCTCGCCCGGCGGTCTGTCGTGCGCCACGAACGGCAGCCCGGCCTCGCGCAGCTCGCAGAGCAGGTCCCAGACCCGGCGGCTGTCGATCTCGGTGAGGTCCAGCCAGGCGTTCGACTGGGAGTACCAGTGGTCGCTGCGGGCCAGCGCGAGCAGCTCGGTGAGGAGGCGGCGCTGGCGGCGGGTCCGCGGCAGGTCGCCGCGCTGGGTGTACCCGACCGACGACCAGGCCGCGCCGGAGACCTGCCAGCCGCCGGACGCCTTCGGCACGACCGGCCGCGCCCGCAGCGTCGCCGGCCGGTCGGGGTCGTCGGTGACGAGGTCGAGCTGCAGGCCGGGCTGGAAGAGCGCCCGGCGCGGCTTCTCCGGGGCCCGGGCCGGCTGCTCGTCCTGCGTCGCGGCGGCGTCCGGGAGCAGGGTGCCGAACGCGCGCGTCCAGTCCGTCACCGTGCTCCTCCGCCCCTCGACGCCCCCGGGTCGGCCCCCACGCTAGGCGACCCGC
>NZ_MWLL01000082.1 GCF_002198675.1 Kineosporia sp. R_H_3 | reverse complement strand
GCAGCGCGGAGCCGCCGGCGGCTCCGCGCTGCGGACCGCGGGCATCCCGTTCCTCGCGGCGGCCGTCGTCGGCGGCAGCGCCACCGGCGCCGCCGCGGTGACCACCCCGCCCACGTCGGCACCGGTCGCCCCGCCCGCGGCAACGGGCACCGAGCGCGCCGGCAGCGTCCCGCAGGCCGGGTCGCGCAGCGCGCTCACCGCCGTGCCGGCGGCGCACGCGCGGTCCGCCGTCGTCGCCAAGAAGGCGGCGAAGACCAAGGACGTCACGTACGTCGTGCGGTCCGGCGACACCCTGAGCGAGATCGCGCACCGGGCCGGGATCAGCCTCGCCGCCCTGACCCGGGCCAACGGCATCCGGGCGAGCGACCTCATCCACCCCGGCCAGCGGCTCGTGCTCCCCGGGGTGAAGACCCCCTCGCCGTCCACCGCGAAGAAGACGAAGAGGTCCGGCGCCAAGCCGGTCGTCCACGTCGTCCGCGCCGGCGACACCCTCAGCGAGATCGCCCTGCGGTACCGGATCACCGTCGCGGCGATCATGAAGGCCAACCACCTCACGTCGACGCTCATCCGGCCCGGCCGCAAGCTCGTGCTGCCCGGCGTCAAGGCGGCGCCGAAGCCGAGGCGCACCGCGGCGCCGACGCACGTCGTCGTCGTCCGGTCCGGCGACACCCTCTCCGGGATCGCCCTGCGGGAGAAGGTCACGCTCAAGCAGATCCTCGCCCTCAACCACCTGACGACCCGGTCGGTGATCCACCCCGGTCAGAAGATCCTCGTGCCGGGGGCCGGCTACCCGAACACCTTCGCGGGCCGCACCTACCCGGACGCCGTCGCGCGCGCCGCCGCCGCGAACCGGGCGATCCTCGCGAAGCGGAGGGTCCCGACCCGCGAGCAGATGAAGGCGCTCGTCGCGCGGACCGCGAAGAAGTACAAGGTGGACCCGGCCCTCGCGATGGCGATCGCCTACCAGGAGTCGGGCTTCAACCAGCGGGCCGTGTCACCGGCGAACGCGATCGGCTGCATGCAGGTCATCCCGTCGTCCGGCGTGTGGGCCTCGCGCCTCGTCGGCCACCGGCTCGACCTGCTCGACCCGGAGGACAACGTCACCGCCGGGGTGGCGATCATCGCCGCGCTGCTGCGCTCGGCCCCCGACGAGCGGACGGCGATCGCGGGCTACTACCAGGGCCTCGGCTCGGTCCGGAAGAACGGCATGTTCCCCGACACCCGCCGCTACGTCGCCAACGTCCAGCGGCTGGAGACCCGCTTCCGGTGACGCTCGCCACGCCGACCGTCGCCGTCCGTGCACGCCCCGGCGCCGCCGCGGACGTTCCTTACCGGGGGTTTGCCGACAGCACCCCCCGGCATACGTAGACTCCCCCACGTGGACGCGACCCTCCAGGACCCGCTCGTCGGGCGGCTGCTGGACGACCGCTATCTCGTTCTCGAGCTCGTCGCCCGGGGCGGGATGGCCACCGTTTACCACGCCCTCGACCGCCGGCTCGACCGTGCGGTGGCGCTCAAGGTGCTCCACTCGCACCTCGCGGGCGACGCCGCCTTCGCCGCCCGCTTCGACCGGGAGGCCCGGGCGGCCGCCCGGCTGTCGCACCCGAACGTCGTCGGCGTCTTCGACCAGGGCCAGGACGGCGACCTGCACTACCTCGCCATGGAGTACCTCCCGGGCCGCACGCTGCGCCAGGTGCTCGTCGAGCGCGGTGCGCTGACGCCCAAGGAGGCGCTGCGGGTCATGGACCCGGTGCTCGACGCGCTCGCCGCGGCGCACCGGGCCGGGATCGTGCACCGCGACGTCAAGCCCGAGAACGTCATCCTCACCGACGACGGCCGGGTCAAGGTCGCCGACTTCGGCCTCGCCCGGGCCGCGGCCTCGACGAACGCGACGACCGGGGTGCTCCTCGGCACCGTCGCCTACCTCGCCCCCGAGCTGGTCACCGAGGGCACGGCGGACGCCCGCAGCGACGTCTACTCCGCGGGCATCGTGCTCTTCGAGGTGCTCACCGGGCGGCAGCCGTTCGTCGGCGAGCTGCCCGCCCAGGTCGCCTACCGGCACGTCCACGAGGACGTCCCCACGCCGTCCGACATCGCCCCGAACGTCCCCGAGGCGCTCGACGACGTCGTCCTCGCCGCGACCGCCCGCACCCCCGACGAGCGCCCGGCAGACGCCGCCGCGCTCCTCGTCATGCTGCGCTCCGCGCGCCGCCGGATCCCCGCCGAGCTCATGGACGAGCGGGCCGACGTGCCGTACGCGCCGGGCGCGGTCGCCGCGGCGGCGAGCGACCCGTTCGACGGGCTCGCCGCCACCCAGGCCGTCGACCAGGCCGTCGAGAACCGCACCCGGGCGCTCCCCGGGCTCGCGGCGTCCGCGCTGGGCAACGGCACGGGCGGCGCGCCCGGCCACGGCGCCCTGGGCAACGGGCACTCCCCCACGGGCATGCAACCGCCGCCGCCGCGCAGCCGCAGGTCGCGGCTCGTCGCCGGCCTGCCCGTCAACGAGGACGAGATGGGCCCGCCCGTCGACGACGCCGCCCTCGCGCGCCTCGCCGAGGCCCGCCGTCGGCGCGGCCTGGTCGTCATGGCCCTCGTCGTCGTCACCGCCGTCGTCCTCGTCATCGGCTCCTACTGGTTCATCGCCGGGCCCGGCGCCCAGGTCGTCGTCCCGAGCACGACGACGCTCACCCAGGCCGAGGCGACGAAACAGCTCACCGACATCCCGCTCGGGGTCAAGGTGGTCACGGCGTTCAGCGACGACGTCAAGAAGGGCATCGTCATCGAGAGCCGGCCCGAGGCCGGGGCGGCGGTCCGCAAGAACAGCACCGTGACGCTCACCGTGTCGAAGGGGCCGGAGCTGTTCGACGTCCCGGACGTCACGGGCAAGTCGAAGGACCAGGCCGAGCAGGACCTCCAGGGCGAGGGCTTCGCGCTCGGCAAGGTGAGCGAGAAGTTCAGCAACGACTTCGACGCGGGCCTCGTCATGAGCCAGAGCCCGGCGGCCGACGCGAAGCGGGCCAAGGGCACGAAGGTCGACCTCGTCGTCAGCAAGGGCAAGGAGCTCGTCGAGATCCCCGACGTCCTGCGCCAGGACGAGAACACCGCCCGCAACACCCTGCAGACGGCGGGCTTCGCCGTCGACGTCGGCGAGCCGCGCTTCGACCCGTCGGTGCCCCAGGGCCAGGTCGCGGCCCAGGAGCCGGGCGGGCGCACGAAGGCCGCCCCCGGCTCGACCGTGACGATCTTCCTGTCGAACGGGCCGGACCCGGCGCAGACCGTCCAGGTGCCCTTCGTCCTCGGCCGCAAGGAGGACGACGCCCGCCGCAAGCTCGAGGAGGAGGGTCTCGGCGTCCAGGTCGAGCGCCGCGGCGGCTTCTCCGACCGGGTCGCCCAGCAGAACCCGGCCCCGGGCTCGACCGTGCCGCGCGGCACCGTCGTCACCATCGTCTTCTTCTAGCCCGTGACCCAGGGCCAGGGTGACCCCGTCCTGCTGCGCCCGGCCGCCCTCGGCGGAGCCGGGATCGGCGACTGGTTCTGCGTGACCGTCGTGCGGGCCCACCCGGACCCGCTCCGGGACGGCGCACCCGCCGGTGGCCCGGCCCGCACGCCCGGACCGGTCGCCCCGGTCGCCGTCGAGGACTTCGAGCGGCTCGCCGACGTCGCGGCCCGGATCGGTGCCGACCCAGCGGCGCTCGTCGCCTGGGACCGGGACCTCGGCCGGTTCTGGGACGCGGACGACGCCGCGCCCGTGCTGCTCTCGGTCGTCGTGCCGGACACCGCGCCGGACGCCGTCCCCGCCGTCGTCCTGCTCGAGGTCAACGGCTTCGAGGGGTCCCGCCCGGAGGTCCTCGCCGCGCTCTCCCGCGGCGCGGAGGTCGTCTCGCTCTTCCGCGGCGTGCACTCCAGCCGGCTCTCGTACGCCGTCGACGGGCGGCTGCTCGTCACCCTCGACCCGGCCGAGCCGCACGTCCGCTACGGCGAACGCCCCGACGCGCTCGGCGACGACCTCGACGAGCTGCTGTCCGGGGCGCTGCCGCTCGAGGGCGGGGCCGAGATGCTCGCGCTCGACGTCGTCCGGCGCCGGACCGGCGTCGCGCTCGACGCCGCCTGGTGGCAGGGCACCCACCTGCTCGCGGCCGTGGAGCCGCTCGACGCCGACGAGAGCGTCCCCGGCCTGCCCGACGCCGTCGAGGCCGCGCTCGACGAGATCGGCCGGCAGACCGCGGCGGACCCGACGGGCCCTGTCGCCGACCTGCTCCTCGCGACCCTCCAGGACGCCGTCCGGGCGGCGCTGCACTTCACCGGGCTCGCCGAGGACGACGAGCACGGCCCGGGGCTCGCCCAGGCCGTCGCCGAGGCGCGGATCCTGCGCCGGCTCGCCGTCGAGGCGCGACCGGCGGCGTTCGAGGCCGCCCAGGCCGCGGCTGTGCGCTCGCCGGACGAGGTCGCCGAGCCCGACGAGACGATCCGCTCGGAGTCGATCGCCGCCCAGCAGCGCGTCGCCGGGACGGTCGCCGCACTGTGGGAGGCCTACAGCCCGGGTGACGTTCGCCAGGACGCCGGGCCGGGCCGGGGCCGCCCGGGCGCGCCGTTCCAGGAGGAGGACCCGCTCTGGCACCGGCTGCAGGCCGGGATCGCCGTCACCGAGCTCCTCGCGTGGGCGGTCGCGCCGGCGAACCCGTACGACGACGCGCACTCACCGGCGGACGTGCTGCTCCACGTGCGCTTCGCGCTCGCCGACCGGTGGCCGGCGTTCGAGGACGCGCTCGCGGCGCACCTCGAGGCGCACCTCGGCTGAGACGGCCTGGCGGCAGGTGCGTCCCGGCGGTCCGTCAGACCGCCGGCACGTGCTGGTGGACGACGTCACGCCGGCAGCCGGAGCACATGAAGACCCAGTCCTGGCCACCCGTCGGGGACGGGCGCAGGCCCATGTCGACGAGGGTCTCCCCGCACGCGCTGCACAGGGTGAGGTCCGCAGGAGGCAGCTGGATGGTCATGGCGCCCCAGTACCCGGACCGGTCCGGTTCATGCCTGCCCCGGCTGCTCCTGCCCGGCCGTCACTCCTGGTAGGAGTACCGCTCCTCGCGCCAGGGGTCGCCGAGCGTGTGGTACCCGCGCTCCTCCCAGAACCCGCGCCGCTCCGCCGTCAGGTACTCGATGCCGCGCAGCCACTTCGGGCCCTTCCACGCGTACAGGTGCGGCACCACGAGGCGCAGCGGGTACCCGTGCTCGGGGGTCAGCGGCTCCCCGCCGCGGTGCGTCGCGAGGACGCTGCGCGGTGAGGCGAAGTCGTCGAGGCGCATGTTCGCCGAGTAGCCGTACTCCGCCCAGGCCATGACGTGCGTGACGTCGTCCGCGGGCGGGTAGGCGGCCATGAGGTCGCGGGCGCCCACGCCCTCCCAGTCGTTGTCGAGCACGGTCCAGCGCGTCACGCAGTGCATGTCGGCGCTGACGGCCGTGCGGGGCAGCGCGGTGAACGTCTCGATGTCGATCTGGTGCTCGGCGCCGTCCGCCGTGGCGCCGTTGACGACGAGGCGCCAGGAGTCCGGCTTGAAGCGAGGGACCGGCCCGTAGTGGAGGACGGGGAAGTCCTTCGCGAGGCGCTGACCGGGCGGCAGGGCCCGGGGCGGCTGCTCGGAGGCGTCCGTCACGGGGCACATCCTCCCACCTGCGGGGCCGTGCCCCGACACCGCCCTCGCACCGCCGCGTCCCCGCTCTGCGCCGTCGTGACCCTCAGGACGACAGCACCTTCGCGAGCACCCGGGCCGCGCCCGCGGCCGCCTCGTCGTCGAGGTCGAGGTGGGTGACGGCACGCACCATCCGGGGCCCGAGCGCCGACACGAGGACGCCGTGCTCGCGGGCGGCGGCCGCGACGTCCACGGCCGCCCGGCCGGAGGCCGTGAGGTCGAGGACGACGATGTTCGTCTCGACGTCCGCCGGGTCGACCGCGGACGGCAGCACCTCCGCGACGGCCTCCGCGATCGACCGGGCGTGGGCGTGGTCCTCCGCGAGCCGGGTCAGCTGGTGGTCGAGGGCGTAGCGGCCGGCCGCCGCGAGGATGCCGACCTGGCGCATGCCCGCGCCGTAGCGCTTGCGCAGGATCCGGGCCCGGGCGATCCGCTCCGCGCTGCTCACGAGGACCGACCCGACGGGGGCGCCCAGCCCCTTGGACAGGCACACGGAGACCGTGTCGGAGAGGGCCCCGTACTCGGCGAGCGGCACCCCGGTCGCGACGTGCGCGTTCCACAGCCGGGCGCCGTCGAGGTGGACGGCGATCCCCAGCGCCGTCGCGCCCTCGCGCAGCCGCCGCAGCTGCTCGACCGGCTGGACGGTGCCGCCGCCGAAGTTGTGCGTGTTCTCGACGGCGATCGCCGTCGTCGAGACGAGGTACGGGCCGGCGTCCGGGGCGGCCGTCGCGAGGAGCGCCTCGGCGTCCATCCGGCCGCGCGGCGACGGGACGGTCCGGGTCGTGATGCCGCCGAGCGCGCCGTGCCCGCCGAGCTCGGCCCGGACGACGTGCGCGAGGGTGTCGCACAGCAGCTCCTGCCCGGGCTCGACGAGCAGCCGGACCCCGAGCATGTTCGCCAGCGACCCGGTCGGGGTGAACAGGCCCGCCTCGTGGCCGAGCAGGTCCGCCACGTGCTGCTCGAGGGCGTTGACCGTGGGGTCCTCGCCGTAGACGTCGTCGCCGACCTCGGCCGCCGCCATCGCCTCGCGCATGCCGGGCGTCGGCTTCGTCAGGGTGTCCGACCGTAGGTCGGCGACGATCGGGGACGACGGCATGGCGCTCCTTCGGGTCGGCGCCGGCGGGCGGCGTCGGACGTCGAGGGCGAGGCTACGCGGACCGGCCCGACGGACGACGGGCGGGCCGAGGTGTGTCGGCCCGCCCGTGCTGCGTGCGGTGGATCCGTGTGCGGTGAGATGCGGCCCGGTCCGGCCGGCGGGTCAGCGGTTGCCGAGCATCTCCGCGACGAGGAAGGCGATCTCGAGCGACTGCTGGTGGTTCAGGCGCGGGTCGCAGAGCGTCTCGTACCGGGTCGCGAGGTCGGCCTCGTCGATGTGCTCGGCGCCGCCGAGGCACTCGGTGACGTCGTCGCCGGTGAGCTCCATGTGCAGCCCGCCGGGGACGGTGCCGAGCGCCGCGTGCACCTCGAAGAAGCCCTTGACCTCGTCCATGACGTCGTCGAAGCGCCGCGTCTTGTACCCCGACGAGGACTCGAACGTGTTGCCGTGCATGGGGTCGCAGACCCACAGCACGTCGGCGCCGGAGCGGGAGACCGCCTCGACGAGGGCCGGCAGGTGGGTCCGGACCTTGCCCGCGCCCATCCGGCTCACGAACGTCAGCCGGCCCGGCTCGTTGTCGGGGTTGAGCTTCTCGACGAGCGCGAGCGCGTCCTCGGGGGCCGTCGTCGGACCGAGCTTGACCCCGATCGGGTTCCGGACCCGGCTCATGAGGTCGACGTGCGCGCCGTCGAGCTGGCGGGTGCGCTCGCCGATCCAGACGAAGTGCGCCGACACGTTGTACGGTGAGCCGGTCCGGGAGTCGATCCGGGTGAGCGGCCGCTCGTAGTCGAGGAGCAGCGCCTCGTGGCTGGAGTAGAAGTCGACGGTCCGCAGCGCGTCGAAGTCGCCGCCGCACGCCGCCATGAACCGCATCGCGCGGTCGATGTCGCGGGCCAGTGCCTCGTACCGGGCGTTCGCGGCGGTCGCGACGAAGCCGCGGTTCCACTCGTGGACGTGCCGCAGGTCGGCGAAGCCGCCCTTGGTGAAGGCCCGGATGAGGTTCAGCGTCGCGCTGCTCGTGTGGTACGCCCGGAGCAGCCGCTGCGGGTCGGGCATCCGCGCCTCGGGCGTGAAGTCGAACCCGTTGATCGCGTCGCCGCGGTACGCGTGCAGCTCGACGCCGTCGCGCACCTCCATCGGCTTGCTGCGCGGCTTGGAGTACTGGCCGGCCATCCGGCCGAGCTTGATGACCGGCATGCTCGCGCCGTACGTGAGGACGACGGCCATCTGGAGCAGGGTCTTGACCTTGTTCCGGATCCGGTCCGCGGTCGCGTCGGCGAAGGTCTCGGCGCAGTCGCCGCCCTGGAGCAGGAACGCCTCGCCGCGGGCCGCGGCGGCCAGCCGGGTCTTGAGGTCGTCGCACTCACCGGCGAAGACGAGCGGCGGGTAGGAGGCGAGCTCGGCGGTGACGGCCGCGAGGGCGTCGGTGTCGGGCCAGCCCGGCTGCTGGGCCGCCGGCAGGTCGCGCCACTCGTCGAGGCCCGCGAGCAGCGCGGCCTCCGGCGTGTCGGGGGCGGAGACGGGAACGGTCGAGGTCACGAGCCCAGGGTAGGTGACGTGTCGACCGCGTTTCGGCGCCGTCCGCCGTCCGGACGGCGGCGACGACCGTCCGTCACGATTCGTCCGTCGCGATTCGTCCGGCACGACCCGTCCGTCACGACTCGTCCGTCACGACCCGTCGGTCACGACCCGTCGAGGCCCTGCTCGATCGCGTAGCGGGTGAGCTCCACCCGGTTGTGGAGCTGGAGCTTCGTGAGGACGTTCTGGGTGTGGTTCTGCACCGTCCGGTGCGAGATGACGAGCCGGTCGGCGATCTGTCGGCTCGACAGCCCCTTGGCGACGAACCGGAGGATCTCGGTCTCCCGGTCGGTGAGGCGCGGCGTCATCCCCTCGGGTTCGTCGACCGGGGCCGCGCTCGCCATCCGGCGGAACTCCCCGAGGACGAGCCCCGCGAGGCCCGCGGTGAAGACCGCCTCGCCCTTCGCCGTCCGGCGGACGGCGTCGAGGAGCTCCGCGGACGACGCGGACTTCACGAGGTAGCCGGTCGCCCCGGCCTTGACCGCCTCGAGGACGTCGGCCTGCTCGCCGCTCGCGGTGAGCACGAGGACCCGCACCCCCGGGTGCCCGGCGACGACGCGCCGGGTCGTCTCGACGCCGTCGAGCGTCGGCATCTGGAGGTCGAGGACGACGACGTCCGGGCGCGCGGCGGGCAGCCGGCGCAGCGCCTCGGCGCCGTCCCCGGCGGTCGCGACGACGGTCAGACCCGCCTCGGTGAGGTCGCGGGCGACGCCTTCGCGCCACATCGGGTGGTCGTCGACGACCATGACCCGCAGCGGGCGGGTCCCGCCGTCCCCGTCCTGCTGCTCCGCGCCCACGACCTGCTCCATGCTCACGCCCTGCCTCCCTGACCGCCCGGCCGCTTCGGGACCCGGATCTCGACCTCGGTGCCCTGCCCGGGGGCGCTGACGACGACCACGCTGCCCCCGACGTCCTCGATCCTGCCGCGGATCGACGCCGCGACGCCGAGCCGGCCCTCGCGCTCGGCGTCCTCGAGCCGGCCCGGGTCCATCCCGGCACCGTCGTCGCGCACGCTCACGGTGAGGACGTCGTCCTCGTCCTCGACGAGGACCCACGCGCTGGCGCCCGGACCGGCGTGCCGCTCGACGTTGTCGAGGGCGGCCCGGACGGCGCCGTTGACGGCCTTCACGGCGCGCTCGGGGACCATGACGGGCTGCGCGGGCCCGGTGACCGTGACCCGACCGGTCGCCAGGCCACCGAGGACGGCGCGGACGTCCTGCTCGCCGCCGGCCGCGCTCGCGACCTCACCGGTCGCGACGAGCGCCCGGAGCCGGACCTCCTGCTCGCCGGCGAGCCGGCCGATCTCGGCCGCCTCTCCCCCGACCTCGTTCCCGCGCTTGCGGACGTAGGCGAGCACCTGGAGCACCGAGTCGTGGATGTCGGCGGCGAGCCGCTCCCGCTCCCGGGTCGCGGCCTCGACGGCGACCGCCCGGGCCAGGTCGCGCCGTCCGGCCCGGAACAGCTCGACCGCGTAGCCGACGATGGCACCGGCGAGCAGGAGCAGCACGATGTTGTTCACCGTCGGCGGGGTGATCCGACCGCCGACCTCGACGACGTCGACGACGCAGACGAGGACCGCCGCTGCGAGCCCGGCCCGCCAGCCCTTCCAGACGGCGAACGCGAGCACCGGGGTCGCCGCGTAGATCGAGGGCAGCGTCTGCGCGCCGGCGGCGACCCGCTCGGGGTCGTCGAGGAGGCGGGTCGCGAGGACCGCGGCGCACACGAGCGCGAGGTCGGTCGCGAGGGCCCAGGGCCGGCGGTCACGGCGGACGACGAGGTAGACGGTCCACAGGGTGAGGACGCCGAGGACGGCCCAGCCGCCGGTGCCGTGCCGGTAGTCCTCGTCGGCGCGGGCGTGCAGGACGGCGGCGTACGCGAGGGAGACGACCCGGAAGATGCCGACCGCCCGCCAGAGCCGGTCGTCCGCGAGCCGCTCGGCGTCCGGGGCGGCGGGGACGCCGGTCGTGCCGGTGGGCACGGGCGTCGGCGCGGTCGGCGAGGTCACGGGGTGATCCTGCCCGACGGGCCTGCGGCGGGCGGCAGAGCAGCGGTACTCAGCCGGCGGCGGCCGCCGGCGGGCGGGCGTCGTCCGAGCCGTCGGCGGCGGGCCCGGCCGCGCCGTCCGCGCCCTCGGGGGCGGGCACGAGCGTCGCCTCCTCGGCGGGGACCTTCTCCGGCTGCAGGCTCGGGCCGCTGGGCACCTTGGCCTTCTTCGCGGCCGCGATGCGTTCCTTCATCGTCGTGGCGTAGACGTCGACGTACTCGCGCTCGGACAGCCGCATGAGCTCGTACATGATCTCGTCGGTGATGGACCGCAGGACGAACCGGTCGTCCTGCATGCCGTCGTACCGGGAGAAGTCGAGCGGCTCGCCGATGACGACGCCGACCCGGCCGATGTTGGGGATGACCTGCCCGGTCGGCTGCACCTTGTCGGTGTCGATCATGGCGACCGGCAGCACGGGCACCTTGGCCTCGAGCGCGAGCCGGGCCACGCCCGTCTTGCCGCGGTAGAGCCGGCCGTCGGGCGAGCGGGTGCCCTCGGGGTAGAGCCCGAGGAGCTCGCCGCGGCGCAGCACCTTGAGACCGGTGCGCAGCGCCGCCTCGGAGGCCTGGCCGCCGGAGCGGTCGATCGGGAGCTGGCCGACACCGCGGAAGAAGCCCGCCGTCAGCCGGCCCTTGATGCCGGTCCCGGTGAAGTAGTCCGCCTTCGCCAGGAACGTCACCCTCCGCTTGACGACGAGCGGGAGGAAGATCGAGTCCGAGAACGACAGGTGGTTGCTGGCGAGGATCGCCCCACCGGTCTCCGGGACGTGCTCCTCGCCCTTCACCCACGGGCGGAAGAAGGCGTGCAGCAACGGCCCCAGGATGATCCGCTTGAGCACCCAGTAGAACACCACGCACCTCCTCGACGTCATCGGCGCCGGAGCGTGACGTGCTCCTACGGTGGCGCACTGCGAACTCTACGGACTGTGCACCCCCGGCGCTGCCGTCCGCCGGGTCGAATCGCCGCGACGGCCCGACCGGGACGGATCGCCGACGGGAGGCCGGTCCCCCTCGACCGTGCCCGCGGGCGCGTGTCACGATGGCCGTGCGCCGCGCCCCCACGGCGCGTGCCTGCCATGCGAGGAGACCGGCGTGAGCGTCCTGCCCGGCGCGGAGCCTTTCCACCACGACGGTGGGCGGGTCGGCGTCGTGCTGTGCCACGGGTTCACCGGGACCCCGCAGAGCCTGCGCGACTGGGGCGTCGCCCTCGCCGCCGCCGGGTACACCGTGCGGCTGCCGCTGCTGCCCGGGCACGGCACCCGCTGGCAGGACATGAACGCCACGACGTGGACCGACTGGTACGGCGCCGTCGACGCCGCGTTCACCGAGCTGCGGGCGTCCTGCGACCACGTCTTCGTCATGGGCCTGTCGATGGGCGGCGGTCTCGCGCTGCGGCTCGCCGAGGAGCACGGGGACGACGTCGCGGGCGTCGTCGTCGTCAACCCGTCGGTGGCGGGCACGGACTGGCGCCTGAAGTACCTGCTCCCCTGGCTGCGGCACGTGGTCCCGACGTTCCCGGGGGTGGCGAGCGACATCAAGAAGTCCGGCCCGGTCGAGCTCGCCTACGACCGGTCGCCGTTGCACGCCGGGTACTCGCTGACCCGGCTCTGGCAGGTCGTCGCCGCGGACCTGCCCAAGGTGACCCAGCCGCTCGTCGTCCTGCGCTCCGTCGAGGACCACATCGTCCCGGCCGCGAGCGGCGAGCTCGTGATCGCCAAGGCCGGCTCGACGGACAAGACCGAGATCCTCCTGCACGACAGCTACCACGTGGCGACCCTGGACAACGACGCCGAGCTCATCGTCAAGACATCCCTCGACTTCGTCGAACGTGTCCTCGCCTCGAGCCCTGGGCGCACCCAGTGACCGGCGACCACGCGGGCGACGGGGGCGAGGTGCCCCAGGAGGAGCGCGACGACCGCCCTGAGCTCGACGTCGACACCGCGTTCGCCGCGATCATCGCCCACCTGCGGGACGAGCCCGCCGGCGGCGTCGGGCGCTGGCCCGCCGCCGAGGACCTCGCCGACGGTGACGACGGGACCGCCGGCACCGCACCCGAACCGGACGACGGCCCCGAGCCCGTCCGCGAGGCGGTGCTCAGCGGCCCCTCCGCGAACCTGTTCACCGCCGGGTCGTCGTGCGAGGTCGTCGCCGACGACGAGGGCTACGTCCCGCCCGAGCCGCCCCCGTTCCCCCGCGGTGACCTCGTCTCCCGGCTCGCCTGGGCCGGCGTCATCGGCGGCCCGCTGTTCCTCCTCCTCGCCGCGATCGTCTGGCAGACCCTGCCGAAGATGCTCCTGCTCGCGGCGCTCGCCGCGTTCGTCGGCGGCTTCGTGAGCCTGGTCGCCCGGATGCCCAGCGAGGCGCCCGACGAGCCGGACGACGGCGCGGTCGTCTGAGGGGTCGCGCCCGCTGCGGCGCGCTCTGGGCGACAGCGCTCGGGATCGGCTGCGGCCGGCGAGCTCGGGTCGATGCTTGTGTCCGTGGCCTCGCGATCACGACTCGACGGACCCGGTCATCGACCCGAGCTCGACGAGACGACCCCGTGGCCGACCGGGAGGGCGCTGACCTCGGGGCGCGGGCGACGGCGGGCGTTCTCGTAGCACCGCTCGATCCGGCGGAGCACGACGTCCGGGGCCCTGGCGATCCGGCGTGGGGTCACCGGGACCACTGCGACGCCGTACTCACCGAGCAGCCCGTCGGCCATGACCGTGTCGTCCCAGGTGTCAGGGCCGTCGTGGTGCTCCCGGGAGTGCACCTGGATCGCCAGGGCCACGTCGTCGAACCAGCCGTCCGGACGGGGCAGGCAGGTGCCGTCGTGCGCGACGAGGTCGGGGTTGAGCCACATCTCCGGCAGGACGCGGCTGCTTCGGCACAACCGCCCGAGGTGCGCCTCCGGCACCGACCACGCCCCGGCCTCGGCGTCCTGCACCGCGTTCCGCAGGAGCCTGCTGCCCTGCCGAGGACCTGCTTCGAGCTCGTGCCGCAGGTCGTCCAACCGCACGATGCCACGTTGGGCGGCCTCGATGACCAGCGCCCGGGCGAGGTCAGGGGCTGCGGCGTCCCGGGCGGCGTCAGCGACCGCACGAGCACGGGAGGCCACGGTCAGCCCGCCACGCCGGAACGGCCGCTCGTCCGGTCGGACCGTCCGGCGCACGACGACGAACCCGGTCGAGGCGAGGCCCCGGGAGGGTGGGACGAGGAGGTGCACCGGCCCGCCGGGTACGGCCGCCGTCACGCCGTGCCAGGCCGCGGCTGCGAACGAGGTGACCACGGCGTCGCCGTCGGCGAACAGCATCGCCGCGATCAGCCGTTGTCTCTCGGACAGCCGGCCACGCCCGGTGGACACCACCCGCGGCAGCACGAGCCTCCACTGCGTCCTCAGACGCCACGCCAGCGCCGCCTCCGTGAGCCCGCAGTGACGGAGCTGGGCGCGCGTGGCCAGGCCGTGCTGCGTCCGCAGGAGCTCCTGGACCTTCTCGGGGATCATGGGACGAGACTGCCGCCCGGCACCGTCCCGTTACCGCCGGGAGCGTCTCCCCCTGTGGACGACGTGACGATGCGCGGATCTGGGGACGGCACGAGCTCGTACAGATGTCAGTCCGCATGTCGGCAGCGCAGAAGCTCGGGTCGATGATCGGGTCGGACCAGTCGTGATCGCGGCTCCAGCGACACGAGCATCGACCCGAGCTCGCACGCGACGCCCGCGCAGAACCTGACGCGCCCCTATCCCCGCGCCGGCAGCCCCAGCACCGCGACGACCGGCACGTGGTCGCTCGCGGCACGCACGTCCGCCGGGTCCGCCCCGCCNCCGACGAGCACGGCGTCGAGCCGGGAGCGGGGGCCCTTGGCGGGGAACGTCGGCGGTGCACCGGGTGCCGGGTCGCGGACGTCCTCGCCCCAGGCCCGCCAGGCGGGGCCGTCGGGGCGCTCGTTGAGGTCGCCGCAGACGACGGGCGGGTGGCCGGTGCGCGCGAGCAGGTCGACGACGGCCGCGCAGTGCCGCAGCCGCTCCTCGGGGTCCAGGCTGAGGTGGACCGACGCGACGGCGACGCGGCCGGTGCCCGGGAGGCCGACCTCGGCGACGACGGCGCCGCGCGTGCGGGTCGTGCGGCCGCCGACGGGCAGCCGGACCGCCCGGGCGGCGCTCACCTCGGTGCGCAGCGACACGAGCAGGGCGGTCCCGCCGGAGTCGCGTCCGCCCGCCACGTAGAGCAGCCCCGTGGCCCGGGCGAGGGTCGACGCCTGCCAGCGCGACCCGGGCCGGCGCGGGACCTCCTGGAGGCACGCGACATCCGGCGCGAGCGCACGCAGGACCCGGTGCACGGCGAGCGGGTCACCGAGCAGGTCGCGGACGTTCCACGACACGACACGCAGACCGCGCGGCGCCCCGGCCGTGCCCTGCTCCGTGCCCCCGACCACGTGCGTCCCCCGGTCAGCCGACCCGCGCGAGGTCGGCCGCGCCGACGAGGCCCGCCTCGGGCCCGAGGGCCGCCTTGACGATGCGGGGCTCGGGACGGAACCCGCGGCCGGTCAGGGTGCGCCGGAACGACTCCCGGGCCGGGCGCAGGAGCAGCTCGCCGGCGTCGGAGACGCCGCCGCCGATGACGAACATGCCGGGGTCGAGGGCCGCGGCGAGGTTCGCCAGGCCGATCCCGAGCCAGCGGCCGACCTCCTCGAACAGCTCGATCGCGACCGGGTCGCCGTCCCGGGCGGCCTCGGTGACGACCGGACCGACGAGGGCGTCGATGTCGCCGCCGACGCGCTCGACGAGCGGGACGATGACGGGCGACTTGGCCCGGGCCATCTCGCGCGCCTCGCGGCCGAGGACGTTCCCGGAGGCGTACTGCTCGAGGCATCCCCGGTTGCCGCACTCGCAGCGGTGGCCGTCGGGGACGACGACCATGTGGCCGAACTCGCCGGCCATCCCCCACCGGCCGCGCTGGACGGCGCCGTCGAGGACGATGCCGCCGCCGATGCCCGTCCCGAGGGTCACGCAGACGAGGCGGTCCTCGCCCTGGCCGGCGCCGAACCGCCACTCGGCCCAGGCCGCCGCGTTGGCGTCGTTCTCGACGACGACCGGCAGCCCGACGGCGGCGGTCACGGCGTCCCGCAGCGGCTCGTTGCGCCACGCGAGGTGCGGGGCGAACATGACGCGGGACCGGGCGGCGTCGACGAACCCGGCGGCCCCGATGCCCACGGCGACGACCTCGAAGGTCTCGCGGAGCTCCTCGACGACCTCGGTGATCGTGCCCTCGACGGCCTTCGGGCTCTGGGACGGCGTGAGCCGCCGGGCCCGGGCGAGCACCTGCCCGTTCATGTCGACGACCCCGGCGGCGACCTTCGTGCCGCCGATGTCGACGCCGACGGAGAACGGCCCCACCGGGTCGGCGACGGGGACGGCCCGGGTGGCCGGCTGCACGTAGAAGGCGCCGAGGGCGGCGCCGGTGGCGCTCGCCCGCTCCCGCGGGCCCGTGCCCTCGGCCGGGCGCCCGCCTGCGTAGTCCTCGCTCACGGCTGACGGGCCAGGTCGGCGGCGCCGATGAGGCCGGCGTCGTTGCCGAGCTCGGCGGCCGTGATCGTCAGGTGCGGGCGGTGGGCGCCGCCGACGAGCGCGGTGGCGTACGCGTCACGGGCGGGCCCGAGGAGGAAGTCACCTGCCTCGCTCACGCCGCCGCCGATGACGACGACGGCCGGGTCGAGCACGTTCGCGATATCGGCGATGCCCTCGCCGAGCCAGCGGCCCGTCTCGGCGAGCAGCGCGCGGGCGGTCGCGTCGCCGTCCACGGCGGCCTGGGTGATCATCCGGCCGCCGATGCCGGACGGCGTCCCGCCGGCCATGTCGAGCAGCACCTTCGCGCGGTCCGGCTCGGCGGCGGCGAGCGCCCGGGCCTCGCGCACGAGCGCCGACCCCGACGTGTACTGCTCCCAGCAGCCGCGGTTGCCGCAGCCGCAGGGCAGCCCGCCGGGGACGATCCGGACGTGCCCGAACTCCCCCGCACCGCCGAACGCGCCGCGCAGGAGCCGCCCCTCGAGGACGGTCCCGCCGCCGAGGCCGGTGCCGACGGTGATGAGGACGACGTCGGTGACGCCGCGGCCGCCGCCGAACCGGTACTCGCCCCAGGCGGCCGCGTTCGCGTCGTTCTCGACGACGACCCGGACGCCGACGAGCGGCTCGATCGTCGCCTTGAGCGGGCGGTCGGCCATCGGCAGGTTCGGCGCGAACCGCAGGATCGAGCGCTTCTCGTCGACCCAGCCGGCCATCGCGAGCCCGACCGCGGTCACCGTGTGGCGGGCGGTGAGGCGGCGGACCGCCTCGACGATGCCGGCCTCGACGGTCTCGGCCGTCGCGCCGGGTGTGCTGATCCGCACCTTCTCCAGGACCCGGCCCTCGGCGTCGACGACGCCTGCGGCGATCTTCGTCCCGCCGACGTCGACTCCGATGGTCAGGTCCACGGGTGCCACCCTCTCCTCGGTCCGCCGGTGGGGCCCGGCCAAAGCGTCGCCATGGACCCTAGTCGGTGACGACGATCGGCTCGACGCACGGTTCCTCCCGGGGCGTCGGCGGCGGGGGTGTCACGTCCTGCGCCCCGGCCACCGCCTCGCGCCAGGCGTTCGCGAGCTCGGCGGCGGCGAGCGCGAGGTGCTCGACGGCCTCGGGCCGCAGGGTCCGGACGGCGGCGATGACCCGGCAGACCGGGCAGGCCCGGCACTCCGGTCCGGTGTGCGCCGTACCCGGCCCGTCGGTGCCCACCCCCAGGAACACGGACGCCGCGTCCGCGGCCCGGTCCCGGACGCCGTCCGCGTCGCGCAGCGCCTCGACGAGCCGCAGGGCCTCGTCGACGAGCCGGCGGCCGGCGTCCCGCGCGGCACCCTCACCCGCGGCACCGTCACCCGCGGCGCCGTCCGCGGCCGCGGTCACAGCGGCCTCCACAGCTCGGGATCGGGCTCGAAGCGCACCCGCAGCCGACCGTCGCGCAGGTGGGCCCCGACGACGCGGCACCGGCGCAGGGCGCTCGGCAGCGCGATGACCCGCCGCGCCGACCCGACGCCGACGAGCAGGTCGTCGCCGCGGCGTCCGAGCTCGAGGTCCTCCCGGCGGGCGAGGGGCAGGTCCAGGACGAGGACGAACTCCGGCCCGGACCGCTCGACGCGCAGCGGGGCCTCCCCCGTCGGCGCCGCGAGCAGGGCCCGCGCCGAGGCGGCACCGGCCGGCCCGTAGAGGGTCTCCCCGAGGTCGGCGAGCGCCGCGGTGCCGACCGGCTCGGCCGCCGCGTAGGGCACCGTGAGCACGGGCACCGGCGCGAACGACGACTCGACCTCGGCGAGCCGGACGGCCTGCGCCGCGGCCCACCCGGAGCGCCAGGCGTCCCGGCCCTGGGCGGGGATGACCCGGTTCGCGACGACGCCGTCGACCCGGTAGCCGTGCAGTGCTAGCGAGGTCCAGGTGCGTCGGGCCTCGGCGACGACGACCGTCTCGGGGGTGAGCACGAGCCGGACGGACGTCGCGGCGTCCGTGAGGACCTCCCGGACCCCGTTGAGCTCGGCGTGCAGCCGCTCGGCCGCCTCGACGACCGAGTCCCGCGGCACCGGGACGCCGCCGCGCCGCGTCGTCCGGCCGGCCGTGCCGGCGCCCCGCCCGGCGGACAACGCGCGCAGGACCCGCCGCTCGACGGGGAGCATCCGGTCCAGGTAGCGGCTCAGCGCCTCCGGGAGCGCGAGGAGGCGCAGCGTCTCGGCGGTCGGTGCGCAGTCGAGGACGACGAGGTCCCACGGGCCGCCGCGGACCTGGTCGCGCACCTCGAGCAGCGCGAGCACCTCCTCGGCACCCGGCAGGACGGTGAGCTCCTCGGCGGCGACCGGGTCGACACCGAGCGCGTCGAGGACACCGATGAGGTACTCCTGCACCTCGCGCCAGGACTGCTCGCCCCGGGCCCGGGCGTCGACCTGCTGGGCGAACAGCCCGGCGGCGACCTCGGTCGGCGTGCTGCCGACCGGCGCAGCGAGCGCGTCGCCGAGCGAGTGGGCGGCGTCCGTCGACGCCACCAGGGTCTTGACCCCGCACCGGGCCGCGTGGACGGCCGTCGCGGCGGCGACGGTCGTCTTGCCGACGCCGCCCTTGCCGGTCAGGAGGAGCAGGCGCAAGTGGTCAGCCCTCGACCCGCTTCTTCAGCTCGTTGAGCGCGGTGTCGATGATGACCTTCTCCGCCTTGCGGCGGAGCATGCCGAGCATCGGCACCCGCAGGTCGACCGCGAGGGTGTACGTCACCTCGGTGCCGGACCCGTTCTCCCGCAACCGGTACGAGCCGTCCATCGCCTTGAGGACCGTCGCCTCGACGAGGTTCCAGGACACCGTCCCGGTGCCGTTCTCGTCGACGTCCCACTCGTAGGCGAGGGTGTAGGTGTCCTTGAGCACGCCCGCGTCGAGGGTGAACCGCACGTGGCTGGCCCAGCCGTCCTCGTACTCCTCGACGATGTCGGCCTCCTGCACCGCACCGGTCCACTCCGGGTAGGCGTCGAAGTCGGCGATGACGTCGAGGACGTCGCCGGGGGCCGCCACGACGACGATGCTCGACTCGGTGCGGTCGGCCATGGGGGCTCCTGCGGGACGTCGGGGCGGAGGGCTCTGGCGGGCGGGGCGTTCGCAGGCTACCGCCCACCCGCCCGGCGCACACGGTCGTGCCCCGGGACAGGCCGCGCGACCCCGGCGTCGGGGCCGCGGGCGGCCGGCTCAGAGGTGCGAACGACCGCTGTGGGCGGCGAGCGCCCGCGCCACGGCGGCGAGGTCGGCGAGCCAGACGTCCCGCGGCCCGGGCGGCAGGATCTCGTCCCACTCGACGGCGTAGGACCCGAGCACCTGGGGCAGCCGGGCGGGCCGGGCGACGAACCAGGTGTGCAGGTGCGCCGAGCCGTCGCCCCACCGGTTCACATGGGCCCGGCCGACGCCGTCGAGCGCCTCGATCGCCCGGCACAGCCGGACCGCGAGCACGCCGAACTCGGCCGCGAGGTCGTCGTCCATGTCGGCGAAGTCGAGGTGCGCCTTCGCGTTGAGCCACAGCACGAGCGGCAGCCCGGTCGGCGCGTCGGGGCGGGTCAGGGTCCACCGGTCGTTCTCCCAGATCGGTGTCGCCCCGCCCCCGCAGAGGAAGCAGTCGCCCGGGTCCTCGCCGCGGCGGGGCGGCTCGGCGTCCACCGGTGCCACGAGCGGCCTGGGGACGACGCGGCCGTCGACCGCCTCCCAGGGGAAGACCTCCCACTCGTGGAGCGGCGGTGCCGGCAGTCGGCCGTCGGGCCCGGCGGCGGCGACGGCTCGGGCGTGGATGTCCTCGGCGGGCTCGGCCATCGCCCGATCCTGGCAGACCCCGGACGGCGGTCCCGGGCACGGGGTCGCAGGCGCGGGGTCAGAGCAGGGCGCCGACCGCGACCATGACGAGCAGCAGGACGGCGACCAGCCCGACCCCGGCGCCGAGCGCCACCGCGGCACGGCCGCCGGTGGACCCGGTCCGGGCGACGAGCCCGGGCAGCCCGGCCCCGCGCTCGGTCTCGGCGAGCCGCTGGGCCCACTCGGCGGCGAGCGCCTCGGTCTGCTCGGGGGTCAGCGTCGTGGCCGAGGGGAGGTCGGTCGGGAGGGCGCGGGCCCGGCGTCCGGACGGCGGGCGCGCGGTCCCGGGGCGCGCCGGGCGCAGGTCCGTGTGGCACTGCCCGCACCACACGACGCCGTCGCGCAGCCGGGCCGCGCACACGGGGCACCTCGTCGCGGCGGTCACGCACTGAGGTGTCGGCGTCCGGGCACCGGGCCTTGACCCTGCCGATCCGCAGCAGACCGGGGCCGGTCGGGTACTGACCGCTACGCGTCGGGGTCGATATCGTCGTGAGGACGGGCACACGCGGTGACCGCCACCGCCCGAACCTCACCTAGCATCGTCCGCCTGCCCACCCCGCCCGCACCCGTCGCGAGGAGTCCCCGTGCGCGAGTCCAGCGTCCCGGCGATCGTCACCCCTGACCCGCAGCACAACCTCACCGACCTCCTCGTCAGGGCGGCGCAGGAGCGGCCGTCGTCCGTGATGTTCTCGCGACGCGTCGACGGCGCCTGGCAGGACGTCACGGCCGAGCAGTTCGGCGCCGAGGTCGTCGCGCTCGCGAAGGGCCTCGTGGCGAGCGGCGTGAAGCCGGGTGACCGGGTCGCGATCATGTCCAAGACCCGTTACGAGTGGACGCTCGCCGACTTCGCGATCTGGTCCGCCGGTGCGGTGACCGTGCCGATCTACGAGACGTCGTCCGCGGAGCAGGTGTCCTGGATCCTGTCCGACTCGGGCGCGGTCGCGGTCTTCACCGAGACGGCGGACCACACCTCGACCGTGGGCCACGTCCGCGACACCCTGCCCGCCCTGCGGGAGGTGTGGACGATCGACGCCGGCGCGGTCGACACCCTCGTGGCCGCCGGCGGCGACGTCGAGGACGCCGAGATCACGCGGCGCCGGCGCAGCCTCGACGGCGCGTCGATCGCGACGATCATCTACACGTCGGGGACGACGGGCCGCCCCAAGGGCTGCGAGCTGACCCACGCGAACTTCGGCGACCTCGCGGCGAACGCGGTCGCCCGGCTCGGCAACGTCGTCTCGGTCGAGGGCGCGAGCACCCTGCTCTTCCTGCCCCTGGCGCACGTCTTCGCCCGGTTCATCCAGGTCCTCGCGGTCGCGGCCGGCGCCCGGCTCGGGCACACCGCCGACGTGAAGAACCTCATCGAGGACCTCGGCGGCTTCCGCCCGACGTTCGTGCTCGCCGTCCCCCGGGTCTTCGAGAAGATCTACAACTCTGCCGAGGCGAAGGCCGAGGCGGGCGGCAAGGGCAAGATCTTCCACGCGGCGGCCGACACGGCGATCGCGTGGAGCCAGGCCGTCGACACCGGACGGGTCCCGCTGACGCTCAAGGCGCGGCACGCCCTCTTCGACCGGCTCGTCTACGGCAAGCTGCGGGCCACGCTCGGCGGCCAGGTCCAGTACGCGGTCTCCGGCGGCGCCCCGCTCGGCACCCGGCTCGGCCACTTCTTCCGCGGCGTGGGCGTCACGGTCCTCGAGGGCTGGGGCCTCACCGAGACGACCGCGCCGGCGACGGTGAACACCCCGGAGAAGATCAAGATCGGGACGGTCGGCCTGCCGCTGCCCGGGGTCACGGTCAAGGTCGCGGACGACGGCGAGCTGCTGGTCAAGGGCGTCAACGTCCTGCGGGGCTACTTCAACAACCCGGCTGCGACCGCGGACTGCCTGGACGACGGCTGGTTCCACACCGGCGACCTCGGCGAGATCGACTCCGACGGGTACGTCCGGATCACCGGGCGCAAGAAGGAGATCATCGTCACCGCGGGTGGCAAGAACGTCGCCCCGAGCATCCTCGAGGACCGGCTGCGCGCCCACGCCCTCGTCTCCCAGTGCATGGTCGTCGGCGACCAGCGCCCGTTCATCGCCGCCCTCGTCACCCTCGACGCCGAGATGCTGCCGACCTGGCTCGCGAACAGCGGCAAGCCGCCGATGGACGTCGCCGCCGCCGCCCAGGACCCCGACGTCCGGGCCGAGGTGCAGCGCGCGGTCGACCACGCGAACCAGGCCGTGAGCAAGGCCGAGTCGATCCGCTCGTTCATCGTGCTCGACACCGACTTCACGGAGGCGGGCGGCCACCTCACCCCCAAGCTCAGCCTCAAGCGGCAGGTCGTGCTCAAGGAGTTCGCCGAGCAGATCGAGAAGATCTACTCCTAGCGGTGCGCCGACTCGCCCCGTTTCGTCACGGTTCGCGCCGCTTATCACAATCACCCTGACTCCGACAAGACGACGGACAACCACTCCCCCCGTGAGGCACACTGTCGGCGGATCACGGGGGCGTGTTCCAGGCGCGGATCGTGAAGAGCGGGTGACGACGGATGGGCCGCAGGGGTGCGTTGCGGCGTGGCTGCTGTGCTGCCGCGCGCCGTGACCGCGGTGCCGCGGCGGTCGAGTTCGCGCTCGTGGCCATGCCGCTGTTCGCGCTCGTCTTCGGGATCCTCCAGTACGGCTTCCTCTTCTTCGAGGTCCAGGGCGCGGCGGCCGCCGCCAAGGACGGCGCCCGCGCCGCGTCGCAGGGCATATCGAGCTGCGCCGCCTGGCGGACCTGGACCTTGGCCCGGGCGTCCGGCAACGGGGTCACGAGCGACCTGTCACCGACGGTCACCGCCACCTTCCAGCGCTTCGACACCGGGGATCCGGTCGTCACGGTCACCTTGCGCTTCCTGCCGCGCAAGCTCGTCCCGCTGGTGCCGGTGCCGACGACCGTGACCCGCACAGCCGTGACCGATGTCGAGAACGTGCCCGCCGGCGGCGTCACGAGCGGGTGCCCGTGATCAGGGCCATGTCCCGTGGGCGCGCGGACGGCGAGGACACCGGCGCCGTCGCCGTCCTCGTGGCGATCCTCATGTCGGCGGTCCTGCTCACCGCCGGAGCGCTCACCGTCGACCTCGGGTCCGCGTGGGCCGAACGAGTCGGCCTGAAGGGTGTGGCCGAGGCTGCCGCGCTCGCAGGCGCCGCGCTGCTCCCCGAGGACCCGACCGCCGGCCCCCAGATAACCTCGCAGCTCAGGGACGACGTGGTGAAGGCCGCCGTGGCCGTGCTCTGCGAGCCCGGGAACCGGCGCCCGCAGTGGGACACCGCCTGCGCGACGGCGTCGTCCCCGGCCTGGGCCGCCGACCTCGACCCGGCGGACGGCGAGGTCTTCATCGAGGTCGCCGAGCCGAACGCGTACCCGGACGGCGAGGACGCCCGGCTGCCGTGGGTCGTCCGGGTCGTGACACCACCGGTCCGCGTCGACTTCGGCCTGGCCCGGATCTCCGGCACCGACCACACGGACATCCAGACCTCCGCCGGCGCCCGGCGTGGTCTCCCCTGGCCGGCCGCGGAGAAGCCGTTGCCGGCGTCTCCGTACTACGTGACCGTCGACGACCTCGAGCACAACGACACCGGGTCTGTGTGCCTGCGCACGACACCGCGGCCCAGCGCCTCGACCTTCACCGAACCGGCAGCGACGTCGGGCTTCGTGTTCGGCGACTGGGAACGTGGCAGCAGCGGCGCGGTGATCGGTGACGGGGACGGCAACGGCGACCCGGACATGCCGGACAGCAACTCCCGGCAGTTCACGATCGTCGGCGCGACGTTCCCCGACCCGCCGGTGACCGACCCTCTCGCCGTCACGCCCGCACAGGTCACCGTGTACGTCGGGGTCGGGGACACGTCGCACGCCGCCCGGACGGACTCGGTCGAGTACGACTCCGCGACCAGCACCTGGCGCATCCGGATGACCACACCTGACCTCCGGACCCAGCCGCTCTACGGCAAACAGGTCCCGGTCTGGTGGGTCTACGACGACGGCTCCGGCACCATGGCGGGCCGCGGGACCTCCGACCACCGGCACCTGGACTTCCCACCGGTGCCGGGTGTCCCGCCGAGCGACTGCGACGCAGCCGCTCCCGCAGGCCGGGGCCTCGTCGACTCCACGAGCCTTGCGGGCCAGGGGGTGCGTGCGTCGGTGCGGGACGGGCTCGCCACCCCGCTGCGCGCCTTCGGGTCGTGGCCCTACGCCCAGGTGGGCCCGGACCACGACGACGACTGCTACTCGGTCGACACCGGTGACAACATCGCCCCGGCCGATCCCGGGGACCCTGCGACCGAGGCCAACTGCGTCCCGCTCCGCAGCGCCGGGTCCATCTCGACGCAGGAGCTGACCGACGCGTGGCTGGGCACCGAGATCCCCGACGACCCCCTGGGAAGGCTCCAGTCGACGTGCTCGACGCAGGTCGGCTCCCTCTCCGGCCGTACCGGCCTGTTCGACCAGACCAGTCTGTTCCGCCGGACGAACGGGCTCGTCACCGCCACCGTGGACACGACGTCCCTCCGCAACCGGATCGTGGCGGGCGAGGCGGCCGACGCGACGTTCCGCGGGCAGATCACCCGGAAGATCTTCGAGTGCCCGCGACTGCTCCTCGTCCCGGTGCTCGACACGAGCAGACCACCGAGCCCGTCCGGTCACTACGCCGTGGCCGGCATGACGTACTTCTGGGTCTCCGAGAGCTTCACCTTCCGGCCGCGCCCGCTGCGGGGGCTCATCACGGACTCCGCCGGCCAGGTCGTGGGGATCAGGGGCTGGGTCGTGGACCCGGCCTACGTCCAGGGCGGCGACTGGGTCGCACGGACGACCGATCCGGACACCGCACTGCCGATGTCGGTGCCCAAGCGTGCCGTCCTCGTCAGGACCCTGGCCTGCAACGACCACCCCGATGCCCCCGTATGCCCACCGTGACCGGACCGTTACGCGAGTCCGGTTGACCGTCGCCCGTTCGCGATAGCGTCGATCCGGCCGCGGAGACGGTCACCTGACGCCGAACAGCCCACCGCCCGAACGCCTTGACCGACCGAAGAGGAACCCCGATGGGACGCCGTACCCTCCTGCTCGTCGCAGCCGTGCTGCTGGCTGCGATCGGCACCGGTGTGCTCTTCGTCTACGTCAACGCGAAGCAGAACTCGCTCGGCGCGGTGGGCAACGGCGAGGCCGGCATGACGGCCGTCCTCGTCCCCGTGCAGGCGGTGCCCGCCGGAGCCCGGATCTCCGCCTCGCTGCGCAGCCAGTTCCAGTCCGTCGAGGTCCCGGTCGGGCTCGTCGGGCCCGGCCGGCTCGTCACGAAGTTCGACGACATCCAGGACAGGGTGACCACCCAGGCGCTCCCCGCCTTCGTCCCGGTCTCGCTCGGTCAGTTCGGCGGAGCGGTGAAGCAGGGAACGGAACTGGAGATCCCCAAGGGCCAGATGGCACTCACGATCGACGTCGACGACTCCGCCAGGGTGTCCAGCTTCCTCAAGCCCGGCCTCGACGTCGCTCTCTTCGTCGTCGACCCGGACACCCGACCCGGCACGACGAAGCACCAGGCCCGCCTCGTCCTCCCGAAGGTCACCGTGCTCACGACGGGGACGAGCGCCACGATCCTCCCGGAGGGCACCCCGACGGCGGGCACCGCCGACGAGCGTGGGGCCCAGTCACTCGTGACCCTCCTGGTCAACCAGGAGGACGCCGGCGCGATCCTGGTCGCCCAGGCGGCCGGCGAGCTGCACCTGGCCCTGCTGGGCGCCGGGACCACCCCGCGTCCCCAGACGTTCAACGACGACGTCATCGACGTCGGCTGACACCGGACGACGTGCACCGCACCCACCACCAGCCCACCGACGACCTTCAGGAGCCGCCCGCATGACGACGATCTGCGACCTCGACCCGACGACGGCCGACGCCCTTCGTGGCGCCGTCGGGGAGGCGCGCGTCGTCACGTCCCTGGAGCAGCTGCGGATCGTCCTCGACACCGACCCGTACGAGGACGTCGTCGTCCTGGGGCCTTCGGTCGACCCCGGCTCGGCGTTCCGGCTCGCCGCGGCGCTGCGGATCTCCAGGCCGACGCTGTCCCTGATCCTCGTGCGGCAGCGGATCGACACGAGTCTGCTCGCTGAAGCGATGCGCGCGGGCTTGCGCGACGTCGTCGACGAGCGGGACCTCTACCGGCTCAACGCGTCGGTCCGGCAGTCCCAGTCGTTCTCCGCGGCCCTGCGTGAGTCGGCCGCTCCGTCGGGCGGTGACGGCGCCCCCGGTCCGCGCGGAAAGATCGTCACGGTGTTCTCCGCCAAGGGCGGCTGCGGCAAGACGACGCTCGCGACGAACCTCGCCGCGACGCTGGCCGACCGCGGCCGCCGTCAGGTGTGCCTCGTCGACCTCGACCTGGCCTTCGGCGACGTCGCGATCGCGCTCCAGCTCTTCCCCGCGCACACGATCGCGGACGCCGTGCCGCTCGCGGACGTCGACTTCACCGCCGTCCAGGCGCTGCTCACGCCCCACTCCCCCGGGCTGACGACGCTCGTCGCCCCCGTCGAGCCGGGCAGTGCGGAGTCCATCCCGGCGTCGCTGGTCGCACACATCCTGGAGCTGCTCCGCCAGCACTTCGACTACGTCGTCGTCGACACCCCGCCGGCGTTCGACGACCAGGTGCTCGCCGCGTTCGACCTCTCCGACGTCGTGGCCCTCATCGCGACCCTCGACATCCCGGCGCTGAAGAACCTCAAGCTGACGCTCGAGACGATGGCTCTGCTCAACTACCCGCGCGAACGCTGGCGCATCGTCCTCAACCGGGCGGACTCCAAGGTGGGTCTGGCGATCGGCGAGGTGGAGAAGACGCTCCGGGCACCGATCTCGGTCGAGATCCCCAGTTCCCGCGACGTCCCCGCCTCGATCAACCGGGGCGTCCCGATCGCTCTCGACGACCCGCGGCACCCGGTGAGCCTGGCCATCAAGGAGTTCGCCGACCGGCACATCCTCGGTGGATCGGCGTCCACGAACCGGGACGCCGCCGTCCCGCCCGACCTCCGCACCGATCGCCGTGGGTTCTTCCGTAGGAGGCCGCAGTGAGCCTTGCTGATCGGCTCGCACAAGCCAGGAACGACCGCACCCAGGTCGCCTCGCCCGTGGGCACAGTCAACGGTCCGGCCAAGGGTGGCCGGCCGGTGAGCTCGGACGCCTTCGGCGAGCTACGGCGCCAGGTGCACACCGCGCTCCTCGAGACCCTCGGCCCGACGCTCTACGACGCCAAGATCCAGCCGGACGAGCTCGAGCAGCGGGTCCGGCAGACCCTCCAGGAGGTGCTCGCCACCGGCGACACCCCGCTGACCGCCGCGGACCGGGCCCGGATCGCCCAGGAGATCGCCGACGACATCCTCGGCTACGGGCCGATCGAGCCGTACCTGCGCGACGTCGACGTCACCGAGATCATGGTCAACGGGCCGCACCAGATCTTCGTCGAGCGCGGTGGTCGGCTCTACCCGGTCCAGGGCCAGTTCACCGACGAGGACCACCTCCGCCGCACGATCGACAAGATCGTCGCCCGGGTCGGCCGACGCGTCGACGAGTCGAGCCCGATGGTCGACGCACGTCTGCCCGACGGCAGCCGGGTCAACGCCGTCGTGCCGCCGCTCGCCGTCGACGGCTCGCTGCTGACCATCCGCAAGTTCGCCGCCGAGGCGCTCCAGGTCGACGACCTCATCTCGTTCGGAACCGTCCCCCGGCACGTCGCGGTCTTCCTCGCGGCGTGCGTGCTCGGTCGCTCGAACATCCTCGTGAGCGGCGGCACCGGCGCGGGCAAGACGACGACGCTCAACGTGCTCTCGAGCTTCATCCCCGCCGACGAGCGGGTCGTGACGATCGAGGACGCCGCCGAGCTCCAGCTCCACCAGGACCACGTGCTCCGGCTGGAGTCCCGGCCGCCGAACATCGAGGGCAAGGGCGAGGTCAAGATCCGCGACCTCGTCCGCAACGCCTTGCGGATGCGGCCCGACCGGATCGTCGTCGGTGAGATCCGGGACGCCGCAGCCCTCGACATGCTCCAGGCGATGAACACCGGCCACGACGGCTCGATCTGCACCGTCCACGCGAACAGTCCGCGCGACGTCGTCTCCCGCGTCGAGACGATGGTGCTCATGGCCGGGATGGACCTGCCGATGCGGGCCGTCCGCGAGCAGATCGCCGGTGCTGTCGACCTCATCGTGCACCAGGCCCGGTTCCGGGACGGCTCCCGCCGGGTCACGCACGTCACCGAGGTCGTCGGGATGGAGGGCGAGGTCATCACGCTCCAGGACATCTTCGTGTTCGACCACCGGGCCGGGGTCGACGAGCAGGGCCGGGTGCTCGGCGAGCTCCGAGCCACCGGGCTGCGGCCGACCTTCATGGAGGAGCTCACGGCGCAGGGCATCCAGGTGGACCCGGCGACCTTCATCCCGCCGGGCGGCCAGTGGTGAGCGCCGCCGCGCCGGGCTCGCTGGCAGCAGCTTTCCTGGGGCCGTCCCCGGACGACCGCAGCGTCCTCGTCGCAGCCCTGATCCTCGTCTTCCTCGGGCTCACCACGGCCATCGCGGTGATCATCGGCATGGTGACCCGGAGCCAGAGCCCCGGCGAGCAGATGCAGCGCAGGCTGTCGATCTACACCCTGACCGGTCGCCCCACGGCCCGTCGTGGGCCCAGCGCAGCACCCGCGGCACCGTCGGTCCTCGGGGACACGGCTCTCGCGCGTTCAGCCGTCGACCTCGCCGGCAGGGTGACCCGCAGCCGTGGACTGGACACCTCCGTCGACGCCCAGCTCGAGGCCGCCGGCCTCCCCCTGCGCACCGCCGAGTGGCTGCTCATCCAGGTCGGGATCGCGGTCGGGATCTCCGTGGTGTTCCTCGTGATCTCCGGCGGCAGCCTGCTCGCCACGGTTCTGGGGCTCGTCATCGGTCTGACCGGTCCGTGGATCCTCCTGACGATCCGGCGTGACCAGCGCGAGAGCGCCTTCCTCGCACAGCTGCCCGACACCCTGCAGCTGATCGCGGGAAGCCTCCAGGCGGGCTACTCGCTGCCGCAGGCGCTCGACACCGTGGTCCGGGAGGGCCGCCCGCCGATGTCGGCGGAGTTCAACCGGGCACTCATCGAGACCCGGCTCGGCCGCACCGTCGAGGACGCGCTCGAGGGCATCGCGTCCCGCACGGCGAGCGACGACTTCTCCTGGGTCGTCATGGCGATCCGCGTGCAGCGCGAGATCGGCGGGAACCTGGCTGAGCTGCTCCAGACCGTCGGCGACACGATCCGGGAACGCCAGCGGCTGCGCCGGCAGGTCAAGGTCCTCTCCGCCGAGGGCCGGCTCTCGGCGTGGATCCTCGGCTCTCTCCCCCTCGTCTTCGGCGTCTACCTCGTGCTCGTCAAGCCGGAGTACGTGCGGCCGATGTTCGGCAGCCCGATCGGGCTCGCGATGGTCGGTCTCGCGGCGCTGCTCCTCGCCGTCGGCGCGTTCTGGATCAGCCGCGCCGTCAAGGTGGAGGTCTGATGTCCGCAAATGTCCTGCTGGCTCTGGGCCTGCTCCTCGTCTTCCTCGGCCTCGCCTGCGCCTTCGCGTGGGTCGCGCTGCGACTGGTCGGCCCGACGGGGGTCGAGAAGTCCCTGGCCGCGATCGGCGAGGTCCAGGTCGCCTCGCGCGACCTACGTGCCCAGCAGCTCCAGCGGCCCTTCTCCGAGCGGGTCGTCGACCCGCTGCTCTCGTCGTTCGTGCAGGTCGGGCGCCGCTTCACTCCCGACGAGCGGATCCTGCGGATCCGCCGCCGGCTGGACCTCGCCGGCAACCCGGTCGGGTGGGACGCAGACCGGATCCTCGGGCTCAAGGCTTTCGGCGGTCTCGCCGGCGCGGTCGTCGGTCTCGTCGTGGCCCTCGTCTTCGGTGGCGGACCGTTCTGGGTGCTCGTCGCGAGCGTCCTCTTCGGTCTGCTCGGGTGGGCGGTTCCTTCGCTGTGGCTGTACCAGACCGCCTACGACCGGTCCGAGCGGATCCGCCGCGAGCTGCCCGACGCGATGGACCTGCTGACGATCTCCGTCGAGGCAGGAATGGCGTTCGACGCAGCGGTCGCCCAGGTCGCCCGTAAGACGACGGGTCCGGTCGCCCAGGAGTTCACCCGGGTCCTCCAGGAGATGCAGATCGGGACAGGTCGGGTCCAGGCGTTGCGTGCCCTCGCCGATCGCTCGGACGTCCCTGAGCTCCAGTCCTTCGTGGGCGCTATGGTCCAGGCAGACGCTTTCGGCATCCCGGTCGCGAGCGTCCTGCGGGTCCAGTCGAAGGAGACACGGACCAAGCGCAGCCAGCGCGCGGAGGAGGCGGCGCAGCGGGTGCCGATCAAGATCCTGCTCCCGCTCATCTTCTGTATCCTTCCGTGTCTGTTCATCATCATCCTGGGCCCGGCGGTGATCACCATCCTGCAGAACCTGAAAGGTCTCTGATGGCTCGGCTCCTCGTCGTGTCCCGGTCCATGGCGCTCGCGCTCCGACTGGCGGACTCGCACGAGGTCGTCGAGCACCCTGCCGAGGCTCTGGACTCCCTCGACCCCGACGGCCAGATCGACGTCGTCGTCCTCGACGTCGGCGAGCCGGCGACCGCGGTGTCGGTGCTCGACACCCTCCGGCGGCGCGGCACCGCCGTGCCGGTCCTCATCGTGTCCGGGTACCAGCCGGCCTGGGCCGGTCTCGCCGCTCTCGACCTCCCCGGGGTCGTCGTCGTGCCCCTGCCGATCACCCGGACGGCGCTCCTCACCGGGATCGAGCGTCTGGAGTCCGGCCGTCGCGCCCGCTCCGGTGTTCCCGCCGCCGGGTCCGTCGGCGTGGGCCGACCGGTCGCGCCGCCCGCCGACGAGCTCCCGACGATGGTCGTGCCCGCTCCCGAGACGCCTGCGTCCACGCCCGCCCCGTTCCACGGCCCCGGCCTGCCACCACCCGGGTACTACACCGAGACCGGTCAGCCGGTGCTGCGCGCGGCGGCCGAGACCCCGGAGCCTGCAGCCCCGGTGCTGACCGCGGTCCCCGCCCTGACCGACGACGCCGACGACGCCGTCGACGCCGCGCCCGACCTGCCGGCGCAGGTGGCGCACCCGCAGGAGGAGCACGAGCCGCTCGTCATGGATGCACCGACCCCGGACGCCGAGCAGCCCGCCGAGGTCGAGCACTCCGTGGAGGTCCAGGGCACCGCTGACGTCGCCCCGTCGGCCGATGCGGAGGAGCCTGCCGCCCTCACGGACGCAGTGACCACGTCCGACGAGCCGCAGGCGTCGTCGGCGTCGCCCGGCACCGCCGAGGCGGACGCCCCGGACGAGCGCGGTTCCGCCGACGAGGACGGGGCCCCGGCGACGATGTCCGAACCCGCCGCGTTCACCGTCGAGGCGGACCAGGGTCCGCTCGTCGTCGAGGCGCAGGTCGACGACGCGCCGCCGCCGCTGCCCGTCCGCTCCGCCGGCGCGGCCCTGCGCGCGGAGCTCGCACCGCCTGCTGTGCACGGCGGGCAGTTCAGCTGGTGGCCGTCGGACCGCGGCCGGCCCGAACCGGCCGACCTCTTCGTGCCGGCCCGCCCGATCAGCCCGCACGAGGCGCTCACCGAGGCCTTCGACCTGTCGTCGCTCCAGGCGGCCGCGGCGGCCGCCGGGATCCGGCTCGGAGCCGGCACCCGCGACGAGCAGGAGCCGGCGCAGACCTCCGGCCACGCCCCGGCCGTGTCCGAGGCGCCGGGCGACGGCGCGCCGGAGACACCCGACGCCGACGCCCCCGTCGGAGCTGCCGAGACCACCGACGTGGACGCGGTGGCGGACCTCGACGAGCGCGACGACGTCGTCGTGGAGCAGTCCGTCGGAGCCATCGACGACGCCGACCTGCCCGAGGGCGGCGACGACCCGGACGACGCCCCGGAGCAGGACCTGCCCACGCTGGTACCTCCGGTGGCCGCACCACGCCGCCCCGAGGTCGTCGACCTGCCGTCGACCTTCCTCACCCCGGGTGAGGCGACCGTCGACTGGGCCCCCGTCAACGGCGTCACGCACCACGCACCCCCTGTCGACGTCCCTGTCGTGGCACCCGCCGAGCAGGTCGTCGACCTCGGGCCCGCCCAGCCGGTCGAGGCGGTCGACGCCTCCGACGAGGAGCCCTCCTCGACCGAGGCGGCCGAGACTGCGGCCGCCGCGCACGAGGTCCCGTCGCCCGCCGAGGACGCCGGCACCACCGGCACCACGGACGGCACCGTCGCCGTCGGTGGTGACACCACGGTCGAGGAGCCGCAGGGCGAGGCAGCGGCCGCCGCTGGCGACGAGCCCACTGCTGCCGACGAGCCCGCCGTGGTCCCTCCGGAGCACCTCCTGCCGGAGTCCGGCACGCCCGGTCCGGAGCCCGGCGAGTCGGTGTCGGCCGTCGCCGGCGGGGCCACGCCCTCCGTCGACGCCGGACGGACCGGCTCGCCGTCGTTCGACGACGTCCTGTTCGGCACGGCACCGCGGACCCGCCGCGCCGCCGCTGCCGCCCGGCACGCCTCGGGCGAGATCCCGCTCCCCGGCGGCCCGGCCGAGCAGGACCTCCCCGCGCCCGTCGGCGCCCACCGCGATCCGCAGGGTCTGGTCGACGAGCAGGCCCCGGTCGCCCCGGCGACGTCCCCCGAGGCATCCCCCGGGGCACCGGTCCACGCGCCCGTCGCCGCAGCCGTCCCGCCGCCGCTGCCGGCGTACGGCACCCCGCCGCCCCTGCCTGCCGTCGCGGGCCCGTCACCGCTGCCCGCCTACGGGACGCCGCCGCCGCTGCCCACGCGCCGCGGTCTGCGGGCCGACATCCTCGCCGAGGTGCTCCCCGGCGCCGGCCGCCCGCAGGAGCAGCGTCGCCCCGAGCCGGTGGACCTCGTCCCCGAGGCCGTGCCGCAGCCTGCCCAGGCGGCGGAGGCCGCCGCACCCGCCGCACCCGCCGCACCCGCCGCGGTCGTCGGCGGGAGCGGCGCCGGGACACCGACCGTCACCGTGGAGGCGCCCGGCGCGCGGTCCGCGACCGACGGCAGCGGCCCGGGCACGACCGTCGACCTGACCGACGCCGCGGCCGACGAGACCTCCTCCGCGCAGACGGACGACGACGGCACCGTCATCGACGTCCGCACCGACCACACCGCCGGCACGACCGGCTGGACCCGGGAGCGTCCCGACGAGGAGGACCACTGGTCGCGGGAGGACACCGAGGCGATGGTGGCCCGGCGCCGGGCCATCCTCGGCCGGGAGGCTCCTGCCCAGCAGCCGTCGGCGCTCCAGCGCCGGCTCGGCGACCGCCGCGTGAGCACAGGGCTGTCCACCGGTGGCGCCTCCCCGGAGCTCGTCGCGCTGAGCCGCACCGTCGAGGACCGCACGGTCCCGCCGACGCGGCGCAGCCTCTGGGGCAAGCAGGGGGGCGACGTCCCGGCACCGCCCGCTGGACCGCCCGGCGACGCTGACCGCCCCGACACCCCGGACCTCGCGGACTCCGCAGACGCGACGGACGCGGCGGAGCTGCCCGTTGCCGCGACGCCCGCGGAGGCCACGGAAGCGGACAGCGCTCCCGGCCCGTGGGGCGCCGTCCCGCCGGCGCCGCCGGCACCTGCTGCACCGTTCGCGCCCGTCGTCGACAGCTCGCCGTGGCCGCGACCGGCCGCGTTCCAGCCGCCGCCCCCGCCGGCCTGGGCACCGCCCGCGCCAGACCTGCAGTCCGCCCCGCCGTCGGGGGCACCGGTCGCGCTGCCGCCGCCGGCGTCCTCGCCGGCCGCCGCGCAGGCACCGTCCGCCGTCCCTGCGGCGACCATGGCACCTCCGCTGCCCACGGTCGACCGCGCCCCGGGGCCGCTCGACCGGCTCCCGGCTCCTCCGCTGCAGCCGTTGCAGCGTCTCGAGCCTCCCGCCGGGCTCGCGGGGCCGACGGTGCCGCTCGCACCGGCGCTCGCCGTCCCCGGTCCGATGCTCGCGCCGCCACCCGCTGCCCTGCCCCCCGCTCCGACCGAGATTCCGACCGAGGCGCAGCCGGAGCAGGCTGCGGCCGCACCGGTCGCAACCGCCGGAGCGCCGTACGGGACCGGGCTGAACGGCAGCCCGAGGAACGGCACGGAGCACCCCGGCCCGGAGCTCAACGGGCACGCCCTCAACGGCAACGGCTTCCGCGCGACGCCTCTCGACGCCGGGCCGGAGTCGGCTCCCGCCGACGAGGAGCCCGGGCTCGACGAGCTCCTCGTCGTCGACGCCGCGGTCGAGCGCCGCTCCGCGCCGTCCGTCCGCGAGCTCGTCCGTGCGCTCAACGAGCGGAGCATGGAGCTGTTCGGGGTCGCCGACACCTGCCAGGTGCTCGCCCAGGAGGTCGTCGAGCGGGCCGGGGCGGACGCCGCCGCGATCGTCGTCCCCGACGGGTCGGTCTGGCGCGTCAACGGCGGTGTCGGGCTGCGGCCCATCGAGCGCCGGCTCGTCCTGGACGCCCGGCACTGGCTCGTCACCGAGGTCGCGATGGGCGGGCGCGCCCTCGTCGTCGGCGACTCGGCGAGCGTCCGGCCGCGGCTGGCCGGCGCCCCGCTCGCCGGCTGGGAGCACCTGCTCGCCGTCCCGGTGCCGGACGTCATGGCCGCCGTCGTCGTCGCCCGGTCCCGGACCGGGCGGCCGTTCACCGAGGACGACCTCGCCGCCGTCGTCGGCCCCGTCCACGAGGCCGCGGGCCTGCTCTCCGCCGCGATGGCCACCCGACGCCTCGCCCGCGTCCTCGCGCCGCTCACGGAGGACGACGAGACCTGATCGTCGTCCGCCGCTCGGCCCATCCGGGCATGGGCCGAACGACGGGGACAAAACGGCAAGGGTCCGGCCCGGACGCCTCCCGGTGTGGGAGATTGTCCGGGTGATGCCGCGGCTCAGGGTCGACAGCGTGTACGTCCCGCTGTTCGTCCGTGCTGCGCTCATCGGGCTCTGCGGGCTCGCGACGACGTTCGTCGAGGACCTCGGGCCGCGCGGCGCCATCGTCCCGACGCTGCTGCTCCTGCTCATCGCGGGGCTCGCGTCGATCCCCCTGCCCGAGGGGCTGCCGCGCGCCGTGCAGGCGCTCGCCGAGGGGATCGGCGCGGCGATCATCGTCGGCGCCCTCGCCGGCAAGGCGGACCTGTTCCTGCCGTACCTGCTCGTACCGCTCGTCATCGCCGGCCTCGGCGCGGGGGTCCTGGCAGCCCTTGCCGTGGCCGTCACATCGTCGCTCGTCCTGTTGCTCGTCTCCCAGCTCGCGACGACCACTGTCGAGGCGGGCACAGCACTCACCCCGACGCTCCTCGTCTGGTGGATCCCGCTGTTCCTCGCGGTCGGACTGGTCTCGGCCTGGGTGCGACGGGTGATCTTCCCCTTCGCCGACTCCCCCGAGCCTGCCTACGCCGACGCCCACCGGCTCCTCTCCGAGCTGCACGTCGTCGCCCGACAGCTCAGCCTCGGCCTCGACCCGCAGACGCTCGCCGCGGCCCTCGTCGACGAGAGCGTCCGCGAGGTCCCCGGCTCGAGCGGGACCGTCCTCGTGAAGTCGCCGGCGGGCCGGTTCGTCCCCATCCTCGGCGAGCACCCGACGTCGTTCGCGGAGGCAGTCGTCCTCGACGCATGGGTCGCCGCCGACGCCGTTCGCCGCGCGCGCGACGGCATCTGCTGCGCCGCCCTCCCGGTTCTCATGGGCGAGCGGGTCGTCGCCGTCCTCGTGCTCTCCGGCCGGGAGACCTTCCAGGACGGACAGCTCGAGAGTGCGCGGCGCAAGGTCGCCGCGGCCGGGCCGCGGCTCGCGTCCGCCCTCCTCTTCGACGACGTCCGGCGGCTCGCGACGGACGACGAGCGGGTCCGGCTCGCCCGGGAGATCCACGACGGCATCGCCCAGGACATGGCTTCGGTCGGCTACCTCGTCGACGACATCGCGCGGGACGCCACCCCCGACGTCGCCTCCCGCCTCGTCAAGCTCCGCGAGCACATCGGCGGCCTCGTCGGCGAGCTGCGGCTCTCGATCTTCGACCTGCGGGCCGGTGTCGACGAGAAGGTCGGCCTGTCCCGCACCCTCGCCGACTACGTGCAGCGGGTCGGTGGCCAGGCCGGCCTCGTCGTCCACGTCTCGACCGACGAGTCGTCGAGCCGGCTCCCCGTCGCCGTCGAGGTCGAGATCCTGCGGATCGTCCAGGAGGCGGTGACGAACGTCCGAAAGCACGCGCAGGCGACGAACCTGTGGCTGTCGGTCGTCGTCGACCCGCCCCGCGCGAGGATCACCGTGACGGACGACGGGTGCGGCTTCCAGGACCGGCACACCGGTTTCACCCCCGTCCAGGGCATCCGGATGGGCGGCATGGGCGTCACCGGCATGCACGAGCGGGCGCGGCGGATCGGGGCCCGGCTCAGCGTCGGCGACCGGACCGAGGGCTCGGGCACCGTCGTCGAGCTGACCATCGACCCGGAGATCGCCCTGCGCCGTGCACGGGCCCGGGGCAAGATTCCGAACGAGTCACGAACCGTGACAGACTCACAAGCCACAGACCAGGTCGTGGTGACGGCGGACGCTGGGGCACGGGGAGAGTCCTCCCTCGCCCGCCTGCTGCGCAACCTGCCGAGGAACGGGGAGGTGAACCGTGGGCGGTGAGCACCGCATCACGGTGCTGCTGGTCGACGACCACCAGCTCATCAGGGAAGGTCTTCGCCGCGCGTTCGACCGCGCCGGCGACCTCGAGGTGGTCGGCGAGGCCGGCTCCGTCGGCGAGGCGACCGAGGCGCTGCGCACGTTGAACCCGGACGTCCTCGTCACCGACATCTCACTGCCGGACGGCGACGGCGTGGCCCTCGCCCAGCGGGCCCGGGCCAGCGTGCCGGACCTCGGCATCGTCGTCCTCACCATGCACGCGGGCGACGAGAAGCTCTTCGCCGCCCTCGACGCGGGCGCCTCGGCGTTCGTCGGCAAGGACTCCCCCGCGGAGGAGGTCGTCGCCGCCGCGCGGCACGCCGCGGCCAGCCCGCGGACCTTCACCGCCCGGGACCTCAGCGAGGCGCTCCAGCGCCGGATGCACGCCCCGGCGGGGCCGCGGCTGTCGCCGCGAGAGAAGGAGGTGCTCGAGCTGCTCGTCGACGGGCTCGTCATCTCCCAGATCGCGCGCCGGCTCTACATCAGCGAGTCCACCGCCAAGACCCACGTCGCGAACATCTACGACAAGCTCGGCGCGGGCAACCGCGCGCAGGCGGTCATGGCTGCGGTGCGGCTGGGGCTCGTCCCTCCGAACGACAGCGCCGGCTGAGCACGGCCTTCGAGTGATCCGAGGCGGCGTCCACACGGACGCCGCCTCGTTCCATGTCCGGACGACACCCTGCGACTACGCACCGTGATAATTTCGGCAGCCCCATCACCAGGCGTTATCGTTCGCCGAACACGTCGCTCGTCGGCCCGGAACCGCTCCCCCAGGCCGCATCGGCGGAACGGAGGAGACTTCGCGGGACATCCGCGAACTGACCACGTACGGTCACACCCGGTGCTAGTTTCGTAGTCGAGCACGGTCCGTCGATCACTCGTCACACAAATAGCTCCAGCCGCCCCCGGAATCTGAACGTGCGCGCCCTTCACGCTCGGTCAGACCTCCAGCAGCGATCGGCCGTTCTCCCGATTTCCCCGCCCGGGGGTCGGAACATCCCCTGTCGGAGTGAGAGGGTTCCCTTGGTGCATACCGCCACGGGGGCCTGAAAGGACATCACCAGATGCTCGCGTACATCCGCAAGATCAGCCGCAAGACCGCTGACCGCGGCGCAACGGCTGTCGAGTACGGCCTCATGGTTGCCGCCATCGCCGCCGTCATCGTGGCGATCGTGTTCGGTCTCGGGACGCTCGTGAACAACGTCTTCTCCAGCGCTTGCTCGTCGATCGACGTCAAGGCGACCACGGCTTCTGGCTGCTGACGAAATGCGCAGATGGCTCGTTCCTCGGAGTGATCGGGGCGCGTCTGCGGTCGAGTACGGCCTCATGATCGCCGCGATCGCCGCCGTCGTCGTCGTCGCCGTCTTCGCACTCGGGAACATCGCGAAGGCGACGTTCGAGCAGACGAGCGTCTGTATCGAGGCGCAGGCGAATTCGCCCTGCTGAGTCCCTCCTCGATCGAGCCAACGGGCGACTCCGGCGTGACTGCATCTGACGGCGTCACCGGACCCCAGCCCGCTGAACTGCACATCGACGGCCCCTCGGCTCGCGCCGAGGGGCCGTCGATCGCTCAGGCGACCGACAGCGAGCTGGAACACCGAGGCCTGCTGCACGGTCTGCTGCGAGCGCTCTCGCCGCTGCACGTCGTGGCGGCCGTCGGTCTCCTCGTCGCGAGCCTCTCCGTGCGACGGACGCTCGGAGACGTCGACTCACCGGTCCACGTCGCCGTAGGACGCGAGATCCTTCGAGAGCACAGGTTCTCGGACCTCGGGAGCGCCTGGCTCGGAGTCCCTGCACCGTCCTGGCGGACGTCGCAGTGGCTCAGCGAGGTCCTCATGGCGGGCGGTGTCGACGCCTTCGGCTGGCATGCCCTCGTCGCCTCACGACTCGTCCTGCTTCTCGTGCTCGCCGCGCTGCTGGCAGCGACACTCATGCCGCGACGGCCCGCGGCACTCAGCGTTCCGATCTTCCTCGTCATGCTCGTCGTCCTCACAGGGCTCGTCCAGGACCGTCCGCAGACCCTGTCGTTCGTCTTCGTCCTCGGCCTCGGCTGGTGCGGCGTGCGGTTGTGGACGCACGCCGCGAGACCGCCGGTACTCGCGGTGGCCGCGGCGTCGTTGCTCTGGGCGCAGATCCACGGGTTGTGGATCCTCGCCCCGTTCGCCTTCGCGCTCGTCGCCGTCGGGGCGAGCATCGACCGGCGCACGACTCCCGTCGTCCGGCCCGCCCTGGTGTGCGCGGGGGCCTCGCTCGCAGGTCTGGTGAACCCGTGGGGACCGGAGTCCTTCCTCCTGCCGCTGCGGTTCCGGGGAGCGACGTCCGGAGTGATCGGTGAGTGGCTCCCGACGACACTGACGCATCCGTTCACCGTGGCGTTCGCGCTGCTGCCCCTCGTCGCCGTCGTCGCCTGGCTCAGTCGGCCCACCGACGAGATCCCCCGTGTCGAGATCCTCTGGGTCCTGCTCTGGACAGCCTTCGGGATGCTCGCCTTCCGGAACGTGGCGGTCGCGGCACTCCTCATCGCGCCGGCCGCGCTCAATGCCGCGGACCGGGCCTGGGGACGAGCCGCCCGCAAGCTCACCCATCCGTCCGGGCCTCGTGAAGGGGCCGCCCTGCTGGCGCTGGCGCTCGGCATCGTGGTCTCCGGCGCCGTGTACGTCGGCGCGTCGATGGCCCGCACCGACCCCTGGAGCACGCTTCCGGCCGTCGGGATCGCCGACCACCTCGCGGCGTCGGACCGTCCCGTCCGGGTGTTCAACGGCTACAACGCCAGTGGCGTGCTCGCGCTGCGCAGTGAGGGCAAGGCTCTGCTCGTCATCGACGGCCGGGCCGACATGTGGGGGGCGGAGCGGATCACGGCGGTGACCGACGCCCCCAACCTGGGCCCCGGCTGGCAGACGACGGTCGACTCCTTCAGGCCGGACGCCTTCGTCCTCCCGGCCGACGCTCCCCTCGTCCAGCTCCTCGTCCGGGAGAAGAGCTGGCGGGTCGAGCTGCGCGACGGGCAGGACGTTCTTCTCGTTCCGAACCGCTGACCCGGCCTCGCTAGGCTCACCCGGTGCCCCTGCTGACCCGCACCGAGCCCGCGGCACCCGCCCGCGAACCGTCCACCGGCAGCGCGCACGCCGTCATCGGGGTCGTCGTCCTCGGGGCCGTCACCGCGGCGATGACGCACAGCGTCGTCCGGTACCGGCTCTGGATCGTCGCGGTCTACGTCGCGGCCGCGGTCCTGCTCGCGGTGCGGCTCGGGCGGGACGGTGCGCCGGTCCGGCTGGCCCGGGCGACCGGCGCGCTCGCGCTCGCCGTGTGCGGCGTCGTCACGGCCGGCGTCCGCGGCTACTCCTACGTCCCGCCGGACGCCGCCGTCGGCGTCCGGGTCGCCATGGCCGGGACGGCGTTCCTGGCGGCCGGGGTGCTCCTCGTGCCGTGGCGGCGTGCGGCGGACGCCGCGCTGCTCGTCGCGGCGCTCGGCCACACCGCGGTCGTGGCGGCGCTGGTCCGGCTCGACCCGGCCCCGCGGATCGACGTCTGGTACACCCTCCAGGGCTTCGCCGACGCGCTCGGCTCGGGGCACAACGCGTACTCCGAGGTCTGGGTCGGGCCGCCGGGGATCATGCGGGCCTTCACCTACCTGCCGTGGACCGGTGCGCTCGTCTCCCCCGGCCGCTGGCTGCTCGGCGACGTGCGCTGGGCGCTGCTCGCGGCGATGCTCCTCGCGGCGCTCGCGCTCCGCGCCGCGTCGCGGACGACGGCCGCCGCCGCTCCGGACGCCGCGACGCCCGTCGCCGGCCCAATCGCTGGCGCCGTCCTGCTCCTGCTGCCCGGGACGGCGACCCAGGCCGAGCAGGCCTGGACCGAGCCGCTGCTGCTCGCCTGCCTCGCCGGTGCCGCGGTCGCGCTGCTCCGGCACCGGACCTGGGTCGCCGTCCTCCTCGTCGGTCTCGCGCTCGCGAGCAAGCAGCACATCGCCGTCCTGCTGCCGGTGCTGGCTCTCTGGCACCGGTTCGGGCTGCGCCGCACGGTCCTCGCCGGGCTCGTCGCGGGCGGGCTCGTCGCCCCGTGGTTCCTCACGGCGCCCGCCGACATGTGGCACGACACCGTGACGTACCTCGTGACCTTCCCCGCGCTGAAGTTCTCGAACACCCTCTACCTCGCGGCGGTCAACGACCTCGGCTGGAGCCCGCCGTTCTGGCTCACCGGGCTCGTCGTCGTCGGCACCGTCGCCGCGGTCGCCCTCACGGTGCGGCGCAGGCGGCCCGGGGTCGCCGAGCTGCTGCGCTGGTGCGCCCTCGTCCTCGCGGCGGCGAACCTCGTCAACAAGCAGGCCTTCTACAACCAGTACTGGCTCGTCGTCGCGCTCGTCGTGCTGTCCTGGGCGCTCCCGCAGGAGCACCCGGCGGACGGCGCGACAGATGAGGCAACAGACGACGCGACGGAGGACGCGGCCGTTCAGCCGCCGACCGGCTCCCCCGCCAGCAGCCCCTGAAGCCGTAGCGCGAGGTCGTCCCAGCGCCACTGCCGGGCGACCCACTCCCGCCCGCGCATCCCGAAGGCCGCCGACAGCTCCCGGTCCTCGAGGAATGTCGCGCACGCGTCCGCGACGGCCCGCGCGTCCCGGCCGTCGACGACGAGCCCGTTGCGCCCGTCGAGGACGGCGTCCGGGGCCCCGCCGGAGTCGCCGGCGACGACCGGGATGCCGGTCGCCGCAGCCTCGAGGTAGCAGATCCCGAGCGCCTCGGGCTCCAGCCCCATGAGCCTGGTCCGGGTCGGCATGCAGAAGACGTCGCCGGCGTCGTAGTACGCCGGTGTCTCGTCCCAGGGCACCCGGCCCGTGAGGACGACGTGCTCGCGCAGCCCGAGCGCGTCGACGAGGGACTCGACCCTGCGGCGGTAGGGACCGTCGCCGACGAGGAGCAGCGCGGCGTCCGGCACCCGGCGGCGCAGCAGCGGCAGCGCCCGGACGAGCACGTCCTGCCCCTTGCGGGCGACCATCCGCGAGATGCAGACGACGACGGGCCGGTCGGCCAGGCCGAGCCGGCGGCGCACCTCGTCGCCGCCGCAGCCGGGCCGGAACGTCGAGTCGTCGACGCCCGGGGTGAACTGGACCATCCGCTCCCGGGCGGCCGGGCTCAGCGCGGGTGCGATCCGGCCTCGGCAGTACTCGCCGAGGTAGGTGACGACGTCGTTGACCTCGCCGATGCGACGCATGAGCGGCCTGGTCGCGGGGACCGTCGACCACCACACCTCGTGGCCGTGGGTCGTCGCGACGGTCCGCCCGACGCCGGCCGCGCGCAGCGTCGGCGCCATGAGCCCGAGCGGTGCGGCGGCCCCGAACCACACCCGGTCGCAGCCCTCGCTCCGGGCGATCTGCGCGGCGCGGCGGGCGATCTGCGGCGTCGGCACCATGAGCGGCGACGGGTCGCGGACGACGGGGAAGTCGAGGGTCGCGTCGAAGGCCGCGTCGCCGCGCTGGCGGGCGGTGTGGACGACGACCTCGTCCGGCGGGAACCGGCGCGCCATCGCGAGGACGAACGACTCGATGCCACCGGTGCGGGGCGGGAAGTCGTTCGTCACGACGAGAGTGCGGGCCATCAACGGCTCCCGGGTAGTGGTCCGACGAGGTCGACGACCCGACGATGCCATGCCGCGACGAGCCGCGCCTCGTCGGTCCCCACCGAGGCCAGCGCGGCCCTCAGGGCCGCGGCGTCCGCGGCGTTCGGGTCCTGGCCCGGGGTCGGCGGGTCCGACGGCGCCGGCCCGGACGACGACCCGGACGACGACCCGGCGGCGCCGCCCTCGACGCCCCCGCGCAGCCCTTCGAGGACCGGCCCCGCCCACGGCGCGGCCGCACCGGCCGCGGGCGGCACCGCAGCGGGGTCCACCGTGCCGGCCGCGGTCCGGTAGACCCGGGCGAGCCGCCCCGGCCGGTGACCGTCACCGAGCGCGAGGCACGCGGCGTCCGAGAGCGCGTAGGCGGCGGCCACCTCGCCGAGCGCGGGGTCGAAGGTCGCGACGTCCGGCAGGGACGCCGGCAGCCGGTCGAGGTCCGCGGCGCGCAGGTCGGCCTCGACGTACCGGTCGACGTCCGCGGCGGAGGCGCCGATCGCCGAGAACCCGACGACGTCCGCGAAGCACTCGGAGAGCCAGATCGGCACGGAGAAGCGTGCCCCGCTCGCGGTCGCCTCGTGGGTCAGCTCGTGCGCGAGGACGAACCGGCGCCCGGTCGTCGTGAGCGAGGTGAGCGCCCCGGGCACGAAGAGCACCCGCTGGTCGCCGAACGCGGAGCCGTCCTGGCCGTGGGCGGACGACGGCCCGTAGGTCACGGCCGCGAGCTGGGCCATCGAGGCCGCGTCGCCCCGGGAGAGCACCGCGGCGTCCTCGAGGGTGCCGGGCAGCAGCAGGACGGTGTTCCGGCGCCAGGCGGTCCCCCAGACGGCGTCCACGCCCTCCGCGGCGGCCTCGGTGTCCCCGGCGACCTGCCGGACGAGCCCGTCGTCGAGCCGGGCCGACGCGACCGCCACGACCCGCCCGGACCGCTCGACCCGGAGCGGGCCGAGGTCCCACAGGTCCGGCACCGCACCGGTCGCCCGGTCCGGGCCGTCGGCCGCGAGCCGCCAGCAGCCGGCCGCCGCGGTGGCGACGACGAGCCGGTCCCGGACCGTGTCGTGGACGTCCCCCTCGAGCCGGTACCGCACCTCGACCCGGACGGCGACCCGCACGTCGCTCCCCCGCCCCGGCACGGGCGCCGCGGCGGACCCGTCGGGCGGGGCCGGGACCGCGACGACCCGGGACGACCACACCGTGACGGGGACGTCCCGCAGCCGTGCCACGACCTGCGCCGCGGTGCCGGTCAACCCCTGGGCGGGGACGCCGCCGACGACGGCACGGTCCCGGCCCGCGAGCAGCGCCGCGACGGGGCCGAGAGCGGCCCGCTCCCCCTGATCCGGGACCCCCGCCGGGTCGACCGGCACCCCGGCGGTGCCGCGCAGCGCGAGGGCCGGCACGCAGGTGGCCCGGTCGGCGGCGGCGCCGGCCGGCACGGCGGCCAGGCCGACCACGAGGACGCTGCCGGCGAGCACGGCGCCGGCCCGGAGCCGCCGGGTACCGCGGCGGGACGGCCGCGCGGCGCCGGCCGCGAGATCGTCCGGCCCGGGCACGCCGCTCAGCGTACGACGCACGGAGGGCGCCCCCGCTCGCGCGGGGACGCCCTCCGTGAGGTCGTGCGGTCGGGCCGGGTCAGAGCCGGGTGGCCGCGGTGAGGTTGCTGTGCAGCGGCGCGATCTTGACGACGTCACCGCTGTGCGGGGCGTGGATCATGAGGCCGTTGCCGACGTAGATGCCGACGTGGCTGATCGGGCTGTAGAAGAACACGAGGTCGCCGGGGCGCAGGTTGGCCCGCGAGACCCGCGTGCCGTAGCCCGCCTGGAGCCGCGAGCTGTGCGGGAGCGAGACGCCGCCCTGCTGCCACGAGCGCATCGTGAACCCGCTGCAGTCATAGCTGCCGGGGCCGTCGGCCGCCCACACGTACGGCTTGCCGAGCTGGGCGCATGCGAAGTCGAGGACCTTCTTGACCCGCGCGGTCGGGGCGTCGATGCCGATCGAGCCGCAGTCGAGCCCGCCACCCGCGCCGCCGCCGTCACCGGAGTCGCCGCCGCCGGCGTTCTCGAGCGCCTGGCGGGCCGCGTCACGGCTCGCCCGCTCGAGGGCCGCCCGCTGCGCCGCGGTGAGCCGGGACAGGAGGGCCTTGGCCTCGGAGAGCTTGCGCTCGACTTCCTTCTTCTTCGCCGCGAGCTTGGCCTGGCCGGCCTTGACCTTGGCCTCCTGCCGGCCGAGGTCGGCGGTGTCGGCCGCGAGCTTGCGCTGCGACTCCTTGAGCCGCGCGATCGCGGAGACCTGCCGGTCGGCGAGGGTCTCGACGACGCCGGACTGCGCGAGGAGCGCGTCGGGGTTGTCACCGAGGTAGAGCTCGAGGGTGCCGAGGTCGCCGTTGCGGTAGGACTCGGCCGCGAGCCGGCCGACCATCCGGCGGGACTCCTGGACCCGGGCGCGCTGCTGCTCCAGGCGGGTCTGCGCCGCCTTCACGCGCACCTCGAGGCCCTTGAGCTCCTCGCGGGTGTCGTTGTACTCCTCCGAGGCCACCTCGGCCTGGTGCTGCAGCGTGTCGACCTTCTTCTGCACCGCCCGGATGTCGGCGGCGGGCGACGCCTGCGCGGCGCTCGCCAGGCCCATCAGGGGGACGACGAGGGACACAGCCACAGCGAGTCGGACGAACCTCGTGGGCGTGGACGATCTGGGGTCGGCCTTGCTCAACGACACGTGCCTTCGCTCCGTTCGTCGGACCCGCCCGAGCGGGTCTGCCGTCACGCAGCGACGCCGTGATGCCTCTGACCCCGCGAAGCAGGGCGGTCGCTGCGCGTCCGAGCGGGGAAGGTCGTCGGGGGACCGACGAGCCCGGACGGGTACTCCGAGGCCCTTGGGATACCAGGTACGTGACCTCGTCGTGATGTAGCGACCCAGACACTAGCCCGAACGGCCGATGCGGTCCAAGTTCCACCGCCCTAACGGCACGTTAAATGACCCCTTGTCCGATTCCGACTCCGTTCCGTGACACCCGAGGCCGTTCTCCCAGGTGACCGGTCACACGGTGTGACACGCGACACCCTGGTGGGCCCGGGACCGGCGTGCCCGAACGGCTCAGCCCGCCTCGGCCGCGCGCCGTGCAGGCGCCCCGTGGTGCGGCGTCGGGGCCTCCCCGGCGGCCGCACCGGGCACGAGCCGCAGCGGCGGCACGAGCCCGGAGCCGGCGAGCACGGCGATCGCGGCCTGCTCCGCCTGGTCGAGGTCGAGGGCCTCGGCGGCGACGGTGTCGCCGACGTCGACGCCCTCCGGGACACCGGGGCCGTCGTCCGGCCCCTGCCGGCCGAAGACCGGGAACCCGAGCAGCACGGTGACCACGCAGTCCCCGCACGCCGGGCCGCGCACCACGCACGTGTCGCAGTCGATGAGCATGCCGAACTCCCTGGGACGGACCGTCGCGGGCGCCCGTCGGGCACCGTCGTCCGGTCTCGTCGACCGGCAGGACAGACGCTAGGCACCACCACCGACAACCAGCCCTCGACCACAGGTCGAGGGTCAGGTCGAGGGTCAGGTCGAGGGGTCAGGTCGGGCGGCGTGCCGGACGGTCAGCCGCGGGCGAGCAGCCGCGCGAGCGCGGCGGACGCGACCGGCCGCGCACCGGACGCCCGCACCCCGGACGCCACCTCGCCGTCCGAGGACACGACGACGACGACCCGGCCGCGCGGCTCGGCCCGGACGAGCCGGCGGATCTTCTCGTCCGCCGTCACGCCGGGCTCGGAGAAGACCACCCGGACGCCGCGGACGATCGACGTCGGGCGCGCGTCGACGTCCGCGCCGTCGAAGACGCACGTGACCTCCGCCCCCGTGCGGGCCGCGAGCGGTGCGAGGCCCTCGACGAGCCGGCGGCGCTGCTCCACGAGCGGCAGCGCCGGGTAGGCGGACTTCGTGACGTTGTAGCCGTCGACGAGCAGGTGCGCCTGCGGCAGCGTGAGGAGGTTGTCCAGCGCCGCCGGGTCGTCACCGGCCAGCGCCCGGGCCCGGACGGCGTCCGCGGCCGCCGCGTCCTCGGCCCCCGCACCGGCCGGTGACTCGAGGTCGGCGGGCCGCAGCGCGGTCGGCGGCAGCGCGAGCTCGCGCCGCAGCCCGGAGGCCGCGTCGACGATCGTGTCGAGGAGCAGCCGGGCCCGCACGTCCGCGAGCGAGCGGCCCTCCCGGGCCGCCCGGCGGGCGTGCTCCTCCCGCTCCCGGGCCGCCCGGACCGCCTTGTCCGCGGCCTCCACCTGCTCGCGCGCCCGCTCGGTCGCGGCGAGCGCCCCGGCCCGGACCTCCTGCGCCGCCTGCTCGGCGGTGCGCGCCGCGGCCCTGGCCCGGTCGGCGTCCGACCGGTGCCGGCGCAGCTCGCGCCGCAGCCCGGCGACCTCCTCGTCGAGCGCCGCGGCGCGCGCGGTCGCCGTCTCGAGGGCGGCGCGCACCCGGGCGAGCTCGCGGCGCGTCGCCTCGAGCTCGTGGACGGCGTCCTGCTGCTCGCGGTGCCGGGCCCGGTCGCCGCCGTCGTGCGCGAGCGCGGCCGCCGCCGCGGCCGCGACCTCCTCCCAGCCGTCGCGCCGCAGCAGGTACGCCCCGGCGAGCACGGTGTGCGGGTCGGCGGCGGGCGGCACCTCCCCGGCCTCGAGGACGGCGGCCAGCTCGGGGTGCAGCGCCCGCCAGGCCGCCGCGACCCGTTGCCGGAACAGGGGTTCACGCTCGAGCGCGACACCGATCGGGGTCGCCGCGACCCGCGCCCGGCGGGCCGGGGCGAACCCGCGCACCCGCCGCAGCGCGACCGGCGTCTCGGCGTCCTCGAGCTCCCCGAGGACCGCCGCGCCCAGCTCGACGAGCTGGCGCCGCACGCCGTCCGGGAGGACGGCCGGCCCTCCGGAGGACTCCTGCGGCCCGTCGTCCACGTCGCGGCCCGTCAGGCGCCGGGGCCGGCGGGGCGGTCCGCGGCGGCGGCGCGGGCCTCGCCGAGCGCCGCCTCCTCGACCGCGCGCCCGGCGAGCTCGGCCTCGACGTCCGCGCGCGGGACCAGCTCGACCGCGTCGACGGCGTCGCACCACCGGCAGCGCACCTGCTCGAGGACGTCGCTGTGCACCGTGCGCTCCTCGACCGTGGACGTGCCGGCGAGGTCGAGGTGGAGGAACTCGGTGACCCGGCTCGTGCGCGTGACGTCGAAACGGGTGAGGTTCCCGCACGAGGTGCAGCGCCAGCGGGTCGTCGCGGTCGGCAGGGGCACGGTCACGCACCGAGCGTACTGACGGCGGCCGGACGCCGTGCCCGGCGGCAGGGACGACGCCGTGGACGGCGGCACGAACGACGACACGGCCCGCGTCCGCCGTGGATGTCGGTACAGGGGCCTACGGTGCCGGGCATGGCGCCCCGGCCGGTCCAGACGACCCTCGACGAGCTCGGCACCCCGCTCGCCGAGGTGACGTTCGTCGTCGTGGACCTGGAGACGACCGGCGGCTCCCCCGCGGACTGCGGCATCACCGAGGTCGGTGCGGTCAAGGTCCGCGGCGGCGAGGTGCTCGGGGAGTTCCACTCCCTCGTCAACCCCGGCGAGCCGATCCCGCCGTTCGTCGCGCTCCTCACGGGCATCGACGACGCGACGGTCGCGTCCGCGCCGCGGGTCGAGGGCGTGCTGCCGGCCTTCCTCGAGTTCGCCGCCGGCGCCGTCCTCGTCGCGCACAACGCCGGCTTCGACGTCGGCTTCCTCAAGGCGGCCTGCGCGCGGGCCGAACGGGCCTGGCCGGGCTTCCCCGTCGTCGACACGGTCCGGCTCGCCCGGCACGTCCTCACCAAGGAGGAGGCGCGCGACGTCAAGCTCTCGACGCTCGCGCGGCTGTTCCGCGCGGGCACCCAGCCGGACCACCGGGCGCTGCACGACGCCCGCGCGACGGTCGACGTCCTCCACGGGCTCATGGAACGCGTCGGCAACCTCGGCGTGCACTCCCTCGAGGAGCTCACGACGTACACGTCCCGGGTCCCGGAGACGACGCGCCGCAAACGCCATCTCGCAGAAGGCCTCCCGAGCGCCCCGGGGGTCTACGTCTTCCGGGACCACGCGGGCCGCCCGCTCTACGTCGGCACGTCGGTCGACATCCGCACCCGGGTCCGCACGTACTTCACGGCCGCCGAGCAGCGCACCCGGATGGCCGAGATGGTCGCCGTCGCGACAAGCGTCGACGCCGTCGTCTGCGCGACGCCGCTCGAGGCGCGGGTGCGCGAGCTGCGGCTCATCGCCGACCTCGCGCCGCGCTACAACCGGCGGTCCCGGTTCCCCGAGCGGGCGCCCTGGGTCAAGCTCACGGTCGAGCCCTTCCCCCGGCTGTCCGTCGTCCGCGAGGTGCGGGACGACGCGGGCGACGGCGCGGTGTACGTCGGGCCGTTCGGGACGACGCAGCAGGCCGAGCTCGCGATCGCGGCGCTCCACGAGACGCACCCGGTGCGGCAGTGCACCAAGCGGCTGCCGAAGCGGGCCTCCCCCACCGCGTCCACGTGCCTGCTCGCGGACATCGGCCGCTGCGGGGCGCCGTGCGTCGGCCGCCAGCCCGTCGAGGAGTACGCCGTCGTCGCCGACGCGGTCCGGGCGGCGATGACCGCTGACGTCCGGGGCGTCCTGGAGACCCTGCTCGCCCGGGCGTCGACGCTCGCCGGCCAGCAGCGCTTCGAGGAGGCCGCCGTGACCCGGGACCGGCTGCTCGCCTTCGCCCGGGGCGCCGCCCGGTCCCAGCGGCTCGCCCCGCTCGCGGCCACCCGTGAGCTCGTCGCGGCGCTGCGGACGGCGCGCGGCGGCTGGGAGCTCGTCCTCGTCCGGCACGGCCGGCTCGCCGCGACGACGACGAGCCCGCCGGGGGCCGACCCCCGCCCCTACGTCGAGGCGATGCGCAGCAGCGGCGAGCACGTCCGGCCGCGGCCCGCCCCGCTGCCCGCGGCGCACCCCGAGGAGACCGAGCAGGTGCTGCGCTGGCTCGAGCAGCCGGGGGTACGGATCGTCGACCTGGACGGCGAGTGGGCCTCGCCGATCCACGGCGCCGGGGCCGCCCGGGCCCGGCTCGACCCGATGGCCGCGGCGCGGTCGTGGACGCCCCCGTTCGGCGAGCCGCGCGACTGGTCGCGAGCCGCCCCGTCGCCGGAGCGGGAGGCGGCTACGCTCGGGCGCAGCGCAGCCGTGGGCCGACCGGCCCGGCGCGGCCGCCCGAGCGACAGGAGACCCGCGTGATCACCGCGATCGTTCTCGTGGAGACGGACGTCGACCGCATCCCCGAGGTGGCCGCGCAGATCGCCGACCTCGAGGGGGTCAGCGAGGTCTACTCGGTCACCGGGGACGTCGACCTCGTGACCATCGTGCGGGTGCACGAGCACGAGCAGCTCGCCGACGTCATCGCCGACCGGGTGAGCAAGGTCGAGGGCGTCCGCTCGACGAAGACCTACCTCGCGTTCCGCGCCTACTCCCGGCACGACCTCGACGCGGCGTTCTCCCTCGGCTTCGAGAGCTGAGCCGCCCCCGGCGCCCGGCTCAGGCCTGCGTCGCGTCGACCCAGCGGTCGAGCACGGCCGCGGCGGCCCCGGAGTCGACGGCCTCGTTCACCTCGGCGTAGGCCGCCCGCAGCGCCTCGACGAGAGCGCCGTCGCCACCGGTGGTGGGGACGCCGTCCGCCGCGACGACCCCGGCCGCCGCGTTGAGCAGCACCGCGTCCCGCACCGGGCCGGTCTTGCCGGCGAGCAGGTCGCGGACGACGCCCGCGTTGTGCGCCGCGTCGCCGCCGCGCAGGTCCTCGAGCGTCGCCCGCGGGATGCCGAGGTCGGCCGGGTCGAGCGTCTGCTCGCGCACCGTGCCGCCGCCGACGACCCAGACCCGCGACGGCGCCGTCGTCGACAGCTCGTCGAGGCCGTCCTCGCCGCGGAAGACGAGCGACGACGAGCCGCGGCCCGCGAGCACGCCCGCGACGATGGGCGCCATCCGCGCGTCGGCGACGCCGATCGCGCCGGCCCCCGGCTGCGCGGGGTTCGTCAGCGGGCCGAGGAAGTTGAAGGCCGTCGGCACCCCGAGCTCGCGGCGCGCCACACCGGCGTGCCGGAAGGACGGGTGGAAGTGCTGCGCGAAGCAGAACGTCACCCCGACCTCGGTCGCCAGCGCGGCGACCCGGTCGTGCGACAGGTCGAGCCGGACGCCGAGCGCCTCCAGGACGTCGGCCGCGCCGGACGACGAGGACGCCGCCCGGTTGCCGTGCTTGACAACCCGGCGGCCGGCGCCGGCGACGACGAGCGCGGCGGTCGTCGAGATGTTGACCGTGTGCTGGCGGTCGCCGCCGGTGCCGACGACGTCGACGCACGGGCCGGGCACCTCGATCCGGACGGCGTGCCGCAGCATGACGTCGGCGAAGGCGCCGATCTCGTCGACCGTCTCGCCCTTGGCGCGCAGCGCGACGAGGAAGCCGGCCAGCTGCACCGGCGTCGCCTCGGCCGTCATGACCTGCTCCATGGCCCACGCCGCGGCGTCGCGCGAGAGGTCCTCGCGGCCGAGCAGCGAGGTGATGAGCCCGCTCCACGTGGGTGCGGCGGCGGCCCCGGGCGTCGTCGCGCTCACGGGGCTCAGCCGAGCCGGCGGCGCGCGAGCTCGGCGACGGTCTCCGCGACGGCGACCGGGTCGAGCGGGTGCGGGACGGCGGCGTCCGCCCGGGACCACGTCGCGAGCCACGCGTCCTGCGGGCGGCCGGTGAGGACGAGGATCGGCGGGCAGTCGTAGATCTCGTCCTTGAGCTGCTTGCACATCCCCAGGCCGCCGGCGGGGGCCGCCTCGCCGTCGAGGACGAGGACGTCGATGCCGCCCGCGTCGACGGCCTCGAGAAGGGCGGGCTTGGTCGCGATCTCGGTCCACGCGACGCGGGGCAGGTCCGCGGCCGGGCGACGGCCTACGGCCAGCTTCACCGACTCACGGGTGTTCACGTCGTCGCTGTAGACGAGGACGGACAGCGTGCGGGTGCCCGCGGCGTCGTGCCCGGCCGGGGCGGGGGTGCTCGTCATCGGTTGCTCTCCGTCGTGGGAGCGGTCACCGGACCGCCGAGGGGAGTGTCGCGTTCCGGCCCCGATGCTACCGGTGAGCACCTGCGCGACCGCGCACGGCACGGCGGGCCGCGACCTCGGTCCCGGCTCCCGCCGCGCCGACGGGGGAAGAGTCGGTGCCGGACGGCCCGCCGCGGACCCGCGGGCCCGTCCGGGACCGCCTGGCACCGGGTGCCGGTCGCGGCCGGAACAGGGGCGTACCTCGGGACGTTGGTCCCTTCCGGGCCGTCGGGACACAGCCGCCGGGAGGCCCGCAGAGCCGGTGGAGGCGTCGTCGTCACCGGAATGTGACCAGGACGGCACGCCGAGCGCCCTACCCCCGCACGCGCCACGACCTGCGTGCCGCAATAATGACGCCGTGGCGACCGCATCCGTGGCTGAGGCCCCTCACGCGCACACGACCGTCAACCGGCCGAACATGGTCCAGGTCGGCACCATCGTGTGGCTTTCCAGCGAGCTCATGTTCTTCGCAGGGCTCTTCGCGATGTACTTCACGCTCCGGGCGGTGCTGCCCGACCTCTGGGCGACCGAGCCGGAGAAGCTGAACATCCCCTTCTCCACGGCGAACACGATCAACCTCGTGCTCTCCTCCGTGTGGTGCCAGATGGGCGTCTTCGCCGCCGAGCGCTTCCAGGCCTCGGCGCTCGGCGCCTGGTGGACGCCCTGGACCCGTGAGCACGGCTGGCGCAACTGGGGCATGCGCGAGTGGTACACGCTCACCTACATCGCCGGTGCGATCTTCGTCGCCGGCCAGGTCTACGAGTACGCGCACCTCGTGCAGGAGGGACTGACGATCGCGTCGAGCGGCTACGGCTCGGTCTTCTACCTGACGACCGGTTTCCACGGCCTCCACGTGACCGGCGGCCTCATCGCGTTCCTCCTCATCATCGGCAGGGGCTTCGCCGCCAAGCGGTTCGGCCACGCCGAGGCGACCAGCGCGATCGTGACGTCGTACTACTGGCACTTCGTCGACGTCGTGTGGATCGGCCTGTTCATCGTCATCTACGTCCTCAAGTAGTCGCCGCGTCATGACCGACCCGACGTCCGACCCACAGCCCGCCGGCACCGTCGCCGGGCAGCCCAGGAGAACCCCTGTGACCGCACTCGCAGCCCGTCGGAGGCACCCCCTCGCCGCCGCGGCGATCGTCCTTCTCGGCCTCCTCGTGACGGGCGTCGCGTACGCCGCGGTCACCCCCGGCCGCGCGCAGGCGACGACGGCGTCCGCCGACGACGTCGCCGCGGGCAAGAAGCTGTTCCTCGCGAACTGCTCGACGTGCCACGGGCTCAACGCCGAGGGGCGCAACGAGTTCCCCTCGCTCATCGGCGTCGGTGCCGCCGCGGTCGACTTCCAGGTCGGCACCGGCCGGATGCCGCTGCAGGCGACCGGGCCGCAGGCGCCCAAGGTCGTCAACAAGTTCAGCGACGAGGAGGTCAGGCAGCTCGCCGCGTACGTGGCCAGCCTCGCCCCCGGCCCGGCCGTCCCGAGCGCCGAGGACGTCGACGCCTCGAAGGGCGACGTCTCCAACGGCAGCCTGATCTTCCGCACCAACTGCGCGATGTGCCACAACTTCAACGGCAAGGGCGGCGCGCTGACCCGCGGCAAGTACGCCCCGAACCTCGAGGGTGTGACGCCGACGCACGTCTACGAGGCGATGGTCACCGGCCCGCAGTCGATGCCCGTCTTCAACGACAGCACGATCACCCCGCAGGAGAAGCGCGACATCATCGCCTACCTCCAGGCCGTCGAGACCGACACGCCCCCGGGCGGTGTCTCGCTGGGCTCGATCGGCCCGGTGAGCGAGGGTCTCGTCGCCTGGGCCGTGGGCCTGTCGCTGCTCGTCGGGTGCGCCGTCTGGCTCGGGGCGAAGGCGTCGTGACGCGCCGCCCCGCGCCGCGCACCGCGGCCCCGCAGTCCGTCCTCAGTCCGTCGTGTGGATCAGGAGCCCCGATCCGATGAGCATCGACCAGTCGCACGGTCACCCCGGCTCGGACGTCGCCACGACGTCCGAGGGCGGGCTCCCGGAGCGCTTCGAGAACCCCGGCCTCGAGCCGCACCGGCACCGGATGGCGGACGTCGACCCGAAGGCCGCCAAGCGTGCGGAGCGTCAGGTCGCCGCCCTCTTCGGGCTCTCCACGCTCGGCACGATCCTGCTGATCGTCGCCTACTACGCGGTGAGCATCGAGGGCGACAGCTGGGCGGAGATCGCCCGCCAGCTGCGCATCTCGACGACCCTGCTCGGCGTCGGGCTCGCGCTCGCGACGTTCGGCATCGGCGCCGGTGCGGTGCACTGGGCCAAGACGCTCATGCCGGACGAGGAGCGGATCGAGCTCCGGCACCCGATGCGCGGCACCGACGAGGACCGCGAGGACGCGCTCGCGATCCTGCGCGAGGGCTCCGCGGAGGCCGGCGTCGGCCGCCGTCCGCTCATCCGCAACTCGCTGCTGGCGGCCCTCGTGCCGCTCACGGTCGGCCCGCCGATCGTGCTGCTTCGCGACACCGGCCCGCTGCCGGGCAACGACCTGTCGACGACGTTCTGGAAGCAGGGCATGGCCCTGGTCCACGACCCGATCACCGACGAGACGGGCCGCAAGATCAAGCCCGAGGACCTGACGATCGGCTCCGTCGTGCACGTCCTGCCCGAGGGCATCCAGGACGCCGAGCACGAGCTCGACGAGATCGCCAAGGCCGCCGTCCTGCTCATCCGGCTCAACCCGGACGACCTCGACGAGACGTCGCGGGCGGGCTCCTACGAGGGCATCGTCGCGTACTCGAAGATCTGCACCCACATGGGCTGCCCCGTGGCCCTCTACGAGCAGCAGACGCACCACCTGCTGTGCCCCTGCCACCAGTCGACGTTCGACCTCAAGCAGAACTGCAAGGTCATCTTCGGCCCGGCCAAGCGTCCACTTCCTCAGCTCGCGATCACCGTGGACGACGCCGGATACTTGGTCGCGAAGAGCCCCTTCACCGAGGCCGCCGGCCCGAGCTTCTGGGAGCGCGGATGAGCACCACGACCACAGCCAAGGCCGCGGGAAACCTCGGCAACTGGGCCGACGAGCGCGTCGGCGCGAGCAAGGGCGTCAAGTTCCTCGCCCGCAAGATCTTCCCCGACCACTGGTCGTTCATGCTCGGCGAGGTCGCCCTCTACAGCTTCATCATCCTGCTGCTGACGGGCGTCTTCCTCACCTTCTTCTACATCCCGAGCGTCGGGCACACGGTCTACACCGGGTCCTACGAGCAGCTCGCCGGGCAGACGGTCTCCGAGGCCTACGCCTCGACGCTGTCGCTGTCCTTCGACGTCCGTGGCGGTCTGCTCATGCGGCAGATCCACCACTGGGCGGCGCTGATCTTCGTCGCGGCGATCGTCACGCACATGTTCCGGGTGTTCTTCACGGGCGCGTTCCGCAAGCCGCGTGAGATCAACTGGGTCATCGGCTCGGTGCTCGCGCTGCTCGCGATCATCGAGGGCTTCGCGGGCTACTCGCTCCCCGACGACCTGCTCTCCGGCACCGGCCTGCGGATCGCGTCGAGCATCATCCTCGCGATCCCGGTCGTCGGCTCGTACATCAGCTTCTTCCTCTTCGGCGGCCAGTTCCCCGGCGAGGAGTTCATCCCGCGGCTCTACACGATCCACGTGCTGCTGCTGCCGGGCATCTTCCTCGCGCTCATCACGGCGCACCTCATCCTGCTCGTCGTCCAGAAGCACACCCAGTACCCCGGGCCGGGCCGCACGAACGAGAACGTCGTCGGCTACCCGCTCTTCCCGGTGTACATGGCCAAGGCCGGCGGCTTCTTCTTCATCGTGTTCGGCATCACCGCCCTCATGGGGGCGCTGTTCACGATCAACCCGATCTGGGCCTACGGCGCCTACCACCCGTCGCCGGTCACCGCGGGATCGCAACCCGACTGGTACATGGGCTGGCTCGACGGCGCCGTCCGGCTGACACCGGGCTTCCTCGAGTTCCAGGTCCTCGGCTTCACCGTCTCGGGCAACATCCTGCTGCCCGCCCTCATCATCCCGGGGCTCGTGACGATGCCGATGATCCTCTACCCGTGGATCGAGCAGTGGGCCACCGGTGACAAGCGCGAGCACCACCTGCTCGACCGCCCGCGCAACGTCCCGACCCGCACCGGCCTCGGGGTCATGGCGATCACGTTCTACCTGCTGCTGCTCGTCAGCGGCGGCAACGACATCATCGCCACGCACCTGCGGCTGTCGATCAACGACATCACGAACAGCCTGCGGCTGCTCGTCTTCGTCGTCCCGCCGCTCGCGTACGTCGTGACGAAGCGGATCTGCCTCGGCCTGCAGCGCAAGGACCGCGAGAAGGTGCTCCACGGTCGCGAGACCGGGGTCATCTACCGCACCGAGGAGGGCGAGTTCTTCGAGGTGCACGAGCCCCTCGGCGAGCACGACCGCTGGCTGCTCGTCCAGCACGACAGCTTCCGCCCGCTCGACCCCGCGCCGGCCGAGGACGAGCGCGGCGTCAAGCGCCCCGGTGCCCGCTTCGACAAGGTGAAGGCGAAGCTCTCGAGCTTCTACTTCGAGGACCGCATCGAGCCCGTCACCCCGGCGGAGCTCGAGGCGGCCCACCACGAGCACCACGGCGGCCACGAGGCCGTCGAGGGCTCCGACGAGGCGGAGCGGCCCGCGCTCGCCGGTCACTGACCGGCACGCCCTGCCGCACCGCACGCACGACCCCGCAGCACCGGACCACGAGGGCCCGGACGACGCCACGGCGTTCGTCCGGGCCCTCACCCGTCCCGCCGCCACCCCGTTCGTCCCCGAGGTCGTCCTCCACGTCGCTGCGGAGCCCTACGGCCTCTGGGAGGCCACGGAGGACCGCTCCGGCGTCCAGGGCGCTCCCCCGCCGTTCTGGGCCTTCCCGTGGCCCGGAGGCGCCGCCCTGGCCCGCCACCTGCTCGACGCCCCGGCCGCCGTGGCCGGACGCGTCGTCGTCGACCTCGGGTGCGGCTCCGGCCTCGTGAGCATCGCGGCCGCGCTCGCCGGGGCGGCGCACGTCCTGGCCCTCGACCTGGACCCGCTGGCGCTCACCGCCACCACGCTCAACGCCGGGCTCAACGGCGTCCCCGTCGGCGCTCTCCCGGCCGGCCGGCTCGCCACGGCCGTCGCGGACGTCCTCGCGGCGGCGCAGGCGCCGGACGACGACCCGCTCGTCGCGCGCCTGCTCGCCGCGGACGTCGTGCTCGCCGGCGACCTGTTCTTCGAGCGGTCGCTCGCGGCCGCGACGCTCACGGTGCTGCGCCGGTCGACCGCCGCGGGGGCACTCGTCCTCGCGGGCGACCCGGGCCGCACCTACCTGCCGGCCGGCACCTTCACCGAGGTCGCCGCGTACGACGTCCCGGTCGCCGCCGCCCTCGAGGACGCGCCGGTGCGGCGGACCCGGGTGCTCACCCTCCCCCGGCCGACCGGCTGACGCGCCGGCCCGGGCCCGCGGCCGGTTTCGCGGGGCTCAGGCGTCGGCCCACTGGTCGTAGGACATGTTCCAGGCCGTGTACCCGTTGCCGTCCTCGAGCTTGCGCGACCCGTGGACGTACTTGACGACGTCCCCGACCTTGGAGCGCTCGAAGATCCACGCGGCGTTCGCCGTGCTCATGCCGGTGCAGCCGTGCGAGACGTTGGCCCGCCCCTGGGACCCGACGGACCACGGTGCGGCGTGGACGAACTCACCGCTCCAGGTGAGGCGCATCGCGTACTTCACGACGAGGTTGTAGTACTCCGGGGAGTCCTGGGAGACCCCGGTCGTCGCCGCGTCCATCCGGTGCGTGGTCTCCCGGCTGATGATGACCTTCGTGCCGTTGCGGGTCGCGAGGCCCGGCTTGCCCGTCGTCACCGGGATCACCTTGATGACCTTGCCGTTCCTGCGCACGGTCATGGTGTGCGCGGCGATGTCGACGGTGCTCACCATCGACGAGCCGATCTCGAACTCGGCGGTGCGGGTGCGCTTGCCCCAGACCCCGGGCGACACCTCGACGCCCTTGAGGTCCGCGACGACCTTGACCTTCGTGCCGGTCTTCCAGAACTCCTTGGGGCGCCACTGCACCTGCCGGCTGCCGGTCCAGCGCCAGGCCCCCTCGACGGCGGGCGTGGCGGTGACCTCGAGCGCCTTCTCGACCTTCGCACGGTTCTTCACGGTGCTGTCGAAGGTGACGACGACGGGCATCCCGACGCCGACGACCCAGCCGTCGGAAGGCTGCAGCGAGGCCCCTGCGAACGCAGCCGGCCGGATCGTCCTGAACGTCGACGTGACGGTCTTCGCGACGCCGTCCGCGTTCTGCGCGACCACCTTGACCGTGTACGTCGCCGCCGGCGCGAGGTGGGCGGTGTTCTTCCAGCTCGCGCCGTCGTCGGAGAGGTCACCGGCGACCTTGGTGCCGTCCGCGGCGGTGACCTTGACCGAGGTGATCCGGCCCTGCGCGGCCGCCACGGAGACCCCGGCGTCGGGGCGCACCTTCGTGGCGTCGTCCGCGGGGGTCACGGTGACGGAGACCGGCTGCGCGGGCGGGGACGAGGTCTGGCCCTGGCTCGCCCCGGCGGACGGCGAACCGCTGCCCGCGGCGTCCGCCTGCGTCGACGTCCCTGCCCTGCACCCCGAGAGGGCCAGGACGGCGACCAGCCCTGCTCCCCAGATCCTCACGCTCGTACGCACGGTCCCGTGACTCCCTCGGGTCGTGACGACCCTCTCGACGTGCTGCCCCGACGTCTGTTGACGCCGGCCCCCGACGAAAGGTTGCCCTTGGCTCAGGATAGGTGGGAACGACACCGCCCGCCGGGTCCCGGAGGACGCCGACGGGCGGATGACGCAGCGGTACGTGCGGTCAGTGCGCGTGCTCGCCGCGGTAGTACTCGAAGACCCAGCCCACGAGGCCCACGGCCCCCAGGCCCAGCCCGATGTAGAAGAGCCACCAGCCGACGGCCATGCCCGCGAAGATGACGGCCGAGCCGAGGGCGAGCCAGAACGGCCACCACGAGTACGGCGCGAAGACGCCCTGCTCGCCGAAGCCCTGACGGATCTCGCCGTCCGGGTCGTCCTCCGGACGGTCGTCGATGCGCCGTGCGGTGAGCCAGAAGTACAGCCCGATGAGCAGCGCGAGGCCGGCGGTGAGCAGGAGGGCAGCAGCACCCACCGGCTCGTTCCACTGGGTCACGATGCCGTAGACGATCGCGATCGGCGTGAAGAACAGCACGCCCGAGGAGAAGAGCAGGGTCTCGACCTTCACCGCAGCAGGCCTCTCAGTCGTTCTTCACGTCGGCGCCGCCGTACACACCGGCGAGCAGCGAGTTGTCCGGCGGGGTCGCCGCAGCGGCAGCGACCTCCGGGTGGTGCAGGTCGAACGCGGGCCGCTCCGAACGGATCCGGGGCAGCGACGAGAAGTTGTGCCGCGGCGGCGGGCAGGACGTCGCCCACTCGAGCGATCCGCCGTAGCCCCAGGGGTCGTCGACGGTCACCTTCGGCGCGTTCTTCGTCGTCGTGTAGATGTTCCAGAGGAACGGCAGGAAGCTGATCGCGAGGATCGCCGCGCCGACCGTGGACACCTGGTTCTCGAGGGTGAAGCCGTCCTCGGGGAGGTAGTCCGCGTAGCGGCGCGCCATGCCCTCGACGCCCAGCCAGTGCTGGATGAGGAACGTCGTGTGGAAGCCGATGAACGTCAGCCAGAAGTGGATCTTGCCGAGCCGCTCGTCGAGCATCTGCCCCGTGAGCTTCGGCCACCAGAAGTAGAAGCCCGCGTACATCGCGAACACGACGGTGCCGAAGATGACGTAGTGGAAGTGGGCCACCACGAAGTAGCTGTCGGACATGTGGAAGTCGAGCGCCGGCGTCGACAGGATGATGCCCGTCAGACCGCCGAAGAGGAACGTCGCGAGGAAGCCCAGCGACCACAGCATCGGTGTCTCGAAGGTCAACGACCCCCGCCACATCGTGCCGATCCAGTTGAAGAACTTCACGCCCGTCGGGACGGCGATGAGCATCGTCATGAAGGCGAAGAACGGCAGCGCCACCTGGCCGGTCACGTACATGTGGTGCGCCCACACCGCGACGGACAGACCCGCGATCGAGATCGTCGCGAAGATGAGGCCCTTGTAGCCGAAGATCGGCTTGCGGCTGAACACCGGCAGGATCTCGGAGACGATGCCGAAGAACGGCAGCGCGAGGATGTAGACCTCAGGGTGCCCGAAGAACCAGAAGAGGTGCTGCCACAGGATCGCCCCGCCGTTCTCGGGTTCGAAGACCGTGGCGCCCAGCTTGCGGTCCGCGCCGAGCGCGAGCAGCGCGGCGGCGAGCGGCGGGAAGGCCATGAGCACGAGCACGCTCGTGATGAGGATGTTCCAGGTGAAGATCGGCATCCGGAACATCGTCATGCCCGGTGCACGCATGCACACGATGGTCGTGATGAAGTTGACGGCACCGAGGATCGTGCCGAAACCACCGAGCGCGAGGCCGAAGATGCCGAGGTCGGCGCCCAGTCCCGGGGTGTACGTCGCGTTCGACAGCGGGGCGTAGAGGAACCACCCGAAGCCGGGGGCGCCCTGCGGCGTGAGGAACGACGAGGCGGCGATGAGGCCGCCGAACAGGTACAGCCAGTACGCGAACATGTTGAGCCGCGGGAAGGCGACGTCCGGCGCGCCGATCTGCAGCGGCATGATCGCGTTCGCCCAGCCCGCGAAGGCCGGCGTCGCGAAGAGCAGCAGCATGATCAGGCCGTGCATCGTGAAGAACTGGTTGTACTGCTCCTTGGTCTGGAAGACCTGCATGCCGGGCTGGAACAGCTCGGCACGGATCGCCAGCGCCATGAGGCCGCCGATGGCGAAGAACGCCATCGAGGTGATCAGGTAGAGGTTGCCGATGACCTTGTGGTCGGTCGTCGTGAGCCACTTGACGACGATCTGGCCCTTGGTCGCGCGGCGGACCGGGACACCGAAGGTCGCCGTCTGGCCGCCGCTGTCGAGAGTCGTCATGAGTTGCTCCCCAGGTCGTTCGCGCCGCCGTTCCTGCCGCCGCCCGGGATCGCCCCGCGGCCACCCTCCGGAGTGTCGCTCCGGCCGAGGTTCGCGTCGAGCGTGCCCGTCTGACCCTTGGCCTTGAGGTCAGCGAGGTGCTGCTGGTACTCCTCGGCGGAGACGACGCGCACGTTGAAGAGCATCTCCGAGTGGTACTCGCCGCAGAGCTCGGCGCACTTCCCCTTGTACAGGCCCTCCCGCTGCGGCACCACCTGGAAGCGGTTCTCGATGCCGGGGATGACGTCCATCTTGTAGAGGAACGCCGGCACCCAGAACGAGTGGATGACGTCGCGCGCCGTGAGGACGAACTCGACCCGCTGGTTGACCGGCAGGTACAGCGTCGGCAGGCCGGCCTCGGCGCCCGGCGTGCCGTCGAGCTGGCCCTGCAGGCCGACCTCGTAGACGTCGTCCGCCGGGTCCTTCGCGTCGGGGCCGAGGTAGTTGAAGTCCCAGGCCCACTGCTTGCCGACCACGTTGATCGTGATGTCGGGCTTCGCGGTGATGCTGTTGATCTCCGACTGGTCCCGCGCCGTGAAGTAGAAGAGGACCGACACCATCATCAGCGGGACGACGGTGTACAGGATCTCGAGCGGGATGTTGTACCGGATCTGCGCCGGGTAGCCCGTCTCGTCGCGCCGGCGCCGGTAGGCGACGATGCACCAGAGCAGCAGGCCCCAGACGAGGGCACCGACGGCCAGGGCGGCGATCCAGGAGCCGTTCCACAGCTCCATGATCCGGCCGGTCTGGTTCGTCGTGTCCTTGGTGGACGGCATCCAGCCCCGCTGGGCTGCTTCGGAGCAGCCGGAGAGCAGCATGACGCCGGGAACAGCCAGCAGAGCCAGCCCAGCCCGGCGCGATCGCCCGCGCGTGGCGCGGGCCTCCTCGTGGAGTCGCAAGAGTGGCCTTCCAGCGGATCTCGCCCGGCGACCTCACCGGGGGGACGGTCCTCGACGTGAGCACACTACTCCCTGCCACCGGACAGTTCCGTGCGGGGATGCCCTTGCTCGGCGTGGCGCACCGCACACCCGCCGGGAGCGGCTCCGGTGCAGGTCAGGGACCAAAGCCCCTGGACGGCAACGGAGGTGGCGGGGCGTCGGCGAACGCCGCCGGCAACGGCGCCGCCAGCGCCGCGGGCAGCCGTGCGAGGTACTCCTCGCGCGGCACGTCGACGACACCGAGCGTCGCGAGGTGCTCGGTGCGCCACTGGACGTCGAGGAGGCGGCGCGGGTCGTCGTCCGCCCACAGCATCCGCGCGAGGGCGACGAGCGCCGCCTTGCTGGCGTCGCGCTCGGTGTGGAACATCGACTCCCCCGCGAACAGGCCCCCGACAGCGACGCCGTAGAGGCCGCCGACGAGCCGCCCTGCGGTCCAGCACTCGACGGAGTGCGCCCATCCCAGCCGGTGCAGCCGGCCGTAGGCGTGCGCGACGTCCGGGGTGATCCATGCCCCCGGTCGGGCCGGGTCGCCGCACGCGGCGACGACGTCGTCGAACGCCGTGTCGAGGCGCACCTCGAACCGCTGCAGCGACCTGCGCAGCGAGCGCGACACCCGTAGGCCTCCGGGCAGCAGGACGCCGCGCGGGTCCGGGGACCACCAGCCGAGCGTCCCGCTGCCGTGCCGGCCGAGCCCCATCGGGAACAGGCCCGTCCTGTAGGCCTGCAGGAGGGTGCCCGGCTCGAGGTCGGCGCCGGCCCCGACGAGGTCCTCGCCCGGTTCGGCCCCGGCGAGGTCGAAGACGAACCGGCTCGGGGCCGGCTCGACGGGCTGCGGCACGGGTCAGGAGCCGAGGGCGGCCGTCAGGTGCGGGGTGACCTCGGCCGCGGCGTCGTCGCCGTAGGCGGCGGCGAGGCGGGCGAGGAAGCCGGCCGAGGCGAGGTCGTACTCCTGCGGCCCGACGGTCTCCAGGACGAGCGTCGCGAGGGTGGCGCCGACCTGCGCGCAGCGCTCGGGCCCGAGCCCCCAGACCAGCCCGGCGAGGAAGCCCGCGCGGAACGCGTCGCCGACGCCCGTCGGGTCGGCGATCCGCAGCGGCGGGACGGCCGGGACCTTGAGGGTCTCGCCGTCGACGCTGTCGATGACGACACCGTGCTCCCCGTGGGTGGTCACCCGGACACCGACGCGGCGCAGGATCTCCGCGTCGTCCCACCCGGTCTTCTGCTGGATGAGGGCGGCCTCGTAGTCGTTGCTGAACAGGTACGCGGCGCCGTCGACGAGCCGGCGAATCATCGCGCCGTCCGACCACGCGAGCTGCTGGGAGGGGTCGGCGGCGAACGGGTAGCCGCGCGTACGGCACTCGTCGGTGTGCCGGAGCATCGCGTCGGGGTCGTTCGGGCTCACGACGACGAGGTCGAACGCGGCGGCGCGGGCGAGCGGCCCGAGCTCGATCTGCCGGGCCTCGCTCATCGCGCCGGCGTAGAACGACGCGATCTGCGCCTGGTCGTCGTCCGTCGTGCAGATGAACCGCGCGGTGTGGTGGACGTCGGAGACGTGGACGCCGGAGCAGTCCACACCGTGCCGCTCCAGCCAGGAGCGGTAGTCGGTGAAGTCCTCCCCCACCGCCCCGACGAGCAGGGGCGAGGTGCCCAGCCGGGCGAGGCCGAAGGCGATGTTCGCCGCCACGCCGCCGCGCCGGATCTGGAGGTCCTCGACGAGGAACGACAGGCTGATCTTCTGCAGCTGCTCGACGACGAGGCTGTCGGAGAACCGGCCCTTGAACGACATGAGGTGGTCCGTCGCGATGGACCCGGTCACAGCGATGCGCACGGGGCGTCACGCTACCGGTACGGCGAGCCCCGGCACGCCGAAGGCCGGGACGACGACGGCCGCGGTCACCCGCTCGGGGTGACCGCGGCCGTCGCGCGGACCGTGTGCTCCGGCGGACCGGAGCGGTCGGTCAGTGGAAGCTGTCGCCGCAGGCGCAGGACCCGCCGGCGTTCGGGTTGTCGATCGTGAAGCCCTGCTTCTCGATCGTGTCCGCGAAGTCGATGGTCGCGCCGTCGAGGTACGGCGTGCTCATCCGGTCGACGATGACCTCGACGCCGCCGAAGTCACGGACGGCGTCGCCGTCGAGCTGACGCTCGTCGAAGTAGAGCTGGTAGATGAGCCCCGAGCAGCCACCGGGCTGGACGGCGACCCGCAGGCGCAGGTCGTCGCGACCCTCCTGCTCGAGCAGGCTCTTGACCTTCGTGGCCGCGACCTCGGTGAGGAGCACGCCGTGCTCCTTCGTGGCCTGCTCGGTCGTCTGGGTCGTGGGGTCCTGGACGGTCATCTGATCGTCTCCATGGGTTCGGGAGGTCACGCTGGCTCGGGCGCGGGGCCCGTCGGTGGACTCAGCGCAGGTTCTCCGCGCTGCATTCCCGACCAGGGTACGTCCCGCCACGGGGCGCCGCGCGGGGCCCGCCCCGAGAGGCGGCCGTCACGACAGCACCTTGTCGTCGGGCCAGGCGCCCACCAGCGCGGCGCGGCCGAGCGCGGCGCCGTCCGCGCCCTCGAACGTGACCGCCACCGCCCCCTCCGGGACGGGCTCACCGTCCGCCGCCGCGTCACCGTCGAGGGCCCGGCGGCCCCCGAGCGGACGGTCGTCCCGGTCCACCCAGCGGAACGAACGGGCCTGCGCGGGCCCGACGACGACGGCCGTGCCGACGACGGAGCGCCACGCCGCGCCCGTCCCGTCGAGCCCGTCCCGTGCCACCGGCGCCGGTCCGTAGGCCGCGAGCCGGAAGCCGCCGCCCTCGACGACACGCTCGACGGCGACCCGGAGCCAGCCGCCCGACACCGTCCCGAAGGCGAGGACGGCCCGCGCGACCGTGCCGTCGGCGTTCTGGTCCGCCCACACGACGCGACTGCGGGTGCCGTCCCCGGTCGCGGCGCCCGCCGCCCGGGCGGCCGCCATGACGAGGTCGCCGCGCACGTCGCCGAGGTCGGAGAAGCCCCTGACCCCACGCCCCCGGGACGCGGACGCCGAGGCGACGTCCCACCACTCGTCCGGGGCGAGCCCCGACCCGCTCGCGTCCCAGGTCCGGACGGTGCGCCCCCCCGGCGGTGTCACCGCGACGTCGATACGCACCGGCGGGACGGTGAGCGGGCCGACGAAGACGCCCGGCCAGCGTTCCTCGGCGGCGACCTGGAGCGGCCGCAGCACGCCGTCCGCGGTGACGTCGTTGCCACCGCGGAGGACGACCCGCGACCCGGGTTCGGTGGCGACGACCGCGCCGTCGCCGCGCGCGCCGACGAGCTGCGAGGACCCGTCGGGCTTCGTGTCGACGTACGAGGTCCAGCCGAGGCCGTAGCGCAGCCAGCACACGTCGTCGCCGACGCACCAGTTCCCCAGGTCCATCCCGCTCACCGGCGCCCCCTGCGGGCCGGTCACCCACACCCAGCCGTCCCGGCCCGGCATCCGGGCCAGGGCGAGACGTGCCCCGGCGACGTCGGTCGCGAGCGCGACCTCGACGACGCTCGGGTCGGTGCCGGCCGGCAGGACGGCGCGGTTGTCCGCGATCCGCTGCCTCAGTCCGTCGAGGAAGGCCGTGTCGGCGGCGAGCGAACCGACCGTGCGGCCGTCGTACGCGGGCACGAAGGGCGAGCCCGCCGTCGGGCTCACGAAACCGTTCACCGAACCGGTGAGCAGCCCCTGACCGACGAGTCCGGCGACGATCGCTCCGGCGACACCGAGGCCCACCGCCGTCCGGTGCCGGCGGGTCGCCGCGCTGCGCCGACGCTCGAGCGAGGACCACGGCACGGCGCCGACGTCCATCGCCTCCTGGCCCACGGCGAGCGCCGAGCGGACGGCCTCCTCCTCGGCCGGCGTCCACGTCGTGCTCATCGGTTCTCCTCCCCCGCGGCGGCGTCGACCGCGGGCACGCCCACGAGGTCACGCAGCGGCGTCCGGTCGCGCAGCCGGGCCATCGCCCGGTTGGTCTGGCTCTTGACGGTGCCCGGCGAGCAGCCGAGCAGGGCCGCCGTCTCGGCCTCGGAACGGTCCTCGAGGAACCGCAGGACGACGACGGCGCGCATCCTCGGCGGCAGGAGGGCGAGCTCGGCGGCGACCGAGTCGGCGACCGCCCGGTCCTCGGCGGCGTCCCCGGCCGGCACCGGTTCGGGGCGCTCCCCCGTCCACGGCAGGACCACCTCGCGCACCCGCCGCCGGCGGGCCCGGCTCACGGTCTCGTTGACGACCGCCGCCCGCACGTACGCCTCGGCGCCGTCGAGCCGGATCCGGCCCCAGCGGCGCCAGGTGCGCACGAGCACGGCCTGGACGACGTCCTCGGCGTGGCCGCGGTCGCCCGTCAGCGACCAGGCGAAGCGCACGAGCGCCGGCCACCTGGCGTCGACGAACGCGCGGAAGCCGTCGTCGGTTGCGTCCCTCATGCCTGCCATACGCCTGCGGGGCCGGTGCAGGTTGTCAGCGGGTCGTCAGCGCGACCAGGTACGGGCGACCCGCTCGGCCCGGTCGGCCAAGGTCCGGAACGGGTCGGCGAGCGCCGCCTCCACCTGCGACGCCGTCTCGGCGACCGGGTAGGCGGCGTCGACGCCGATCGTCTGCGCCTCGCGCCGGCCGACGAGCACCTGGCCGGCGACGACGACGACGGGCGTGCCGACGTCCATGGCCGCGCGGGCGACGCCGGCGACGACCTTGCCGCGCAGCGACTGCCAGTCGAAGCAGCCCTCCCCGGTGACGACGAGGTCGCTGCCGCGCAGCCGCTCCGGCAGGCCGACCGCCTCGAGGACCGCGGTCGAGCCGGGCACCCGGGTCGCGCCGAGGAGCATGAGGCCGAAGCCGAGGCCGCCGGCCGCGCCGGCGCCGGGCGTCGCGGTGAGCTTGGGGTCGAGCCCGAGCGCCGTCGTCGCGGCGGCCGCGAGGTCGCCCAGGCAGCGCTCCAGCGCCTGTGCCTGCTCCGGGCCCGCCCCCTTCTGGGCGGCGAAGCCGGCGCTCGCGCCGTGGAACCCGAGCAGGCCGATGTCGACGTCGCTCGCGACGACGAGGTCGACGCCCGACCAGTCCGACCGGACGTCGGCGAGCCAGGCGAGGTCCGCCGCCGTGAGGTCGCGCAGCGCCTCGCCACCGGCGGCGAGCCGCTCGACGACGGCGCCGGTCACCGGGTCGGCGACGACGTGCGGCGGGGCGAGCGCCGCGAGCACCCCGGCACCGCCGTCGTTGGTCCCCGAGCCGCCGAGGCCGACGACGACGCGGCGGGCCCCGGCGTCCAGGGCGGCCCGCAGCAGGTCGCCGACGCCCCGGGTCGTCGTCCGGCCCGGGTCGCGGCGGTCGGCGGGCACGAGGTGCAGCCCGCACGCCTGGGCGGACTCGACGTACGCGGTGACGCCGCCGTCGGCGCCGGGGACGACGAGCAGCCCGGCGGGCACCGGCTCCCCCAGCGGTCCGGTGACGGTGACCGCCTCGAGCCGGCCCGCGGGCAGCGCCGCGGCGAGCACCTCGAGGAAGCCGGGACCGCCGTCCGAGAGCGGGCAGACGTCCAGGACGTCGTGCGGGGCGTGCCGGCGCCAGCCCTCGGCGAGCGCGGCGGCGGCCTGCGGCGCGGACAGCGTGCCGGTGAAGCAGTCGGGGGCGAGGAGGACGCGCACCCGCCGATCCTGGCACGCGGGTCGGGTCGCGGCCGGGCCGGGCCGCCGGCGGCGCTCCGGCCCCCTCGGGCTGCACCCCGCCGGGTGAGCGCGTCACCGGGTCGGCCCACGGCCGCCGCGCCGGGGGTCAAGGTCCCGGGCCCTCGCGCCGACGCACCCGGGGAGGCCGGGCACCCGCCCGGCGCGGCGTCGCGCGCCCGACCGGGAAGGAGGCGGCATGGACACCCTCCTGTGGCCCGGCATGCTCCTCATCCGCCGGCTGCGGGTCGCGACGAAGTTCGCGGCCGTCCTCCTGCTGCTGCTCGTCCCGCTCACGGTGAGCCTGGCGCTCAGCGGTGCCCGGGCGACGGGCCAGATCACCGACGCCGGGCTCGAGCGCGACGGCCTGACGTACGTCGAGCCGCTCGTCCGGATCGTCGCCGAGCTGTCCGAGGTGCGCCAGCACGCCGCGGCCGGGCAGCCGACGACGGCGGCGGACCTGCCCGCCCGCCGCGACGTCGAGGAGGTCGACGCCCGGCTCGGGGACGTCTTCAACGTCCACCCGCAGTGGCTGCGGCTGCGCGACCAGCTCACCCGGATCACCGACGGCAGCCTGACCCCGGCCCAGCAGGCGGTCGCCGCCGCGACGGCGCAGGAGACCGCGCTCGACCTCATCGACTCGGTCACCGACGCGAGCAAGCTCATCCTCGACCCCGAGCTCGACACGTACCACGTGCTCATCGCCCTCGCGGACCGGCTGCCACGCCTGCTCATCGCGGCCGGCACGGCGCAGGAGCGCTACACGGCCGACGCCACGCCCGACATCCGCGAGGACATCCGCTGGCAGCTCGCCGTCGCGGACCTGCGGACGACGCTCGACCGGCTCGTCGAGGACGTCCGGACGGCGCAGGCCGCGACGTCGTGGACCGGCTTCTCGGACAACGTCTCGCCGCAGGTCAACGCCCTCTTCATCGCCGTCCGGCAGTACCTCGCGGTCGGCGACCAGGCGGCGGCCTCCGGTGGCACCCGGGCTGACCTCGGCTCGGTGACCGCGTCGTCGACCGCCCTGTCGAGCGCCCTCATCGGGACGATGGACACCCTCCTGGCCCAGCGCCAGGACCGCCTCGCGGGCGAGCGGAACCGGCCCGTGCTCCTCACCCTGGGGATCCTCGCGATCACCGTCTACCTGCTCGGCGCACTGTGGCGGGCGACGTCCCAGGACGTCCGGACCGTCCTCGAGGACATCTCGACGGTGACGACCGGCGCCCTCAACCAGACGGTGCCCCTCACCGGGTCGGACGAGTTCGCCCAGATGAGCAGCGCGATGGTCTACGCCCGGGACCGGCTCACCGCCCTGCTCGGGGAGCTGCGCTACCAGGCGACCCACGACGAGCTGACCGCGCTGGGCAACCGGGCGCAGTTCATCGAGAAGCTCACCGAGGCCCTCGCCGAGGGCGAGCCGCCGCTCGCCGTGGTGCTCGTCGACCTCGACGGCTTCAAGGACGTCAACGACAGCTTCGGCCACGAGATCGGCGACCGGCTGCTCCGTACGGTCGGCGCCCGGCTGCACCGTGCGGCCGGCCGCGGGGACGTCGTCTGCCGGCTCGCCGGCGACGAGTTCGCCGTCCTGCTCCAGGACGTCGGCACCCAGGCCGAGGCCCGGCAGCGGATCGACGCGCTCATGACGAACGTGGCCCGCAACGTCGACATCCGGGGCCGCAACCTGCACGTCGCCGCGAGCGCCGGCTTCGCGCTCGCCGCGCCGGGGACGGCGACCGTCGTCGAGCTCATGCGGGACGTCGACGTCGCCCTCAACGCGGCGAAGGCCGCGGGCAAGGGGGCCGTGACGGCGTTCGAGCCGGCGATGCGCGAGGCGACCCAGGAGCGCACCGAGCTCTCCGGGGACCTCGTCACGGCGCTCAGCGCCGGGGACCAGATGTCCCTGGCCTACCAGCCGATCGTCGACATCGCCTCGGGCCGCATCCTCGGCGTCGAGGCCCTCGTCCGCTGGCAGCACCCGACCCGCGGGCCGATCTCACCGGTCGTCTTCATCCCCCTCGCGGAGGCGACCGGGCTCATCGTGCCGCTGGGCCGCTGGATCCTCGGCGAGGCGGTCCGCCAGCTCGCCGCGTGGCGCACCGAGTTCCCCGACGGCTACCCGCTGACCCTCGACGTGAACATCTCCGCCGAGCAGCTCGAGGACCCGGCCCTCGTCGGCGAGGTGCTCTCCCTCATCGACGAGACGGGCATCGACCCCGGCCGCCTCGTGCTGGAGATCACCGAGTCGGCGCTCGTCCAGGACCTCGACGCCGCGCTGCGCCGGCTGCGCCAGATCAAGGCGATGGGCGTGCGGCTCGCGCTCGACGACTTCGGCACCGGGTACTCGTCGCTGAGCTACCTCAAGACGCTGCCCGTGGACATCCTCAAGATCGACCGCTCGTTCGTCGTCGACCTCGAGGACGACGGCCCGGGCGCGGCCATGATGAAGGGCATCGTCGAGCTCGGCGCCGGGCTGGGCATCGAGCTCATCTGCGAGGGCGTCGAGACCGTCGAGCAGCGCCGCCGGATCGCCTCGGCCGGGTGCCGGATGGGCCAGGGCTTCCTCTGGGCGACGCCGCAGACCGCGCCGGCGATCAGCGAGATGCTCCGCTGGGGCGTCCTGGGCCCTGCCGACCGGCCGGCCGACGCGAAGGACCTCCCGTCGTCCGCCGCCGCGCTGCCCGCCCAGCGGTCGCGGGCCGAGGACCGCGAGACGCCCTGACCCCGGTCGGCCGGACGACGCCCGCCCCGACGACGGTCAGCGGGCGCCGAGCGCGGCGAGCAGCAGCGTCTCGGCGACGCAGGCCCGGGCGAACTCGGCGAGGTGCAGCGACTCGTTCGTGCCGTGCGCCCGGGTGTCCGGGTCCTCGACGCCGGTGACGAGGACGGTCGCGTCCGGGTAGACCTCGCCGAGCGCGGCGATGAACGGGATCGACCCGCCGACGCCCATGTGCACGGGTGCCCGGCCCCAGGCCTGCTCGAGCGCCCAGCGGGCGGTGTCGTAGACGTCGTTCCCGAGGTCACCGGCCCACGGGTGGCCCGCCTCCCCGAGCGTCACCGTGACGTGCGCGCCCCACGGCGCCGCCGCCAGCAGGTGCTTCTCGAGCGCGGCGAACGCCTGCGCCGGGTCCTGCCCGGGGGCGATCCGCATCGTGAACTTGGCCCGGACCGCCGGGAGCAGGGTGTTGGACGCCGTCGCGACCGACGGCGCGTCGATCCCGGTGACGGTGATCGCGGGGCGGGTCCACAGCCGGGTCTCCAGGCTGCCCGTGCCGACGAGGGCGACCCCGTCGAGGACGCCCGCGTCGGCGCGCAGGGCGTCGTCCGAGTACCCGAGGTCGTCGGCCCCGCCGCTCACGAGGCCGGGGACGGCGACGTCGCCGTTCTCGTCCCACAGCCCCGCGAGGAGCCGGAGCGTCGCGGTCATCGCGTCGACGACGGCCCCGCCGTACATCCCGGAGTGGATCGCGTGGTCGAGCGTGCGGACCTCGACGACGCCGTCGACGAGCCCGCGCAGGCTCGAGGTGAGGGCCGGCTCGCCGACCCGCCAGTTGGTGGAGTCCGCGACGACGATGACGTCGGCGGCGAGCCGGTCCCGGTGCGCGGCGAGGAACGCCTCGAAGGTCGGCGAGCCGATCTCCTCCTCGCCCTCGACGAAGACGGTGACCCCGACGGGCAGGTCGTCGCCGAGCGCCCGCAGCGCCGCGAGGTGGACGGCGATGCCGGCCTTGTCGTCGGCGGCGCCCCGGCCGTAGAGCCGCCCGGCCCGCTCGACCGGCTCGAAGGCCGGGCTGTCCCACAGCGCCGGGTCGCCGGGCGGCTGGACGTCGTGGTGGGCGTAGAGCAGGACCGTCGGGGCGCCGTCCGGGGCCGGGCGGCGGGCGACGACCGCGGGCGCCCCGCGGACGACACCGTCGACGGCCCCCTCGGAGCCGGGACCGGCCGGCACGTCGACGGAGAGCACCTCGACGTCGTCGAACCCGGCACCGCGCAGCAGGTCGGCGACCCGGGCCGCGCTCGCGTCCAGGTGCGCCCGGTCGAACGCCGCCGCCGAGACGCTCGGGATGCGGACGAGGTCCTCGAGGTCGGTCCGCAGGGCCGGCAGGGCGGCCTCCACCCGGGCCCGGAGCCCCTCGACGTCGACGACGGGGGCACGGAAGGACGGTGCGGTCATGGCCGACACCGTATCCGGGGCCGCGGCTGCGTACCCTGGTGCCGTGTTCGGACGGACGAAGACCTCAGGCAAGACCTCGGCCACTGCTGCCGCCACGACGGACCACGAGGTCCGCGAGGGCGCCAAGGGCCGGCCCACGCCCAAGCGCCGGGAGGCCGAGCAGCGCAACCGGCGCCCGCTCGGCTCCCCCGCGCGCGCCGCCGCCGTCCGCCCGGGCGCCACGAAGGAGGAGAAGAAGGCCGCCCGCGAGGCCGAGCGCAAGGTCTTCGCCGAGGAGCGCGCCCTCCAGCGGCAGGCCCTCGTGACCGGCGACGAGCGCTACCTGCCCGTCCGGGACAAGGGCGTCGCCAAGCGGTTCACCCGCGACTACGTCGACGCCCGCCGCAACGCCGGCGAGCTGTTCATCCCGGTCGCCATGGTCATCCTGCTGTCGAGCCTCATCCCCGTCGCGGTCGTCGTCCAGGCCTCGCTCGTGGCGCTCTACGCGCTCGTGCTGTGGGTCATCGTCGACAGCTTCCTGCTGCGCCGCAGGCTCAACCGGATCACCGTCGACAAGTTCGGCGACAAGGCGACCGGCTGCGCGACCTACGGCATGATGCGGGCGCTCCAGATCCGCCGGACCCGGCTGCCCAAGCCGCAGGTGAAGCGCGGCGAGTTCCCGGTCTGACGTCGCACCTGACGCCTCACCCGTGGTCTCACCCGACGTCTGCATCTGAGCGGCGGGGCCGGCGCACGTAGGGTCGGCCCCATGGACTTCCGCTACCTCGGCAACTCCGGGCTCAAGATCTCGGAGATCACCTACGGCAACTGGCTCACCCACGGCTCCCAGGTCGAGAACGACGTCGCGACGCAGTGCGTGCGGGCGGCGCTCGACGCGGGGATCACGAGCTTCGACACGGCCGACGTCTACGCGAACACCGCCGCCGAGACCGTCCTCGGCGACGCGCTCGCCGGTGAGCGGCGCGAGAGCGTCGAGATCTTCACGAAGGTCTACTGGCCGACCGGCCCCGGCGGCCCCAACGACACGGGCCTGTCCCGCAAGCACGTCATGGAGTCGATCAACGGCTCGCTGAAGCGGCTCAAGACGGACTACGTCGACCTCTACCAGGCGCACCGGTACGACACCGAGACGCCGCTCGAGGAGACGATGGTCGCCTTCGCCGACATCGTCCGGCAGGGCAAGGCGCTCTACATCGGCGTCAGCGAGTGGACGGCCGACCAGATCCGCGCGGGCCACGCGCTCGCCAAGGAGCTGCGGATCCCGTTCGTCTCGAGCCAGCCGCAGTACTCGATGCTGTGGCGGGTCATCGAGGGCGAGGTCGTCCCGACCTGCCAGGAGCTCGGGATCAGCCAGATCGTCTGGTCGCCGATCGCCCAGGGCGTGCTCACCGGCAAGTACCTGCCCGGTCAGGCACCGCCCGCGGGCTCGCGCGCGACCGACGAGAAGGGCGGCGCGACCTTCATCAAGCGGCTCATGACCGACGAGATCCTCGAGCGGGTCCAGAACCTGCGGCCCGTCGCCGACGAGCTCGGGCTCACCCTCGCCCAGCTCGCCGTGGCGTGGGTGCTCCAGAACGACAACGTGGCGGCCGCGCTCGTCGGCGCGTCCCGACCCGAGCAGGTCACGGAGAACGTCAAGGCCGCCGGCGTGAAGATCCCGGCCGAGCTCATGAAGCGGATCGACGAGATCCTCGGCGACGTCCCGGTCACCGACCCGGGGATGACGGCACGGTCCGCCCCCGCGGGTCGCGTCGCCTGACGACCAGGCACGTCACGCGGCGGGCGAAACGTCTCGCCCGCCGCGTGACGGCGTCCTAGAGTCGCGGGCGATGAGTGCATCGAGCGCGTACCTGAGGTTCCCGTCGATCCGCGGCACGCAGGTCGCCTTCGCCGCCGAGGACGACGTCTGGCTCGCCCCGGCCGACGGCGGCCGGGCCTGGCGGATCACCGCGGACGACGCCCCCGTCGCGTACGTGCGGCTGTCGCCCGACGGCGGCCGGGTCGCGTTCACGAGCCGCCGCGACGGGCCGCCCGAGGTCTGCGTCGCCGACCTCGACGGCGGCGGTGCCCGCCGCCTCACCTTCTGGGGCGACGACACGACCCGGGTCCTCGGCTGGCTCGACGACTCCCGCGTCGTCGCCGTCTCCGCGGTCCGCGCCGCCGACCGGGCGATGACGTGGGCGTGGGTCGTGCCCGTCGACGGCGGCGTCCCCGAGCGGCTGCCCTACGGCCCGGTCACCGGCTTCGCGCCGGGCCCGGACGGCGCGCTCGTCCTGGGCGCCGACCAGAGCCGCCGCTCGGCCGCCTCCTGGAAGCGGTACCGGGGCGGCGACGGCGGCAAGCTGTGGGCCGACCCGGCCGGCACCGGCACGTTCGCCCCGCTGCTCACGGCGCTCGGCGGCCAGCTCGAGGACCCGACGTGGGTCGGCGACCGGCTCGTGCTCCTGTCCGACCACGAGGGCTGGGGCAACGTCTACTCGGTGCTGCTGCCGCGCGACGCCGACCCGGCCGCGCTCGCCTCCCCCGTCGACCTGCGCCGGCACACCGACCACGGCGACGCCTACGCCCGGGCGCTGTCCGGGGACGGCGAGCGCCTCGTCTACCAGTGCCTCGGCGACCTGTACCTGCTCGACGACGTCAGCGCCGGCAGCGCGCCGCGGCGGCTCGAGGTCACCCTCGGCGGCCCGCGCTCGGCCCGCCGGCCGGCCCCGGTCGACGCCGAGGACGCGCTGGCCGACCTCGCTCCGGACCGGACCGGGCGGGCCAGCGCCGTCGAGGTCCGGGGCACCGTGCACTGGCTCACCCACGCCGACGGCCCCGCGCGGGCGCTCGCCGAGACCCCCGGGGTGCGGGCTCGGCTGCCGCGGGTCGTCCCGGCGGCGGGTGCCCCCGGCAGCGCCGGCGACCCCGCGCACCCGGTGGTGCTGCGGGTCACCGACGCCGACGGCGACGACGCGCTCGAGGTCGGGCCCGCCGACGGTGCGACGCCGCCCCGGAGGCTCGCGGGCGGCCGGCTCGGGCGGATGCTCGAGCTCGTCGGCTCCCCGGACGGGCGGCTCGCCGCGGTCGCGACGCATGACGGCCGGCTCCTCGTCGTCGACCTCGCCGCGGCCGACGGTGCCGAGGACGGCGCCGCCGACCCCGTGACGACCGTCGTCGACGACGCCCCCGGCGACGTCAGCGGGCTGGCCTTCTCCCCCGACTCGCGCTGGCTCGCGTGGTCGCACCCGGGGCTGCCGCCGCTGCGGAACATCCGGCTCGCCGACCTGCGGCCCGACGGCACCGCGGCGACGGCCGGCCCGGTCGTCCTCGACGCGACCCCGCTGCGCTTCCAGGACAGCGACCCCGTCTTCACCCCGGACGGGAAGTACCTCGCCTTCCTCTCGGTGCGCACCTTCGACCCGGTCTACGACGCCCAGGTCTTCGACATGTCGTTCCTCGCGGCGCAGCGGCCGTACCTGCTGCCGCTGGCCGCGGCGACGCCGTCGCCGTTCGCGCCCGAGAACGACGGCCGTCCGGTCGACACCGACGACGACAAGGACGACGACCCGCACGAGCACGACGTGCCCGCAGCCGCCTCCGACGACGCGGACGGCGGCCCCGACGGGGACGGCAAGGACACCAAGGACAAGGACCACCCGCCCGCGGTCGTCGTCGACGCCGAGGGCCTCGACGCCCGCGCGGTCGCCGTCCCGGTGCCGGCCGGGCGGTTCCGCAGCCTGCTCGCCGCGAAGGGCGCGCTGCTGTGGCTCGACGTCCCGCTGACCGGTGAGCTCGGCGACGCGCGCGCCGGGGACGACGAGCCCTCCGCGACGCTGCGCCGCTTCGACCTGCGCCGCCGCCGGGCGACGACGCTCGCCACCGGCGTCCAGGACGTGTGGCCGAGCGGCGACGCCAGGCGGCTCGTGCTGCGCGACGACGACGGGCTGCGCGTCGTCCCCGCCGACCGCAAGGTCGACGAGGACGACGACGCCGGTGACGCGGTGCACGTCGACCTCGGCCGGGTCCGGGTCGTCGTCGACCCGGGCGCGATGTGGCGGCAGATGTACGCCGAGCAGGGCCGCCTCATGCGCGACCACTTCTGGATCGAGGACATGGGCGGCGTCGACTGGGACGCCGCGCTCGCGAAGTACGCGCCGCTCGTCGACCGCGTCGGCTCCCGGGACGACCTCTCCGAGGTGATCTGGGAGGTCGTCGGCGAGCTCGGCAGCTCGCACGCCTACGAGGTGCCGCCGCGGCGCCCGGTCGACCCGGCGTTGCGCGTCGGGCACCTCGGCGCCGACCTCGACCGCGCCGAGGACGGCTCCTGGGTCGTCGCCCGGGTCGTGCCGGGCGAGCCGAGCGTGCTCGCGGCCCGGTCGCCGCTGCTCGCACCCGGGGTCGGGATCGGTGCCGGGGACGCCCTCCTCGCCGTCGACGGCCGCCCCGTCGACCCGGTGGCCGGGCCGTGGCCGCTGCTCGTCGGGACCGCGGGCCGGCCGGTCGAGCTCACCGTGCGCCCCGCGGGAGCCGCCGCGGACGCCCCGCCGCGCCGCGTCACCGTCGTCCCGCTGCGCGACGAGCGCGCGCTGCGCTACCACGACTGGGTCGCCGGGCGGCGGGCCGCGACCCACGCCGCGTCCGGCGGCCGGGTCGGCTACCTCCACGTGCCGGACATGATGGCGAGCGGCTGGGCCCAGCTGCACCGCGACCTGCACGCCGAGCTCGCCCGGGACGCGCTCGTCGTCGACCTGCGGCAGAACGGCGGCGGGCACCTGTCCGAGCTCGTCCTGGAGAAGCTCGCGCGGCGGATCCGGGCCACCTCGGTGAACCGGCACGCACCGACGGAGACGTGGCCGAACGCGGCGCCGCGCGGGCCGCTCGTCGCGCTGACGAACCAGTGGGCCGGCTCGGACGGCGACATCGGCACGTCGATGTTCCGCGCCCTGGGGCTCGGCCCCGTCGTCGGGACCCGGACCTGGGGCGGCGTCATCGGCATCGACGGCCGCTACTCGCTCGTCGACGGGACCGGCGTCACCCAGCCGCGGTACGCGTTCTGGATGCTCGAGGAGGGCTGGGGCATCGAGAACCAGGGCGTCGACCCGGACGTCGAGGTGGCGATCCCGCCGGACGCGTGGGGCCGCGGCGAGGACCCGCAGCTCGACACCGGCGTCCGCCTCGCCCTCGAGGCGCTCGCGGCCGCCGCCCGGGTGCCGGAGCCGGACCCGGCGACCCGGCCGGACCGCTCGGCACCCGCCCTGCCGCCGCGGCCCGCGGGCTGACGGGCTACTCGACCGGGCGCAGGCTCATGTGCTCGTAGACCGGCGTGCCGTCCTCGAGGAGGGAGACGCTCTCCACCCCGGCGGCGAGCAGGTCGCGCCACGCCTCGCCGACCCAGGTCTCGGCGTCCGCCTGGCTCGGGAACGCCGTCTCGGCCAGCCCCTCGCCCTGCATGACGCTGCCGTCGACCGCCTCGTACCGCCAGGTCCACCCGCTCATGGCGTCACCGTACACACGCCCCCGGACGAAGCCCGCCGCCGAGCCCTCACGCCGCCGACGGGACGCGCCGATACCCTCGCCCGGTGACCCCCGCGACGCCCGGCCCGCTCCTCGCCGGTGCCGCGCTGCTCGGCGGTGCGGCCGGGGCCTGGCCCGTCGACGGCTGCGGCTGCGTCACGTGCACGGCCGGCCCGGCGGGCTGCGGTGACCTGCTCGGCCTGGCGCTCGGCAGGTCCCTCGTGCTGGACGGCGGCCGGCGGGCCCCGGACGGCGCGGCGCACCTCGCGAGCGGCTCCGTCGACGCCGTCGCGGCGGGTGCCCGCACCCTCGAGGTCGGTGACCAGGTCGTCGCCGGCCCGGTGCGGGCCGTCGCGCTGCCCGGCCCGGCCGGCTCGCCCGGCGCCGTCGCCGTCGTCGTCTCCGACGGGACGTCGACGCTGCTGTGGTCGCCCGGGCGCGGGCCGCTGCCCGACGAGACCCTCGACGTCCTCGGCGACGCCGGGCTCGCGGTCGCCGTCGTCGACGTCCGCGACGCGACCGGGGCCGCGTCGGCGACGTCCGCGGCGCACCGGGTTGCGGACCTGCGCCGCAGCGGCGCGCTCGGGCCGCAGGCCCGGCTCGTCGCGGTCGGGCTCGACCACACCGGCCCCGCGGCGCACCGGCTCCGCGCCGACCTGGCCCGGCACGGCTTGACGCTCGCCGTGGCGGGCGACCGGCCCGCGGCGCTGCCGGTGCCCGACGCCGTCCCGCCGCCGCGCCGCACGCTCGTCCTCGGGCCCGCGTCGTCCGGCAAGTCGGCCGCCGCCGAGGACCTGCTCGCCGCCGAGCCCGCCGTCGACTACGCGGCGACCGGCCCGGAGCCGGACGCCACCGACGCCGACTGGACCGCGAAGGTCGCCGCGCACCGCGCCCGGCGGCCGCGCGGCTGGACGACCGTCGAGACCTCGGCACCCGGCGCGCTCGCGGCGCTGCTGCGCTCCCCCGGACCGCCCGTGCTCCTCGACAGCCTCGGCACCTGGGTCGTGGCCGTGCTCGACCGCGCCGGTGCCTGGAACGACCCGACGGACGACCCGACGGACGACCCGACGGTCAGCGACCCGCACGCGTGGCGCGCCGCCGCCGACGCCGAGGTCGCCGACCTCGTCGACGCGTGGCGCGGCACCCGCCGCGTCGTCGTCGCCGTCGGCGAGGAGGTCGGCTGGGGCGTCGTCCCGGCGACACGGGCGGGCCGGCTCTTCGCCGAGACCCTCGGCGACCTGTCCCGGCGCCTCGCGGCCCAGACCGAGCGCACGCTCCTCGTCGTCGCCGGCCGCGTCGTCGACCTCGACTCCCCCGCCGGACCCGCCGGGTCCCCGGACCCCGCTGCAGGAGGCCCCCGATGAGCGCCGTACCGCTCGACTTCGACGACGCCGACGACGACCCGCTCGAGGCGATCGGCACCGAGGTCGTCCAGCCGCCGGTCGAGGCCGGCGACGAGGTCCGCGAGCGGTTCGCCGCATCCGGGGCCGACGAGGCGCTCGGCCGGCTCGCCGCGCTCGCGGTGTGGTGGGCGGAGGTCCGCGGCGACGCCCGCGCCGGCGCACCCGCCCGGGTCGTCGCGCTCGGGGCCGCCGACGACGCGCCGCTGCCCCCGACCGTCACCCGCCGGGCGCTCGACCCCGCACCGGAAGGCGTCCCGACCGCCGTCGACGCGGCGGTCGCCCGGGGTGTCGCCCTCGCCGACGAGCTCGCCGACGCGGGCACGGACCTCGTGCTGCTGCCGCTCGAGCTCGGCATCCCGGGGCGGGCGCTCACCGGCTACCTCATGGGGCTGGACCCGGTCGAGACGAACGGGTGGCAGACGACGGACCTCGACGACGAGCGCTGGATGGACGAGGTGACGCTCGTCCGCGACGTCCAGTGGTCGCTGCGCGGGCTGCGCGGCCGGCCGATCGCCATGGTCCGGGTGCTCGCGGACCCCCGGCTCGCCGCCGCGACCGCGTTCCTGCTGCGCAGCGCCGTCCGGCGTACCCCGGTCGTGCTCGACGGCCCGGGCGCGGTGACGACGGGGCTGCTCGCCGCCCGCTGCTCCCGGCTCGCGTCGCGCTGGTGGCTGCCCGCCGAGGTCGGTGACGCGCCCCTGCACGAGCGCAGCCTCGGCTCGCTCAACCTCACCGCCGTGACCCGGCTCGGGCTGCGCGTCGAGGACGGGACGGCGTCCGCCGGGGCCCTGGGCCTGCTCGGGATCGCGGCGACGCTGCTGGCCCGTGACTGACCCGGCCGGAGCGCCCCCGCCGCCGGCACGGCCCGTGCCGCGGCGCGGCCGGTTCGACGGCGCCCGGCTCGCGGTCGGCACGCTCACGGTGCTCCGGGTCCCGGCGCCCGGTGTCGTCGACGCCCGCTCGGCGCGGACCGCGATGCTGCTCGCGCCGCTCGCCGGACTGCTCCCCGCCGCCGGCGCAGCGGCCGTCGTCGTGGGTGTGCAGGCCGCCGGGCTCTCCCTGCTCGTCGCCGCCCTGCTCGGCCTCGGCGCGGCCGCCCTGCTCACCCGCGGCCTGCACCTCGACGGTCTGGCCGACACCGCCGACGGCCTGGCCGCCGCTTACGACCGGGCGAAGGCGCTCGACGTCATGCGCCGCGGGGACGTCGGCCCGGCCGGCGCGGTGACGCTCGTCCTCGTCGTCGGCGTCCAGGTCGCGGCGCTGGCCCAGGCCGCCGCCCAGGTCGTCGCGCACGCGGGCGGGCCGGGCACGGTCGGGGCCGCCGTCGCGGTCGGGGCCGTCGTCCTCGTCGGGCTCGGTGCCGGCCGGGTCGCGCTGCCGCTCGCCTGCAGCCGGGGCGTCCCGGCGGCGCGGCCGGGC
>NZ_MWLL01000081.1 GCF_002198675.1 Kineosporia sp. R_H_3 | reverse complement strand
CAACGTGCAGGAGATGACGGCGCGGGCACTGCTGCTCGACCGGAGCGCACTCGAGGCGGCGCAGGACGCGAACGACGTCCTCGCCGCGAACGAGGTCTTCATGGACGCCTTCTGGACCGACGTCCGCCCCGCACTGGCCGTCTGGCGGGAGGCGCGCGGCCTGCCGGCCGACCCGCAGAAGGCGTTCGGGGAGAGCGGCTACCTGGAGCGGATCGCGGCCGACCGGGTCGGCGGTACCCAGGCCGGCTGGGGGGCGTAGCGGCGTCCTTGACCGCAGGCCCCGCGGCCACCTATCGTGAATGAAACGATTCATAACGAGAACCGGAGCTCACCGATGGCCAGCCAGACCCGCCCCGTCGACGACCTCGTCGCCCGCTCGAACCGCCTGGGCGCTGACCCGGCGAACACGAACTACGCCGGGGGCAACACCTCGGCGAAGGGCACGGACGTCGACCCGGTCACCGGGGCGCCCGTCGAGCTGCTGTGGGTCAAGGGGTCCGGCGGTGACCTCGGGACGCTCACCGAGGCCGGGCTGGCGGTGCTGCGGCTGGACCGGATGCGGGCGCTCGTCGACGTCTACCCCGGGGTCGAGCGCGAGGACGAGATGGTCGCGGCCTTCGACTTCTGCCTGCACGGTCGCGGCGGCGCCGCGCCGTCCATCGACACCGCGATGCACGGCCTCGTCGACGCCGCGCACGTCGACCACCTGCACCCGGACTCCGGGATCGCGCTCGCGACGGCCGCGGACGGCGAGGCGCTCGTCAAGGAGTGCTTCGGGGAGCGGGTCGTCTGGGTGCCGTGGCGGCGGCCGGGCTTCCAGCTCGGGCTGGACATCGCGGCGGTCAAGGAGGCGAACCCGCAGGCGATCGGCTGCGTCCTGGGCGGCCACGGGATCACCGCGTGGGGGGCCACGAGCGAGCAGTGCGAGGCGAACAGCCTCGACATCATCTCCACCGCAGCGGCCTTCCTCGCCGCCCGCGGGAAGGCCGAGCCGTTCGGCGCCGTCGTCCCCGGCTACGAGGCGCTGCCGGTCGAGCAGCGGCACGCCCGCGCCGCGGCGCTGGCGCCGGTGATCCGTGGGCTCGCCTCGACCGACGCCCGGGCCGTGGGCCACTACACCGACTCAGAGGCCGTCCTCGACTTCTGCTCCCGGGAGAAGCTCGGCCCGCTGGCGGCGCTGGGCACCTCCTGCCCCGACCACTTCCTGCGGACCAAGGTCCGCCCGCTGGTCCTCGACCTGCCCGCGACCGCGCCGGTCGAGGACGCCGTCGCCCGGCTGCGCGAGCTGCACGCGGCCTACCGCGAGGACTACGCGGCCTACTACGCCCGGCACGCGACGCCGGACAGCCCCGCGATGCGCGGCGCCGACCCGGCCGTCGTCCTCGTGCCCGGCGTCGGGATGTTCTCCTTCGGGGCCACAGCGCAGACCGCACGGGTGGCGGGCGAGTTCTACGTCAACGCGATCAACGTCATGCGCGGCGCGGAGTCGGTGTCCAGCTACGCGCCGATCGAGGAGAGCGAGAAGTTCCGGATCGAGTACTGGGCGCTCGAGGAGGCCAAGCTCGCCCGGCTGCCCCGGCCCAAGCCGCTCGCGGCCCGGGTCGCGCTCGTCACCGGTGCGGGCTCCGGGATCGGCCGCGCGATCGCGCACCGGCTGGCCGCCGAGGGGGCGTGCGTCGTCGTCGCCGACCTCGACGAGGCCGCCGCGCAGACCGTCGCCGCCGAGATCGCCGCCGGGACGAAGGCGCTGAGGGCGTCGGACGTCGCGCTCGCCGTCCGGTCCGACGTGACGAGCGCCGACGACGTCGCGGCGGCGTTCGCCGCAGGGTGCCTGGCGTTCGGCGGGGTCGACCTCGTCGTCAACAACGCCGGGCTGTCGATCAGCAAGCCGCTCGCCGACACCACCGAGCGGGACTGGGACCTCCAGCACGACGTCATGGCGAAGGGCTCGTTCCTCGTCTCCCGGGAGGCGGCCCGGGTCATGACCGCGCAGGGCAGGCTCCCCGACCGCGGCTGCCCGGACGGCGCCGCGGGGGACATCGTCTACATCTCGAGCAAGAACGCCTTCTTCGCCGGTCCGAACAACGTCGCCTACGGCGCGGCGAAGGCCGACCAGGCGCACCAGGTGCGCCTGCTCGCGGCCGAGCTCGGCGGGGTCGGGATCCGGGTCAACGGGATCAACCCGGACGGGGTCGTGCGCGGCTCGGGGATCTTCTCCGGCGGCTGGGGTGCCGACCGGGCCGCGGTCTACGGCGTGCCGGAGGACGAGCTCGGCGCCTTCTACGCGCAGCGGACGCTGCTCAAGCGCGAGGTGCTGCCCGAGCACGTCGCCAACGCGGTCTTCGCCCTGACCGGCGGCGACCTCACGCACACCACCGGGCTGCACGTGCCCGTCGACGCCGGCGTCGCCGCCGCTTTCCTGCGCTGAGCCGGCGGGCCGGGGGAGGGGCGGGCATGAGCGTCCACGTCGCGGTCGACCTCGGCGCCTCGAGCGGGCGCGTCATGCTCGCGCGGGTCGGCCCCGGCGGGGTCGCGCTCGACGAGGTCCACCGGTTCGGCAACGAGCCGGTCCCGCTGTGGGAGAACGGCTCCGGCGGCGGGAGCAGGGCGCTGCACTGGGACGTCGTCCGGCTCTTCGCGGAGATCCTCGCCGGGCTGCGCGCCGTCGCCGACCGGTTGGGCGGCGGCGAGCGGGTCGACAGCATCGGGATCGACTCGTGGGCCGTCGACTACGGGCTCCTCGACGCCGGCGGCGCGCTGCTCGGCACGCCCTACTGCTACCGCGACGAGCGGACCACCCGCCCCGGTGGCGGTGTGGACGCCGTCCACGCCCGGGTCCGGCACGCCGAGCTCTACGGCCGCAACGGGTTGCAGTTCCTGCCGTTCAACACGCTCTACCAGCTCGCCGCCGAGGATCCGGACCGGCTGGCCCGGGCGCGGTCGCTGCTCCTCGTGCCGGACCTGCTCGCGTACTGGCTCACCGGGGCCGCCCGGGCCGAGGCGACGAACGCGTCGACGACGGGGCTGCTCGACGTCCGGACCGGGGAGTGGGACGTCGCGCTCGCCGACCGGCTCGGCCTGCCGTCGTCCGCGCTCCCGCCGCTCGTCCGGCCCGGGGAGACGGTCGGCACCCTGCTGCCGCACGTCGCCGAGGCGACCGGGCTGCCCGTGTCGACCCCGGTCGTCGCCGTCGGGTCGCACGACACGGCGTCCGCGGTGGTCGCCGTCCCGGCGGCGGGGGAGCGGTTCGCGTACATCTCCTCCGGCACCTGGTCGCTCGTCGGTGTCGAGCTGCCCGGGCCGGTCCTGTCCGACGAGAGCCGCGCGGCGAACTTCACCAACGAGGGCGGCGTCGACGGCCGGGTCCGCTACCTGCGCAACGTCATGGGCCTGTGGCTGCTCTCGGAGTCGCTGCGGACCTGGGACCGGCAGGGCTCCCCGACCGACCTCGCCCGGATCCTCGCCGCCGCGGCCGACGTGCCGGACGGCGGCCCCGTCGTCGACGTCGACGACCCGGTGTTCCTGCCGCCCGGCGACATGCCCGCGCGGATCGCGGCGCTGTGCGCCGACTCGGGCCGGCCGCTCCCGCAGGGCCGCCCGGCGCTCGTCCGCTGCATCCTCGACAGCCTCGCCGCTGCGTACGGCCGGGCCGTCGACGATGCCGTCCGGCTCTCCGGCCGCGCCGTCGACGTCGTCCATGTCGTCGGCGGCGGCAGCCTCAACACGGTGCTGTGCCGGCTCACCGCGCGGGCCACCGGACGCCCCGTCGTCGCCGGCCCGGTCGAGGCCACCGCGCTCGGCAACGCGCTCGTCCAGGCCCGGGCCGCCGGCACCGTCGCCGGCACCCTCGACGACCTGCGTGCGCTGCTCCGCTCCGAGCCGCTCGCGCACTACACGCCCTGACGCTCGCACCGGGCGGGACCCGAACCGGACCGTCGTCGCGGCGAGCCCGGCGAGCGTCCCGGTGCAGGCGGCAGGCGCGACGACGTGGGCGTACCGACGCCCCCGCCCGACGGCCCGTCGCGGGCGGACGTCAGGAGGCGGCGGCGCGGTCGGTCCCGTCGGTCGTGCCGGTCGTGCCGGTCGCTGCGGTGGAGCGCCGGACGACGACCTGCGGCGTCGTGGTGACGACGGTGTCCCGGGTGCGGCCCTCGAGCCGCTCCAGCAGCAGGGTCGCGGCGGCCGTCCCCATCTGCGCGCCGGCCTGGTCCACGCTCGTGAGCGCGACGCCGGTGAGGGTCGCGAGCGAGGTGTTGTTGTAGCCGACGAGCGACAGGTCGGCGGGCACGCCGATCCCCAGCTCGCTCGCGGCCTGGAAGACGCCGAGCGCCGCGGCGTCCGTCCAGGCGAGGATCGCGGTCGGTCGCGGCGAGCCCGTGAGCAGGACCGTCCCGGACTCGCGGCCGCCCTCCTCGTACTGCCGGCCGTGGACGACGCGGACGTGCTCGCCGAGGCCGGCCGCGGCCATCGCGGCCCGGTAGCCCTCCTCGAGCAGCACCTCGGGACGTCGTGCCCAGCGGTTGCCGGGTGTGCCCAGGGTGCCTGCGAGAGCGATCCGGCGGTGCCCCAGGGCGTGCAGGTGCTGCACGGCCGCCCGGGCCCCGGCGAACTCGTCGTGGACGACGGCGTCGTAGCCGTCGACGGGGTCGTGCGGACCGATGACGACGGTCGGCGTGCCCCGGGCGATGTCGGCGACGTCCTCGGGGTGGATGCTCGGGCCGACGACGACGATGCCGTCCATCTGCCGGTCCACCATCGCGTCGGCCATCGCGCGCTGGTCCTGGGGCGAGAAGCCGGCCGCGCCGACGAACACGTGGTAGTCGGTGCCGTCGAAGCCGTCGCGCACACCGTCGAGCACCTCGGCGAAGAACGGGTTGCGGATGGAGTCGAGCAGCACGCCCACGGTGAAGGTGCGCCCGCGCATACCGCGGGCCGCCGCGTGCGGCCTGTACCCGAGCTCGGCCATCGAGGCCCGGACCCGCTCGATCATCGCGGGGCTCGTGCCGTAGGCGTTGCGGAGCACCTTGGACACGGCGGCGGTCGAGACCCCGGCGTGCGCGGCGACGTCGACGATCGTCACCCGGCGGGCGGGCCGTGCTCGGGTCATGGGGTCTGCACTCCTGGACAACGTTGTACGCGACGACTGAAACGATAGTCCGTCGCGGTGGTCCCGGACATCATCCGGACGGTGCACCCCGGCCGTGCCGATGGGAGCGCTTCCGGTCCGGACACCAGTTCCCGCAGCGTCTTCCGCGTTATCGACTTGTTACGCGCGGATGTCTTGACTCGTGTGAGCAGCGCCATATAAAACGTTTCAACACGCGGAGAACGTTCTACGTTCTCATCGCATCACGACCCATCACGTCTCACCACGGCCCTATGACGGAGGTCCCTCATGAAGTCCAGTCGGGTACGGCTCACGTGGGCCACCGGCCTCGTCCTGGCCCTGGCCACCGCGGCCTGCGGCTCCGGGAGCTCGGGCGGCGCACCTGCCGCGGGCGGGTCCGGCGGCCAGGCCGCCGGCAAGACCGAGATCACGCTCCTCGTCGACAACGCCGAGTCGACGGTCAAGAACGCGGAGGCCGTGGTCGCCGCCTTCGAGAAGGCCCATCCCGACATCACGGTCAAGACGAGCACGCGCCCGGGCGGGGCCGACGGCGACAATCTCGTGAAGACGAAGCTGTCGACCGGGAGCATGGAGGACGTCTTCTGGTACAACTCGGGGTCGCTGCTCCAGGCGCTCAACCCCGCGAAGAGCCTCGTCGACCTCACCGGGTCCCCGGTGCTGGCGAACGTCGACGAGTCCTTCCTGCCGTCGGTGACGCAGGACGGCAAGGTCTACGGCGCGCCGTGGGGCGACGCGATGGGCGGCGGCATCCTCTACAACAAGGACGTCTACGCCGAGGCCGGGCTGACGGTCCCCAAGACCTGGGCCGAGTTCACGGCGAACAACGACAAGCTCAAGGCGGCGGGGGTCACGCCGGTCATCGGGTCGTTCAAGGACACCTGGACGACGCAGCTGTTCGTCCTCGGTGACTACTGCAACGTCGCCGCGAGCAACCCGAACTGGGCCGCGGACTACACCGCCAACAAGGTCAAGTACGCGACCGACCCCGCCGCCCTGCGCGGCTTCGAGAAGACGGCCGAGGCGAGCAGCAAGGGCTGGCTCAACAAGAGTGCCGGCTCGACGACGTTCGACCAGGGCATGAAGCTCCTCGTCTCCGGCAAGGCCGCGCAGTTCCCGATGCTCACCTTCCCGGTCGGGACCCTGCCGAAGGACCAGGCCGCGAAGATCGGCTTCTTCGGGATCCCGGGTGACGACGCCGCGAAGAACTGCGCGACGCTGTGGATGCCGGGCGGCCAGTACATCCCGTCGGCCGGCAAGAACATCGAGGCGGCCAAGACGTTCGTGGGCTTCGTGGCCTCGCCGGAGGGCGTCGCGGCCATGTACGCGGCCGTCCCGCCGACCGGCCCCTCGCTCGTCAAGGGGGTCACGACCCCGGCGGACGCGGCGCCGGTCATCAACGACATCAAGGCGTACATCGACGGCGGCAACAACTCCCCGGCGCTGGAGTTCCTCTCGCCGGTCAAGGGGCCGGCCCTGGAGCAGATCACCACCGCCGTAGAGACCGGCCAGACGCCGGCGAAGGAGGCCGCCGACCAGTACGACAAGGACGTCACGAAGCAGGCCAAGCAGCTGGGCCTGGCCGGCTGGTGACCCGTTGGTGATGCAGTCCCCGTCGAGCAGCAACGCTCGGACGGCCGGGTCCCGCGGTGACGCGGGGCCCGGCCGGGCCGCCCCGACGCCTGCGCGGGCGTCGGCGGTGCGCGGGACGACGCAGCGCAGGTACTCGTACTGGTTCTACGCACCGGCCGGCGTCGTCTACGGCGTCATCTTCGTGCTGCCGACCCTCATCTCGTTCTACTTCGCCTTCACCCGGTGGGACCTGTTCGAGTCCGAGTGGATCGGGCTGGACAACTTCCGCCAGTTCTTCTCCGAGCAGTCGCTGCGCTCCAGCCTCGTGAACACCCTCGTCTACGCGGTGACCACGAGCGGCCTCAAGGTCGTCCTCGGGATGCTGCTGGCGATCGTCCTCACGTCGAGCATCCGGCTCAAGGGGCTGCTGCGGGCGCTGACGTTCTTCCCGGTGCTCGTGAGCACGGTCGCGGTCGGCATCACGTTCAGCGTGCTCCTGCAACCCGACTTCGGGATCGTCAACGCCGCACTGGCGAAGGTCGGGATCACCGGCCCGGACTGGCTCGGCGACCCGGACACCGCCCTGCTGTCCGTCGCCGCGGTGGACGTCTGGAAGGGCGTCGGGCTTGCGACCGTCATCTACATCGCAGGGATCCTGTCGATCCCGCGGGACTACTACGAGGCCGTCGAGGTCGACGGCGGCGGCGCCTGGACCCAGTTCTGGAACGTCACCCTGCCGCTCGCCCGGCCCGCCACCTTCACCGTGATCCTGCTGTCGTTCATCGGCGGCCTGCGCTCGTTCGACCTCATCTGGACGATGACCGGAGGCGGGCCCGGCTTCGCCAGCGACACCATCGCCTCGGTCATCTACAAGCAGTACCAGGCCGGCTTCTACGGGCTGGCCACCGCGGGCAACGTCGTGCTGTTCCTCCTCGTGTCGGCGATCGTCTTCCCCCTGGCCCGGTTCTTCAGCTCCCGGGAGGTCGACCTGTGAGCGCGCAGACCCTCACTCCCGCCCGCCGGCTGCGACGCCTCGGCACCGAGGTGCTCGCCGTCGGCGCCGCTCTCGTCGTCTTCGTCGTCCCGTTCGTCTTCATCGTCCTCACGGCCTTCAAGGACGAGTTCGAGGCCTCCGACCTCACGTTCTCGTTGCCGACGACGTGGCCGGTCCTGGACAACCTCAGGGAGGTGTTCGCCGCCCGGGACGGGATGCTCCTCGTCGCCTTCAAGAACTCGACGATCCTCACGGTCTCGTCGGTCGCGATCCTCGTCGTGCTCTGCTCGATGGTCGCGTTCGTCCTGCAGCGCCGGCCCGGCAGGGTGTCCGACGTCGTCGGCGCGCTCATCCTGTCCGGCCTCATCATCCCGCCCGCGATCGTCCCGACGATCTGGGTGCTGCAGAAGCTTCACCTGTTCAAGACGATCCCCGGGCTCGTGCTCGTCGAGGTCGCGTTCTCGATGTCCTTCACGATCCTGCTCTACCGCGCGTTCATCGCCGCGATCCCGCGCGAGCTCGACGAGGCGGCGGTCATCGACGGCTGCTCGAGCCTCACGCTGTTCTTCCGGGTCATCTTCCCGCTGCTGCGCCCGGTGACCATCACGTCGATCCTCACGAACTCGGTGTTCATCTTCAACGACTTCGTCAACCCGCTGTACTTCACCCCGGGCGACGAGAACGCCACGGTCCAGCTGACCCTCTACAACTTCCTCAGCCAGTTCAGCACCCAGTACAACCTGCTCTTCATGAACATCCTCGTCATCACGATCCCGCCGCTGCTCGTCTTCGTCCTCTTCAACGGCAAGATCGTCAGCGGGATGACCTCGGGAGCCGTCAAGGGCTGACCCCGTCCGTACCGGGCCCACCATCCGGTGCGGCCGCGGCTCTCCCGGTCCGCGGCCGCACCAGCGGCATCTCGAAAGGGTGAACCAATGGTTGACATCGGTCCTGTCCAGGACGTGCTGGCGGCGCAGGCGATCGAGCTGCCGTCGTGGGCGTTCGGGAACTCGGGGACCCGGTTCCGGGTGTGGCCGACGGCGGGGACGCCGCGGTCGGTGCACGAGAAGCTCGCGGATGCCGCACAGGTGCACCAGTACACGGGCCTGGCGCCGAGCGTGGCGCTGCACATCCCCTGGGACGCGGTCGACGACTACGCGGCGCTGGCCGGGTACGCAGGTGACCTGGGTCTGACGCTGGGGACGATCAACAGCAACACGTTCCAGGACGAGGCGTTCAAGTTCGGGTCGTTGACCTCGAGCGACCCGGCCGCGCGGCGCCGGGCGGTGGAGCACCACCTGGACTGCATCGACGTGATGACGGCGACGGGGTCGCGGGACCTGAAGATCTGGCTGGCGGACGGCGCGAACTACCCGGGCCAGAACGACCTGCGGGCCCGCCAGGACAACCTCGCGACCTCGCTGGCCGAGATCTACTCCCAGCTCTCGGGGGAACAGCGACTGGTGCTGGAGTACAAGTTCTTCGAGCCGGCGTTCTACTCGACCGACGTGCCGGACTGGGGGACGGCGTACGC
>NZ_MWLL01000080.1 GCF_002198675.1 Kineosporia sp. R_H_3 | reverse complement strand
CCCCACCCCCACATCCGCTCATGCTCGCGCCGCGTACCGGAATCCGCGCTCTCGCAGCACGTTTCCGGTACCCGCCGCGAGCATGAGCGGATGTGGGGGTGGGGGACGGCGGTCAGGCGCCGCGCTGGACCATGCCGAGGACGACGGCGATGCCGAGCACGGAGCGGGGCTTCCACGGGGTGCGCCACAGGCCCCCGTGGTTCGCGCCCTGCCAGACGATCTCGAGCGGGTGCGCGAGGTCGACGGCGGGGTTGGCCACCGCGGACGGGTCGCGCAGGTCGTGCACGAGCAGCGCGGCCATCAGGGTGTTCGACGTCGACGGGTCGAAGACCTCGACACCGAACCGGTGCGCCCCGGCGTACGCGGCGGCGAGCACCCGGTTGCGCATGACCGAGCGGGTCCGGGTCGCGGGCGCGACGTTGAGCGACACGAGCCGGCCCGAGGCCCGTGCCTGCACCGCCCGCCAGCGCTGGATCCGCTTGGCGAGCGCGTAGTTCGGGCCCTGCTGCGGCACGAGCGAGTCGTTGAGGCCGACCGGGGTGCCGTCGGGCAGGTCGACGACACCGTCGTAGTTCGGCGTGAAGAGCCGGCCCGCGGAACCGACCCGGCCCAGCCGCCCGAGGAGCGTGCGGTCGGCGTAGCGGCGGCGGGAGTCCTCGACGGCGTCGGCCGGCACGAGGAAGGCGTCCGTGGGCGTCGCGAGGAACGCGAGCGAGACGTCGTCCCGGGCGGCGAGCAGGCCGGCGGTCACTGCGTCGACGGCGACCGACGCCCGGGTGTGCAGCGCGCCGTCCGCGTAGACGTAGTGCCCGAGCGTGAACGGGCCCTCGATCCGGGCGAGCCAGCCGAGGACGGCGGGCGCCTGGGTGAGCAGGTCGACCCCGGCGGCGTCGGCGATCTCGTCGTCGGAGGCCCCGGCGGGCAGCCAGCGCGAGACCGGGACGGAGAGCCGGCCGGGGGACGCTCGGGCCACCTCGAGGAGCCGGCGCCAGATCGCGGGGCGCGGCAGGTCGACGGCGACGACGTGCGCGCCCCAGCGCAGCAGCGAGACGAGCGGGCCCATCTCGGCGCCCGCGCCGAGGACGACGACCGTGAGATCGCGGGCGTCGAGCCAGCCGGGGTGGGCGGCCACGGACCGGACGGCGTCCGCGAACGACGGCTCGACCGTTCCGGCGGCGAGCCACGCGTCGAGCCGGTGGCCGAGGGCGTCCCCGGCGAGCCGGCCGCCCGCGTACGGCACCGACAGCCCGCCCGCTCCCGCGCCGTCCGCCACCGGCGCGCCACGCCCCTCGACGACGACCGTGTGGATCGAGGGCATCCGCTCCTCGTCGGCGACGCCGCCGCCGAGGGCGACGTCGAGCGGCAGGTCCTTGCCGCCGACGTCGACGACGAACCGGGCGTGCACCGAGTCCAGCCCAGCGCTGGCGATCTCGACCGGCCCGGCGCCCTCGAGCAGGGTGAGGTGCCGGAACGGGTCGAGGTACCCGGTCCGCCAGTCCGGCAGGCCCTCGACCCGGGCCGCGAGGTCGGGGTCGTAGGTGCGGACGGCGTCCGCGACCACCGCCTGCCCGGTCCGCGACGTCGAGCGGCGGCCGCCGTCGGCGGGGAAGACGACGCCCTCGGGGGCGGGCTGCTCGGTCACGGGCACATCCTGCCGTGACCTGCGGCGGACCGGGTATCCGCCGCCCCCGCGGACGGGGGTTCCCCGGCGGCACTTGTTGATCTTAGGATGCGCCGCACGTCGCAGCCGAAGGAGTGGCCATGTCCCGCTCGTCCCGGTCCGGTGCCACGACCCTCCGGCTGCTCGCGGCCGCCGCCCTCGCCGCGCCCGCCCTGCTGTCGGCCGTCGCCGTCGCCCCGGCGGCCCGCGCCCTCATCGGCACCTGCACCGTCCCGGAGGTGCCACGGCCGTTCGACCTCACCGGCGACCTGCTCAACGACTGGGCCGTCGGCGAGCCGGGCCGGGGCGCCGACGAGGGCGCCGTCCACGTCGTCTCCCGCGTCGGGACCGTCTTCCACGACCTGCGGCTCGTGCAGGGTGCCCCGGTGCTGCCGGGCGGCGCCACTGTGCCGGGCACCTCCGAGGCCGGGGACCGGTTCGGTGCCGCGACGGCGATCGGCGACTTCGACGGCGACGGCTGCGGCGACCTGGCGATCGGCGCCCCGGGCGAGAACGGCGGCCGGGGCTCGGTGACGATCCTCTTCGGCAACGCGTCAGTCCCGAACCGGGTCTTCGGCGAGAGCTCCTTCAGCGGCGCGACCGCCCGCCCCGGCGAGCAGTTCGGCGCGGTCCTGCTCACCGCCGAGCTCGACGGCGACGCCCGGACCGACCTCGTCATCGGCGCCTTCGGCGAGCGGGTCACGTCGACCGGCACCGAGCAGGGCGGCTTCGCCGTCGTCACCGGCGCCCAGCTCGCGGCGCGCACGGCGACCTTCCCGCAGCCGGTCGTCAGCGCCGCCTCGGCGGGCGTGCCCGGTACCCCGGAGAACGGCGACCGGTTCGGCCGAGCCCTGGCCACCGGCGACTTCGACGGCGACGGCGACGACGACCTGGCCGTCGGGGTCCCCGGCGAGAACGCCGGCCGGGGTGCCGTCGTCGTGCTCAGCAACCCGGGCGGCGGGATCCGCGCCCCGTTCACGGCGAGGGCGTTCGACCAGGACAGCCCCGGCGTCCCCGGCACCGCCGAGCCGGGCGACCTGTTCGGCGCCGCGCTCGCGGCGGGCGACGTCGGCTTCCCCGGCGTGTTCACCGAGGACCTCGCCGTCGGCGCCCCGGGCGAGAACGCGTCGGCCGGCTCGGTGACGTTCGTGCCCGGGACGGCCGCCGGCCCGACCGGCGCCGGGAGCACCGTGGTGACCCAGGCCACCCGCGGCGTCGCCGGCGCCCCCGCACCCGGTGACCGGTTCGGCGCGGCCCTGCTCGTCGCGGCCTTCGACGAGAAGAGCTCCAGGAACAGCGTCGTCATCGGCGCCCCCGGGGACGTCGTCTCCGGGCACGCCGGAGCCGGGTCCGTGACGTTCCTCGAGGAGTCCGCGACCGGCCCGACCCCGCTGCCGGACCTCACGATCGTCGGCACGTTCACCCAGGACTCGGCACGGGTGCCCGGCACGGCCGAGGCCGGTGACGGCTTCGGCTCGACGCTCTCCGGTCACGGCGGCGCGACGGACTGGTCGCTGCTCATCGGCGTCCCGGGCGAGGACCTGGGCGGGGTGGCCGGCGCCGGAGCGGTCAACTGGTTCGACGGCTCGGACGGCGGCGGCGCCTCACCGCTCGGCACCACCCTCGTCGAGGCCGACACCCCCGGCATCGTCGGCGTCCGCGACACCGGCGGCCGTTTCGGGGCCGCGCTCGACGGCTGACCGGCCCTCCCGCAGTGCTGGACAGGACCTAGGACCCCCGGCGATCTTGGAGGCTCCTGCGACGCTGGCATTCACCCGTCCGACCGAGTCCACCCGAGGTACGACGATGTCCCCAGCTCCTCTCGTACGTCTGCCTGTCGTCATCCAGGGCGGCATGGGCGTCGGCGTGTCCTCCTGGCAGCTCGCGAACGCCGTCGCCCGGACCGGCCAGCTCGGCGTCGTGTCCGGCACCGCGCTCGACGTCGTCGTCGCGCGCCGGCTGCAGGACGGCGACCCCGGCGGTCACGTCCAGCGCGCGCTGGCCGACTTCCCCCTGCCGGACGTCGCCCGCCGGGTCGTGGACGCCTACCTGCGCCCCGAGGGCCGCGACGGCGAGCCGTACCGGCCGGTCCCGCGGCTCGGCCTGCGCCCCGACCAGCACCGTGACGAGCTGAGCGTCGTCGGCAACTTCGTCGAGGTCTGGCTCGCCAAGGAGGGCCACACCGGCCTCGTCGGGATCAACTTCCTGGAGAAGATCCAGATGGCGACCCCGGCCGCGGCCTACGGCGCGATGCTCGCGGGGATCGACGTCGTCCTCATGGGCGCGGGCATCCCGCGCGAGATCCCGCACCTGCTCGACGAGCTCGCCGAGCACCGGCCCGGCACCGTCACCGTCGACGTCGCGGGCGGCGAGTCCGGGCACGTCACGCTCGACCCGACGACGCTCGCTCCGCGCGACGCGCTGCCGCCGCTGCGCCGGCCGACCTTCCTCGCGATCGTGTCCTCGCACGTCCTCGCGCAGTACCTCAACCGCGAGGACTCCACCCGCCCCGACGGCTTCGTCGTCGAGGGCCCCGTCGCGGGCGGTCACAACGCCCCGCCGCGCGGCAAGCTCGTGCTCGACGAGACCGGCCAGCCGGTCTACGGCCCGCGGGACGACGCGAACCTCGAGGCGCTCGCCTCGATCGGCCTGCCGTTCTGGCTCGCGGGCGGCTACGGCGAGCCGGAGATGGTGAAGAAGGCCCTGGAGTCCGGTGCGGCCGGCGTCCAGGTCGGCACGCTCTTCGCGCTGTCCCGGGAGTCCGGGCTGCTCGACCCGCTCCGCGAGGAGCTCCTCCTCGCCCTGCGCGCCGGCACGCTCGAGGTCCGGACCGAGGCCTCGGCGTCCCCGACCGGGTTCCCCTTCAAGGTCGCCCAGCTCCCCGGGACGCTCTCGGACGACGCCGAGTACGAGCGCCGTCCGCGGCTGTGCGACCTCGGCTACCTGCGCCAGCCGTACGCCCGGGCGAACGGGCAGGTCGGCTACCGCTGCCCGGCCGAGCCGGTCGACGTGTTCATCCGCAAGGGCGGCGACCCGGACGGCACCGCGGGCGCGAAGTGCCTGTGCAACGCGCTCACCTCCGACGTCGGCCTCGGGCAGCACCGCAAGGACGGCTACGTCGAGGAGCCGATGGTCACCCTCGGCGCGGACCTCGCCGGCGCCCGGCGGCTCGACAGCGAGCACTGGCTGCACGGCGGCAACACCGAGGGCTGGACGGCGACCGAGGCCGTCGCCTGGCTGCTCCGCGAGGTGGCCGTCGCCCCGACCGACCCGAACCCGGTGGCCAGCGGGGTGTGAGGCGGGCCGGCCGGCTCACGACTGGTCCGGGATCTCGAGCCGCCCGAGCTCCGACGGCGGGGCCGTGTCCGGCAGGATCCCCGCGGCCCGCAGCCGGGACAGGTTCACCGCGTACCAGGGGTCGTGCTTGGCGACGCGCCCCTCGAGCACCGTGACCTTGTCCGCGGCGGGCAGCCGGGTCAGGGCGGGCACGGCGTCGTCCGACAGCCGGGCCAGGTAGGCGAGGTCGACCTTGCCCGTCGCCGCGTACCGGTCGACGTTCGCCGACGCGGCGACGGCGTCGGGGCTCAGGAGGTTCAGCCCGAGCAGCGCGCCGGCGGCGGCGAGGACGACGCCGCGCGCGACGAGGTCGACCCGGCGCACCGTCCACGCCAGCCCGCAGAGCACGAGGACGACGGCGAGCCAGACCTCGAACGCCGCGACGTGCAGGCGCAGCACGGTCCAGCCGAAGTACTGCTCGTAGAGGGCCATCCGGCGCAGCGCCGACGCGACGACGACGAGCACGAGGACGACGAGGCCGCCGCCGAGCAGCGCGAGCAGCCGCCGCCCGCTCGACCGGTCGGTGCCGGCCCGGCGGCCGGCCCAGGCGAGCAGGACGACGGCGATGAGCGTGACGGCGACGAGCTGGCCGAAGCCCTGACGGGCCCGCTCGGCGGCCGTCGTCCCGGTGCCGAGGAGCGCGTCCGGGCGGGCGGCGAACATGACGGCCGCCTGTACGGCGACGAAGACCGCGAGGACGGCGTCGACGAGCACGAGCGGCACCGCCCACTCGACGGTGGACCCGGCGCGGTACGGCACCCGCACGGCCTCCCAGCGGGGCGGCGAGGCGGCGAGCGTCGCGAGGGCGAGCGCGAACACCGCCCCGATGACGAGCAGCACGGCGCGGCCGGGCAGCGACTCCAGGTCCAGGCTCGGGACGACGGCGTCGACGACCGCGGCGAACGCCGAGTCGGCGGAGGCGAGCAGGGCGCCGACGACCCAGACGACGAGGAGGCCGAGAGCACCTCCGCGCAGCCACGGGCCGAGCCCGGCGGGCCGCTTCACCGAGGCGAACCGGGAGCCGGCCCACAGCGCCCCGCGGACGCTCGCGACGGCCGTGGCCGGCCCCGTGAGGAACACCGACGGCCAGGTCCGGCCGTCCGCGGCGGCGAGCAGCGCGAGCCCGAGCGCGCCGACGACGCTCAGCGCGACGGTCGGGGCGGCGTCCCGGACCGCCGGGACCCAGGCCAGGGCGACGGCCAGGCCGGCCGCCGTCGTCCGGTAGGCCGAGCGGGGGCGGTCGTCGCCCCGGGTCGCGAGGACGGCGACCACGGTGAGCGCGGCCGCGACGAGCCCGGACTGCAGCCCCAGCCGCGGCGCGTAGAACGTCGACGCGACGACCAGGCCGACAGCGAGGCAGGCGGCGAGCAGGGCCACGGACGGCGGTGTCGCCGGCTTCGGCCAGTAGCGCTCGACGAGCGTGGGGCGGCGCGGGCCGATGAACCCGGGAGGCGTGGCGTACGGCGCGGTGTAGCCGGGGTGCCCCGCCCAGGCGGTCTCCACGGTCTGGGTCCGCCCGGGCGGCGGGGTCGCGTGCACCGTGCCGCCGGCGACCGGCGCGGTCCGGGTCGTGGGCGCGCCCGGCGCGGCAGGGCTCTTCGGGTCGGTGCTCGGGGTCTCGTCAGGCACGGGAGGTCTCCTGCCTCGTCGGGGCGTTCGGGGTGGTGCCGTTCGACGGCGCCACAGGTGCGGCCGGCAGCTCGGCGCGGATCCGGCAGCCGCGGGGTGAGGGGACGACCGCGATCCGGCCGCCGTGCAGCGCCACCGCCCAACGGGCGATGGCGAGGCCGAGCCCGGTCCCGCCGCCGCCGGACCGGCCCGCCGGGGCGCCGGCGGGCTCCGGCGTGGTGCCGTGCTCGAAGCGCTCGAAGACGGCGTCCCACTGGTCGCGCGGGATGCCGGGGCCGTCGTCGGTGACCTCGACGACGAGCCCGCCGGCACCGTCGGACCGGCAGCGGACGTCGACCCGGCCGCCCTCCGTGGCGTGCCGGGCCGCGTTGTCGACGAGGTTGACGAGCACCTGGCGCAGCCGGGCCGGGTCGGCGTCCGCGGTGAGGTCCTCGGGGACGTCCACGAGCACGTCGCGGCCGGGCCGGGCGATGCCGACCTCGTGCGCGACGTCGTCCGCCACCGCCCGGACGGCCACGGCGGTCCGGCGCAGCGGGGCGACGCCCGCGTCGGCGCGGGCGAGGTCGAGGAGGTCCTCGACGAGTGCGGCGAGCCGCTCGGTCTGGTCGAGCGCCTCGGTGAGGGCCGGTCCGTCGGGCTCGCGGACGCCGTCCACGAGGTTCTCGAGCTGGGCCCGCAGCGCGGCGACCGGGGTCTTCAGCTCGTGGGCCACGTTGGCGAGCAGGTCGCGGCGCTGCCGGTCGACCTTCGCGAGGTCGCGGGACATCGCGGTGAACGCGCGGGCGAGCTCGCCGACCTCGTCGCGGCTCGTCGTCCGGACGGGTGTCGCCGGCCGGCCCGCGGCCATCTCCCGCGCCGCGGACGTCATCTGCCGCAAGGGGGACGTCATGCCGTGCGCGAGCACCTGGGTCACGATCAGCCCCACCGCGACGGCGAACGCCATGCTCCAGCGGCCGCGCCACCCGAGGTAGTCGAACCCGATCCACGTGGTGAGCACGCCCGCGACGATGCTCGACGCGACGAGCAGCCCGAGCTTGGCCTTGATGGAGCGCACCGGGTCGAGCGGGCGCAGGTCCAGCCTCACGAGTCCGACCTCATGCCCACGACGGTAGCCAGCCGCTGTGGACCTGCTGGTCGCTTCGTGTGGAGGAGCGGTGGAGGTCGGCCACGCCCCTCAGATCGGCGCGAGGAACCCCTGGAGCCGGGCCAGGTGCGGGTCGTCGGGGGTCACCCGCCGGCACAGCACGAGCAGCAGGTGCTCCGGGTCGACCCGGACCTCGGGCGCGGCCTGCTCCACGCCGTCGGCGGGCCCGACCCTCAGGGTGCCGGAGGCGACGACCAGCCGGTACGACCGGTCCCCGGCGACCCGCAGGACGACGTCGAGGCCCGGGGCGTGCGGGCCGGCGGCCCGCCGGTCGAGCCAGGCAGGGAGCAGCTCGAGCAGGGCCTGCAGACCGAGGGCCGCGGGCCCGGGCGGCAGCCGGACGTCCCGGCCGACCGCCGCCGCGATGTCCCGGCGGTGCACGAGCAGGTCGAAGAGCATGATCCCGTAGGCCGTGAGCAGCCGGGTCGTCGTGCCGCCGTGGAAGGCGACGGGCAGGTCGTCGTCCGGGAACCGCGGCAGCACCTCGCCGACGACCACGGGCACCTCGGCCGCGAGCAGGTCCGCCAGCCGGTCCGGACGGCGCTCGGCGAGCTCGTCGAGGCAGGTCGCGTTGAGGACGTGGGTGTCGGCGGGCGACGCGCTGCGCCGCCGGTCGCCCAGCGAGCGTCGCACGACGGTCACGACGTGGGCCGCCGTCTCGCCGACGGTCCAGTCCAGCCCCGGCACCGGGCGGTCGGCCGCGCCGCCGGGCAGCGATCGCAGGAGCGCCGCGAGGTCGGCCCCCGCCTCGAGCAGCCCGCGGGCGACGCCGGCGCGGTCGACGACGAGCCGGGGCGCCGTCACCGCCGGCCCGGCCGGAGCTCGACCCGCTCGCGGCCGCCCCGGACGGCGTCCGCCCGCAGGGCCTCGGCCGCCTTCTCGGCGATCGCGTACGTCATGGCCTGAGGATGTCCCCGGACGACGCCCGGCATGACGGAGGCGTCGACGACGCGCAGCCCGGGCACGCCCCGCACCCGCAGGTCGGTGCCGACGACGGCGTCCGGGCCGGTGCCCATCCGGCAGGTGCCGACCGGGTGGTAGATCGTCTCCGCCTGGGCCCGGACGAAGGCCGCGACGTCCGCGTCGGTGGCGTCCGGGGCGAGGGCGGCGTCGCCGGCGGCCGGGCGCAGCGGACGGCCCCGGAAGCGGGCGAAGGCGGGGGCGTCGAGCACCCGGCCGGTCAGACGGACGCCGGCCACGAGGGCCCGCAGGTCCGCACCGTCGGGGTCGGACAGGTACCGCGGGTCGACCGCCGGCGGGGCCCCGGCGTCCCCGGGCGCGAGCCGGACCGACCCGGTGCTCCGCGGGGTGAGCAGCACCGCACCCACCGAGTACCCGTGCCCGGGCGGCGGCGTCGCACCGTGGTCGAGGTACGGCACCGGGGCGAAGACCAGCTCGACGTCGGGTGCGGTGAGGCCGGGGCGGGTGCGGGCCAGCGCGTACGCCTCGGCGACGTTCGAGGTGAGCGGTCCGCGGCGCCGGACGAGGTAACGGACGACGTTGCGCAGCGCGGCGGCGTCCGCGAGCGAGACCGGCGCGTCGGTGAGGCGCACGGTGATGGCCATGAGGTGGTCGGCGAGGTGCTCGCCCACGCCCGGGAGGTCGGCGACGACCGGGACGCCCGATGCAGCGAGGTGCGTCGCCGGGCCGATCCCCGACCGCAGCAGCAGGTACGGGCTGTGGACGGCACCCGCCGAGAGCAGGACCTCGCGGCGGGCCCGGACGACCTCGGGACCCGCCGGCCCGGCGACCTCGACGCCGACCGCCCGGCCCGCCTCGACGACGACCCTGCGCACCGTCACGCCGGTGCGGACCTCGAGGTTGGGCCGGCCGAGGGCCGGGCGCAGGTACGCGTCCGCAGCGCTGCGCCGGCGGCCGCCCTGCTGCGTCACGTCACTCGCCCGGGCGCTGTCCGCGCCCGCCCCGGCGGCGGCCTCGAGGAAGGCCCCGGTGAGCACCCCGGTCTCCTGGAGCGGCCGGACGCCGACGGTGCGGGCGGCCCGGTCCAGGTAGGGCGCGACGTCGTCCCAGGCCCAGCCGACGGCCCCGGCCGCGGCCCAGCCGTCGAGGTCGGAGCGCTCGCCGGGCACCCACATCTGCGCGTTCATCGACGTGCTGCCCCCGAGCATCCGCCCGCGCGGCCAGAAGAGCCGGCGCCCGCCGAGCCCGGGCTGCGGCCGGGTGTCGACGGCCCAGTCCCGTGCGGTGCGGAACAGCTTGGCGAACGCGGCGGGCACCCGGACGTCGAGCGCCCGGTCGTCCCCGCCCGCCTCCACGAGCAGCACCCGGACATCCGGGTCCTGCGTGAGCCGCGCCGCGAGGACGCACCCGGCGGCCCCCGCCCCCACGACGACGTAGTCGAACATCTCTCTCCCCTGACTTCCTCGACGATACTCCGGTTCGGACCATTCGAGAGTTACTCCGATGCGGAGTAAAGTCAAGCCCGTGACGAACAACGCCCGCCCCGACGGGACCTCCGCGACACCTGATCCGGCCGGTCCGGGCTCGACGACGGCCGCCGGGGTGCTCGGCCTCCTCGCGCTGCGCCCGTGGGGCACGTACGACCTGACCGCCCAGGCACGACGGAGCCTGCGGTTCGTCCTCCCCCGGGCCGAGAGCGTGCTCTACGCCGAGCCGAAACGCCTTGTCGCGAAAGGGTTCGCGGCCGTCCGGGAGGAGCTGACAGGCAGACGCCGGCGGCGGGTCTACGAGATCACCCCGGCGGGGCGGGAGGCGCTGCGGTCCTGGCTCGGGACACCCCCCGCAGAGCCCTCGCTCGACATCGAACCGCTGCTCCGGGTGCTCTTCGCCGACCAGGGCAGCCTGGACGACCTGCGCGCGAGCCTCGACGCGCTCGACGACTGGGCCGCCGCCCGGATCGCCGAGGGGGCCGAGATCTGCCGGGGCTACCTCGCCGACGAGGCGCCGTTCCCCGAGCGCCTGCACATCAACGGGCTCGTCGCGGACTACTACGCCGACCTCTACACCCTCACCCGGGCGTGGGTCGCCCGGGCCCGCGCCGAGGTCGACACCTGGCCCGGCACCGCGGGGGTCGGCCTGACGCCGGGGACGCGCGCCATGGTCGAGCGCGTCGCCGCGCTGCCCCTCCCCTAGGCTCCGGCGGGTGGAGATGGATCGGGTCATCGGACGAGTGGCGGCGCGGTTCGGGATCGAGGGACAGGTGCGGCCGCTCCCGGGCGAGCGCACCTGGAACGGCCTCGTCGAGGACGGCGCGACCGGGCGCCGGGCCGTGGTCAAGGTGCACGCACCCGAGGACGGCGACGACGTCGACCTCGAGAACGCGGCGCTGGAGCACCTCGCCGGCGGGCCGGCCGCGGGTCTCGTGCCGCACGTCCTTCGGACCCCGGACGGCGCCGCGTGGGTCGACGTCGACGTCGCACCTGACGGGGACGGGACGGCGACGAGGATCGGCCGGGCGCTGTCCTGGTCCGACGGCACGACCTGGGCCGACGGAGCACCGTCCGACGGGAGCGCGCGTGCGGCCGCCCTGCGCAGCCTCGGCCGGACCGTCGCCGTGGTCGACGCAGCACTGGCGCCGTTCGAGCACCCGCACCTGGGCCGGACCCACCGCTGGAACCTGCTCACCGCGGCCGACCGGCTCGCCGACGCGGCCGCGGTGACCGACCCGGGCCTGCGCGCCGTCGTCACGGGCGTCCTCACCCGGTTCGCCGCGGACACGCTGCCGCGGCTGGGGTCGCTGCCGCAGCAGGCGGTCCACAACGACGCGAACGAGGGCAACGTCGTCCTCGGGCCGGACGGCACCGTCACCGCGCTCGTCGACTTCGGCGACCTCTGCCGGGCGCCGCGGGTCTGCGGGCTCGGGGTGGCGCTCACCTACGCGATGGCGGACACGCTCTCGCGCAACGGCTCTGCCTCGCGCAACACCGCCGGCGACCCGTGGCGGGCCGTCCTGCCGGTCGTCGAGGGCTACCACGCGCAGGCGCCGCTGTCGGCCGCCGAGGTGGTGCTGCTTCAGGGACTCGTCAAGGCCCGGCTCGCGACGAGCATCGTCATGGCCGCGGTCCAGCACGCGGCCGACCCGGGCAACGCGTACCTGCTCGTGAGCCAGGCCGCCGTCCGGGCACTGCTGGAACGGCTGTGCCGCAACGGGTCCGGCGACGACCCGTTGACGACGTACCGCCTGCGCGAGGCGTGCGGCCTCGAGCCGGTGCCGCACGCGCGCGCCGTCCGGGCGCACCTCGCGCAGCTGCCCACCGACGCTCTCGCCCCCGTGCTCGCCGCCCCGCTCGCCGACCTGCCGCGCGGGCCGTACGACTGGTCGGCCGACGCGATCGACGCCGCCCGCGTCGGCATCGGTCCGTACCTGGAGGACCGGCAGGTCTACACGACCGACCTCTTCGACACCGGCGAGACGGGGCCGGACGGCCTGCCGGAGAAGCGGTCCGTGCATCTCGGCGTCGACCTGTTCGTGCCGGCGGGCACCCCGGTGCACGCCCCCGTCGACGGTGTCGTCGTCGCCCTCGCGGACAACGCGGCGCCGCTCGACTACGGGCCCGTCGTCATCCTCGAGCACCGCACACCGGCGACCCCCGAGCACCCGGACGGCGCCCCGTTCTTCACGCTGTACGGCCACCTGTCCCGCCCGTCCCTGCCGAGACTCACGCCCGGGCAACGGGTCCCGGCAGGCGCCGTCGTCGCCGAGGTCGGCGACCGGCACGAGAACGGCGGCTGGGCGCCGCACCTCCACCTCCAGCTCCTCACCGACCTGCTCGGCCTCGGCGTCGACGTGCCCGGCGTCGCGCCGCGCGCGGAGCTCGCCGTCTGGGAGAGCCTGTCCCCCGACCCGAACCTCGTGCTCGCCGACCCGCGCGGCCTGCGCGGCGCCGCACCCCGGAGCGCGCCCGAGATCGCCCGCGAGCGCAGCCACCACCTCTCCCCCGCACTGAGCCTGAGCTACCGCGAGCCGCTCCACATCGTCCGCGGCGAGGGCGCCCACCTCTACGACACCGACGGCCGCGGCTGGCTCGACCTCGTGAACAACGTCGCGCACGTCGGGCACTGCCACCCGCGGGTCGTCGCCGCCGCCGCGGAGCAGCAGGCGCTGCTCAACACGAACACCCGCTACCTGCACGACGCGGTGACGACGTACGCCCGGCGGCTCGCCGGCACGATGCCCGACCCGCTGAGCGTCGTCTTCCTCGTCAACTCCGGCTCCGAGGCCAACGACCTCGCGCTGCGGCTGGCCTACGCGCACACCGGCGCCCGCGACGTCGTCGTGCTCGACCACGCCTACCACGGGCACCTGACGAGCATCATCGACATCAGCCCGTACAAGTTCGACGCCCCCGGCGGCCTCGGCAAGCCCGAGCGCACGCACGTCGTCCCGATGCCGGACGCCTACCGCGGCGTCCACCGCGACGGCGACGACGCCGGGGTCCCCGCGTACCTGCGCGACCTCGACGGCCTGCTCGACGGGATCGCGGAGGCGGGACGACGCCCGGCGGCGTTCTTCGCGGAGGCGATCCCGGGGACGGCCGGCCAGGTCGTGCTCGCCGAGGGCTTCCTCGCCGGGGCCTACGAGCGGGTGCGGGCCGCCGGCGGGATCTGCGTCGCCGACGAGGTGCAGACCGGGTTCGGCCGGGTCGGAACCGCCTGGTGGGCCTTCGAGGAGCACGGCGTCGTCCCCGACGTCGTGACCCTCGGCAAGCCGATCGGCAACGGGCACCCGATCGGGGCCGTCGTCACGACGCCGGAGGTGGCCCGGTCCTTCCTCACGGGGATGGAGTACTTCAACACCTTCGGCGGCAACCCGGTGTCGGCGCGGGTCGGGCAGGCCGTGCTCGACGTCGTCGTCGACGAGCGGCTGCGCGCGCACGCCGCCCGGCTCGGCGGCCGGCTGCTCGCCGACCTGCGCGCCGTCGGCGAGCGGCACCCGCTCGTCGGTGACGTCCGCGGCCGGGGCCTGTTCCTCGGCGTCGAGCTCGTCACCGACCGGCAGGCCCGCACCCCGGCCGGCGCCGCGGCGTCCGCGGTCGTCGAGGCGGTCAAGCGCCGCGGCGTCCTGCTGTCGAGCGACGGCCCGGACCACAATGTCCTGAAGATCAAGCCACCGATGGTGCTCTCGGACGCGGACGGCGACCTGCTCGTGCGGGCCGTCGACGAGGCTCTCACCGAGGTCGAGGCGGCACTGCCGGGCTGACGGATCGGGACCGGGCACGGAACGCCGGTGCAGGAACGCGCCGGTGCGGGTGCACCGGGCACGACGACGGGAGCGGTGATGCACGGGTCAGGGGGACGTCGCCGGTGGCTCGTCGGGGCGGCCGCCGTCGCGCTCACGGCGGGCTGCACCGCCGGGTCGGCCGCACCCGGCGTCCCGTCGTCGTCCACCTCGGCCCCGGCGACCACGACGCCGGCCGCGAGCCCCGCGACGGGCGACGACTACGCCGGTGCCGTCCGCACCGCCGGACCGGTCGCCTGGTGGCGGCTCGACGAGACGACCGGCCGGACGGCGGCCGACTCCGCGGGCGGGTACGACGCCCGCTTCGTCGGCGACGTCGTCACGGGTGAGCCCGGCGCGGTGGCCGGTGCCGGGACGTCGGTGCGGCTCGACGGCAGCGGCGCCCACGTCTACGTCGTCGACGCCTCGGACGCGCGGGCCGCCGGCCTTGCACCGCGGGACGCGGTGAGCGTCGAGCTGTGGTTCCGGGCCGCCCCGGGCGCCGGTGACGGGCGCATGGTGCTCGCCCGCTGGCGCTGGTACGGCTGGGACCTGGCCGTCGACGCGGGCCGGGTCACCGCGAGCGCCTGGGAGCGTCGGGACGGCGAGCAGCCGGTGCAGAAGACCCTCGCCGGCCCGGTGCTCGACGACGGCTGGCACCACGTCGTCCTCAGCCGGGACGCGCAGAGCACCCGGCTGTTCGTGGACGGCGTCCCCGTCGACGACGCAGCGACGACCGGCCCGCTCTTCGCGCTCGCGGTGCCCCCGGCGGACGACTGCTGCGGCGTCGGCGGCGGGGTGGCGCTCGGCCGGGACGGCGACGTCGACTCCGGGTACGTCGACGGCTGGCTCGACGAGGTCGCCGTCTACGACCGGGCGCTCACCGCGGCCGAGATCTCCGACCACCACGGCTACGCCGCATCGCAATGACGCTCGATTAGCGATTGATATCGCTCTCTAAAGAAGCAATACTGGATCGGTGCGTACCGCGCCTCCTCCCCTCGTCCCGGTGTTCCGCTCTCGGCTCCAGGGTGACGTCCTCGCACTCGTGTGCGCGGACCCGGCACGTGAGTGGACGATCGAGGAGCTGGCGACCCGCACCCGGCAGCCGTACCAGACCGTCGCGAGCGAGGTCCGACGACTGTCCGTCGCGGCACTTCTCGCGACGCGAGCGATCGGCCGGACGAAGCTGGTCCGGGCGGACGAGACGAACCCGTACTTCGAGCCGCTCGCCCGGCTGGTGTCGATGTCGTTCGGCCCGCCGGTCGTCGTCGCCGAGGAGTTCGCGGACCTCACCGGCGTCGACGAGGTCGTCGTCGTCGGCTCCTGGGCCGCCCGGTACCTGGGCGAGCCCGGGCCGCCGCCGAACGACGTCGACGTCCTGCTCGTCGGCTCGCCCGACCGCGACGACGCCTACGCCGCGGCCAACCGGGCGCAGGACAGGCTGGGCCGGGACGTCAACGTCATCCTGCGGACGGCCGACCAGTGGGCCCACGCCGACGACGCCTTCACCCGCCAGCTCCGAGGCGCGGCCCTGCTCCGTGTCCTACCCCGCGCGTAGGGTCCGGACCGTGGTGGGCTGACGGAGGGGGAACGGTGCCACGCTGGTCACAAGGGGCCGACGTCGTGGACAGGCTGCTGACGGAACGCCGCCTGCAACGGGTGGAGACGAGCGACGAGTCGGTCGCGGCGCTGCTCGAGTCGGCCGGACGGCACCTGGACCTGGCCCGCTCCGGCGGCGCGGTCGACCCGGAGGGCGCCTTCGCTCTCGCCTACGACGCTGCACGCAAGGCGGCGACAGCCGTTCTTGCCCGGCAGGGGCTGCGACCGACGAGCCGCGGGGGCCACCTCGTCGTCGTCGACGCGATGCGCGCCCAGTTCCCTGACGTCGCGGGCCTGTCGTCGCTCGACCGGCTCCGCAGGCGGCGGAACCAGGCGGAGTACCCCGACCCTCGCTCGTACGACCCGGTCGTCGGGCCCGAGGTCGAGGACGCACTCCTGGTGGCGGCCACCTGCCTCGCCTCGGCCACGCGCCTCGTGGCCGAGAGGGAGCTCGGGGTCTTCTAGCGACCTCCGCCCGCGAGCGTCAGGGGAGGGCTTCGACCGCGTACCCGACCCCGTGCACGGTGCGGATCCGCTGCGCCCCGATCTTGCGGCGCAACGCCTTGATGTGGCTGTCGACCGCGCGGGCGGCGGTGCCGTGCGCGCTGCGGGCCGACGCGAGGTCCGGCCAGTCCCAGACCTCGGTGAGCAGGTGGTCCCGGTCGACGACCTGGCCGGGCCGGCGGGCCATCGCGAGCAGCAGGTCGAACTCGGTCCGGGTCAGGTGCACCTCGTCGCCGCAGACGACGACCCGGCGGGCCCCGACGTCGATGGACAGCCCGCCCGCGTCGACCTGGCCCTCCTCGCGCTCGGCGGAGACTGCGGACGCCGCGAGCGCGGCCGCCCGGTCGACCCGGCGCAGGAGCGCCGCGACCCGGGCGACCAGCTCACGCGGGCTGAACGGCTTGGTGAGGTAGTCGTCGGCGCCGACCCCGAGACCGACGATCCGGTCCGGCTCCTCGTCCCGGGCGGTGAGCATGAGCACCGGCACCGGGTCGCGGGCCTGGATCCGGCGGCACACCTCGAGCCCGTCGAGGCCGGGGAGCATGACGTCGAGGACGACCGCCGCGTACCGGGTGCGCTCCGCGGCGGCCACGGCGGCGGGCCCGTCGTGGACGGCGTCCACCGCGTAGCCCTCGCTGCGCAGCCGGCGCACGACAGCGTCCGCGATCGCATGGTCGTCCTCGACGACGAGCAGCCGACGGGGCGCTGACGCCTGCTCCGCTGGGTTCGTCACGGAAACGACGGTAGTGCGGGCCCGCACGACGCGTGCAGCGACCCCTGCCGCGTCCACGGGTTCTCCACAACCCGTTCACGGGCGGTCAGGGCCGTGACGGGTACGGCAGGTCGAGCACCAGACGGTCGAGCCGGTCGAACCAGTCGGACGGCTCCGCCCCGACCGGCCCCACGACCTGCGCCGCGAACGCGGTGCCGTCCGGGCGGACCGTGAACGCGTAGGCCTGCGCCGGCGAGCGGTCCTGGGTGTCGGGGCGGGTCGACGGGACGACCAGGTGGACGACGGTCGTGCCGTCCCGCTCGACGAGGGTGCAGCGGCGGGGCCACCCGGACTCCTCGAACCAGACCGACTGCTCGGCGGGTGACATCCCGAGCCCCCCGCCGGACGACCGGATGCCCGGCCAGGTCCCGCACAGGTCGAAGGCGACGGGCCGGGTCGTCACCCCGCCCCGGGTGGCCCGCACCGTCCATCCGGTCCGGCCGGCGTCTCCGGGCACCTGCACCGTCGCGAGGTACGCCGTCGGACGCCCCCCGACGCTGCCGACGACCGCGGCGTACGGCGGCTTCCCTGTGGTGACGTCGAGCGCGGTGCCGGGCAGGGCCGCTGCGAGCGAGGCGGCGAGGTCCCGGGCGCCGTCGGTGGCCGGGCCGGCGACCTCGCCCGGGGCCACCGAGGGATCGTCGACCGCCCACGGGTACCCGGAGGCGGGCGCCGGCCAGCGCACGGTGCGGTCGGCACCCTCGACCCGGTAGCCGACGGTGGTCGCTCCCGTCGGGGGCGTCCCGCCGTCCGGCAGGCTGATCTCCCGCGCGAGGTCGTCGAGGGCGTCGAACCCCGGCAGCCGAGGGGCCCCGACCGGCCCCCTGAAGGACACCTTCACCATGACACCGTCCGGGCGGACCGTGAAGACGGACCGCTGCGGGCCGTCGGTCGACGTCGCCGGGGTCTCCACGTGCACCAGGTGCAGGTCGCGCCCTTGTTCGTCGACCTCGGCGAGCAGTGAGCAGCGCTCCGGGTGATCGGGGCGGGCGGCACCGAACCCGGGGGCGCCGTCCGGCCAGGCACCGCAGGGGTCGAGGACGGCGCCGTCGTCGGGGACGGCGCCGCGGGAGACGAGGACCGATGCGGTGGCGGTCCCGGCGCCCGCCCCGTTGTCGACAGGGACGTCGAACAACAGGCCGTACGTCGTCGGGATGCCGGCGACGCCCCAGATCGTGACCCGCGGGTCCGGTGCCGGCGCGGCGGGGTCGGCGCCGAGGGCCGGGGCGACCGCCCGCCAGAAGCCGGTCGCGGAGTCGTCGGCCTCCAGCACGCCGACGTCCCTGAGCCGCCAGGGCCGCCCGCTCGCCGGCGCCGGCCAGGTGACCGTGACGGTGCCGCTCGCGAACGGGTAGCGGACGTCGATCGCCCCGGCCGAGGGCGAGGGCACCACCGGGGCCGGCGCCGGCTGCGGCGCGGACGACGACCCGCTCGGGGTCCGGGACGCCGGCGGCTGCGGCGCGGTCGTCACCGAGCCCCCGCCGAGCACGATCGCGCCGAGTGTCCCGGCGGCGACGATCCCGGCGGCCGCGGATCCGGCGGCGAGGGCCCGGCGTCGGGCCCGCAGGCGGCGGCCGTGCACGACAGTGGCGGCGACGGCGTCCCGGGCGCGGACCGGCACCGGGCCGGTGCCGTCGTCCGGGCCGACCGGGCCGAGGTCGGCGTCGAGCCAGGCCTCGACACGCTGCCGGAGGTCGCTCATCGCGCGGCTCCCTTCGGGGTCGGCAGGTCGCTGTCGTCGAGCGGGCCGAGCAGGGCGCGCAGCCGGGCGAGGCCGCGCGCGGACCGGGACCGCACGGTCGCCTCGGGGCAGCCGAGCAGCGCCGCGGTCTCCCGGACGTCGTGCCCGAGCCAGTACCGCAGGACGACCGCGGCCCGCTGGTCCGGCGGCAGCGCGCCGAGCGCGTCACGGACGGCGAGGACGTCGTCCGGCGCCGACACGGAGTCGTCGGGCCGGTCAGGAACACCGGCGAGGACGCCAGGACCCGTTGCAGCAGAAGGGATCCTCCGGCGCTCGCGACGCCACCACGGCCGCCGGGTCTCGTCCACGAACACCCGGACGAGCACCCGGTGCACGTAGCGGTCCGGGTGCTCGCCACGCGACGCGTCGGCGTGCACGCGGGGCCACGCGACGTACGTCTTGGCGAGTGCCGTCTGCACGAGGTCCTCGGCGAGGTGGTGGTCGCCGGCGGTCAGCGCGGTCGCGGTGCGGAGCAGCCGCGGCCACGCCGTCACGGCCCAGGCCGTGAACCCGTGCTCCACGTCGTCCGAGGTCACCGCGACCTCCCCTCCCTGCTCCGCCAGCGTCCCACCCCCTCTACGGACGCACGAAGCCCCGCGTTCCGCCCGGGGCAGGGACGGAACGCGGGGCGCTCGTGGGCGGGTCAGCTGACCCGGCGGCGGCTCCGCACCCGGCGGACGGCGGACGCCCGCAGCCGCACCGTCGGCTCGACCGGGGTGCCGAGGACACGCTCCGCGCGGCCGGCGGCGGCACGGACGCCGGTCGCGACGGCGAGCGGGTCGGCGCCCCGGCGCGGCGCGACGACGACGTCGTAGCGCGGGTCGGACCGGCGCCGGCGCACGGCGGTGACCGAGGCGCCGACCGTGTCCGGCCCGGTCCGCACGAGGCGGTGGACGAGACCCTCCGTGGCGGCCGCCGTGACGACGACCTGCCCGGGGACCGTGCTGCCGTCGGCGCCCTCGCGGACGACGGCCGTGCGGGCCCGGCCGCGCCGCTGGACGGCGACCCACCAGAGCGCGAGGAGGGCGACGGCGAGCGCTGCCGCCGCACCGAGCCAGAGCGTCGTCGTCCGGGACGTCGCGTCGACGACCGCACCGGCCGCGCGCCGGGCGCCGTCGGCCGCGTCGGCCCAGAGACGGGCCCCGGACCGCGGCGCGGCGTCCGTCGTCGCGAGCGCCAGCGCGACGCCGGCGAGGACGAGCAGCACCCCGAGCAGACCGAGGACGACGCGGTTCACCGCGTGGACGCCGCGGGTCATGACGCCACCGTCCCGCGACGCGCGGCGACGACCCGGGCGGGCAGCGGCCGGCCGCCGGCACGGCGTCCGGCGCGCAGCCCCCAGCGGTCGACGGCCGGCGCGAGCGCGGCGCCGACCTCGGCGACCGGTACGGGGACCCCGTTGAGCGGGCGGACCTCCACGTCGGCGCGACGGCGCCGCAGCCGGACGGAGACCTGGTCGGCCGGGAGCCCGGCCGCCCGGTGCGCGACCTCGCCGAGCGCGTCGGCGAGCACGCCCGTGTCGGCGACGACGGGGGCGACGCCCTCGGGTGCGAGGACCCGGCGGCGACGGCCGCCAGGGAGCACCGCGAGCGCGAGGAGCACGAGGCCGGCGACGGCGAGCGCGGCGGCGGTCACCGCCGCGGCGAGGCCGTCCCCGGGCAGCGTGGCGAGGGTGCTGCCGGCACGGACGGGGTCGACCGGCGTGAGGCCGCCGAGCGCGGCGACCGGGCGGGCGCCGACGGTGGCGACGGCGACGAGGTCGGCGGCGACGACGAGAGCGCCCAGGCCGGTGACGAGGCCGACGAGGGTCGCCGGGCCGCGCCGTCCGGACCGGCGGACCCGGGTGGCGTCCCGGCGGGCGCGGGCCGGGCCCGGCCCGGTGGCGTCGTGCGTGCTCACGGGAGTGCTCCTTCCGTCCGGCCGACGCGGCCGCGGGTGACGAGCTCGACGGCGGTCACGACGAGCCGGCATGAGCCGACCCCGGCGCCGGCGAGCGCGGTGAGGTCGCGGGCGACCCGCTGCCGGGCCGCCTCGGCGAGCGCGAGGACCGTCCCGGTGCCGCCGTCCGCAGCGACGAGGCTCTCGTCGACGGTGACGGGGGCACGGACGACGACGGCGAGCCGGCCGCCGTCGTCCGAGAGGTCGACGTGCACCTCGCGGTGCCCGACCCCGAGCTCGGCGGCCGCCGCGGCGGCGGCGACCGACCGCAGCGCCCGTCCGGAGACGGTCGTCCGGCCGCGGTCGGCGGCGGGCGCCGTCCGCAGTGCGGGCGCGACGTCGGCGGCACCGGCGGCGGTGCCCGGGGCGGCGGGCTCCACGAGGCCGGCGGTCATGTCAGGGACCTCCGGCCGCTCACGGCGTCGCGCAGCGCGGCGAGGTCGAGCCGGCCCTCGGCGGCTCGGCCCGCGAGCAGGCCGAGCCCACCGAGGACGGCGACGAGGACGAACGCGCCGAACCCGCCGAAGGCCGCGGCGAAACCGAGCGCGATCCCTGCGAGCAGGCCGAGCGCGGTGGGGGTGGGCGTCGGGGTCACTGGACCCGCCGCGGCTGGTCGGCGTCGGTGTCGCCGTCCGTGTCACCGGCGACGAAGACGTCGGAGACGAGGACGTTGACCTCGGTGACCTGCAGCCCGGTCATCTCCTCGACGGCGGTGACGATGCTGCGGCGCACGTCCTGGGCGACGTCCTGGATCGGCACGCCGTACTCGACGACGAGGACGACGTCCGCCGCGGCCTGCTTCTCGCCGACCTCGACGCCGATGCCCTGCGTGACGTCGGCGCGGCCGACCCGCTCGCGGAGCGCGCCGATCGCGCGGGCGGCGCCGCCGCCGAGCGCGTGCACGCCACGGACCTCGCGGGCCGCGATGCCGGCGATCTTCGCGACGACGTTCTCCTGGATCGTCGTCGTCCCGCCGCCGGTGCCCTCGACGCCGGTGACGTCGATGCCGCGGCCGACGGTGCCCTGGCGGGCGGTCGTGCCGGCGGTCGTGACGCCGGTGCCGACGGGCGTGGTCTTCGTGGTGACGGTCTCGGTCATGGCTGGTGGACTCCTTCCGGCGCCGCCCCTGCGGCGGCGTCACGGGAAGGACGGGCCCGGCGACGGGATCCTCACGAGCGCATCCCGGTGACCCCCGTCACACACGCCCCTCAGCGGCGGGCGGCGGGCCAACTGCGGGTGCCCCGGCGTACCGACGACCACACCATCGGCTGGTGGTGGAAAGGCTGGCGGGGGCGGACGACGCGACCCTCGTCGAGCGCGCGCAGGACGGGGACGTCGTCGCCTTCGAGGTCCTCGTGCGCCGGTACGCCCCGACCGCACGGGCGATGGCCCGCCGTGTGCTCGGCGGTGACGCCGACGCCGACGACGTCGTCCAGGAGTCCTTCATCGCCGCCTGGCGGTCGCTGCGCACGCTCTCCGACCCGGGCGCCTTCAAGGGTTGGCTGCTGCGGACGGCGTCCCGCCGGTGCGTCGACGTGCTGCGCCGCCGCCGCGAGAGCGTCACCCTCGACGGCGTCGACGTCCCGGCGCCGGTCTCGACGTCCCCCGAGGCGCAGGCCACGATGAACGCTGCGGTCGCCGACCTCGACGCCGCCCTCGCCCGGCTGCCGGACGCCGTCCGCCGGGCCTGGCTGTTCCGGGAGCAGGCCGGGCTGTCGTACGACGAGATCGCCCGGCTGGAGCAGGTCGGCGTCGACACCGTGCGGGGCCGGATCGCCCGGGCCCGCAGCGGTCTGGTGCGGGAGATGGGAGCGTGGCGATGAGCGAGCCCGACGGCGGGCGCGTGCGCCCGCCCGACGAGGCCGACGAGCGGCTGCCCTGCGGACGGCGGCTCGACGAGGCCTGGGAGGCGGTCACCGCCCCGGTCCCCGACGAGCACGCCCGGACCTGCCCCTGGTGCGCCGACCTCGCGCGGCACGTGGCCGGCCTCAACCTGCTCCTCGACGTCCCCGAGGGCGAGGCGGACGAGCCGGGGCTCGTCGTCCGGATCCTCTCCGAGGTGCTCACGGACCTGCGCAGCGGGCGGCGTGTGCCGCTCGCGGAGCCGGGGGTCCACGTCGGTGAGCACGTCGTCGCGGCCGCCGTCCGGGAGCACGTGGACGCCGTCCCCGGGGCGCTGGCCCGGCGGGTCCGGGTGCGGCCCGTCGATGGCTCGCCCGGGGTCGTCGACCTCGTGGTCGGCGTCGTCGTCGACCACGGCGCGAACGTGCCGGACGTCGCGGAGCGGGTCCGCGCGGCCGCCGGCCTCGGGCTGGCCGACGTCGGGCTGACGCCCAGGTCAACGGATGTCGACGTCGTGGACGTCACAGCGCCGCCGCCCGGACGGTGACCCCGGCACCGCCCGTCGCAGGCGCCGGCCCGCTCGGCGGAGCGGCGTGCCCTGGCCTGTCCTGCGCCGGTCAGGGTGACTAGCCTCACCTCAGACGTCCGGCGCACCCCGCACGGGGTACGCCGGCATTCCCGACACCGACGTCGACCGCGGAGGGCCTGAATGTCGAACCCCAGCCTGGAGAACCTGCTCCACGAGGAGCGAAGGTTCCCGCCGGACCCCGAGTTCACGAAGAACGCCGTCGCGGGCGCCGACCTCTACGCCGCCGCGGCCGCCGACCGGCTCGCGTTCTGGGACGACCAGGCCCGGGCGCTCACGTGGGCGAGCCCCTGGGGCCAGACCCTCGACTGGAGCGACGCCCCGTTCGCCAAGTGGTTCGTCGGCGGCACGCTCAACGTCGCCTACAACTGCGTCGACCGGCACGTCGAGGCCGGCAACGGCGACCGGGTCGCCATCCACTTCGAGGGCGAGCCGGGCGACACCCGCGCCATCACCTACGCCCAGCTCAAGGACGAGGTCTCCAAGGCCGCGAACGCGCTGCTCGCGCTCGGCGTGACCAAGGGCGACCGGGTCGCGATCTACCTGCCGATGATCCCCGAGGCCGCGGTCGCGATGCTCGCGTGCGCCCGGATCGGCGCCCCGCACTCGGTCGTCTTCGGCGGGTTCTCCGCCGAGGCGCTGCGCAGCCGCATCGAGGACGCCGAGGCGAAGGTCGTCATCACGTCCGACGGCGGCTACCGGCGCGGTGCGCCGTCCGCCCTCAAGCCGGCCGTCGACGAGGCGGTCGCGTCGACGCCGTCCGTGCAGCACGTGCTCGTCGTCAAGCGGACCGGGCAGGACGTCGCCTGGACCGACCGGGACGTCTGGTGGCACGACGCGCTCGAGGCGGCCTCGGCCGACCACACGCCCGAGCCGATGGACGCCGAGCACCCGCTCTTCATCCTCTACACGTCGGGCACGACGGGGAAGCCGAAGGGCATCCTCCACACGAGCGGCGGGTACCTCACGCAGGCCGCGTACACGCACAGATGCGTCTTCGACCTCAAGCCCGAGACCGACGTCTACTGGTGCACCGCCGACGTCGGCTGGGTCACCGGGCACTCGTACATCGTCTACGGCCCGCTCGCGAACGGCGCCACACAGGTCATCTACGAGGGCACGCCGGACTCCCCGCACAAGGGCCGCTGGTGGGAGATCGTCGCCAAGTACGGCGTGACGATCCTCTACACCGCGCCGACGGCGATCCGGACCTTCATGAAGTGGGGCGAGGACATCCCCGCGAAGTTCGACCTGTCGACGATCCGCGTCATGGGCTCGGTCGGTGAGTCGATCAACCCCGAGGCGTGGATGTGGTACCGCCGCGTCATCGGCGGCGACAAGGCCCCGATCGTCGACACCTGGTGGCAGACCGAGACGGGCGCGATGATGATCAGCCCGCTCCCCGGCGTCACGACGCTCAAGCCCGGCTCGGCGCAGATCCCGCTGCCGGGCATCTCGGCCGAGGTGCTGGACGACGAGGCGCACCCGGTGCCCAACGGCGGCGGTGGCTACCTCGTGCTCACCGAGCCGTGGCCGTCGATGCTCCGTGGCATCTGGGGCGACCCGGAGCGCTACAAGGAGACGTACTGGGCCCGCTTCGAGCACATGTACTTCGCCGGCGACGGTGCCAAGAAGGACGAGGACGGCGACATCTGGCTCCTCGGCCGCGTCGACGACGTCATGAACGTGTCGGGCCACCGGCTCTCCACGACGGAGATCGAGTCGGCGCTCGTGTCGCACCCGAAGGTCGCCGAGGCGGCCGTCGTCGGCGCGACCGACGAGACGACGGGCCAGGCGGTCGTCGCGTTCGTCATCCTCCGCGGCACGGTCTCGGAGGAGGAGGGCGCGGGCAAGGAGATCATCACCGAGCTGCGCAACCACGTGGCGAAGGAGATCGGCCCGATCGCCAAGCCGCGCCAGATCATGGTCGTCCCGGAGCTGCCGAAGACCCGGTCCGGCAAGATCATGCGCCGCCTGCTGCGCGACGTCGCGGAGAACCGCGAGGTCGGCGACGCCACGACGCTCGCCGACGCCGGTGTCATGTCGCTCATCAGCAAGGGCCTGCACGCGGGCAAGGGCAGCGACGACTGATCGTTGCGGCACAACGGTTCCACGCACGACGACGGCCCGTCCGGACACCTCCGGACGGGCCGTCGTCGTCCCGCCCGCAGCGTGACCCCGGCGTCAGCGGAACGTCCGCGCGACCTGTTCGAGCCGTTCGCGGTGGGCCGGCCAGCCGCCCTCGGGGATCCAGAGGTTGTCGTTGCCGGTGCTCAGCCCGGCGGCACCGTCGACGAGCTCGCGGACGAGGTCCGCGTGGCCGGCGTGCCGGTGCGTCTCGGTCGTGATGTGCACGAGGATCCGGTGCAGCGTCACGTGCCGGCCCTCGGGCGACCACCACGGCACCTCACCGGTCGCGTCGAGCGGCAGCGCCTCGACGGTGGCGTCCGAGTGCGCCCAAACCCGGCGATAGAGGTCGAGGATCTCCTCCCGGGTCTCGTCCTGCGTCGCCCAGAGGTCGGCGTTCGGCTCGGCGTCGTCCGCGAACCACGGGAAGCGCTCAGGCGACGGCCGGCCGAAGACGTCGCCGAGGTAGCCGGCCTCGACGCTCGCGACGTGCTTGACCAGGCCCAGCAGGTTCGTGCCGGTCGCGACGAGCGGGCGGCGGACGTCGTACTCGGACAGGCCCTCGAGCTTCCAGACGAGGGCCTCGCGGGCGCCCTTGAGGTACCGGTGCAGGTCGGCCTTGCAGGCCTCGAGGAACGCGTCGGGTGCGGTCATGCGCCCAGCCTCGCACCGCCGTCCGACAGCCCCCAGGGGATATCGCACCGTGACACGCTTGACCCTCACACCGTGTCAGGCCGTGAGGTGAAGGGGTCATGCTGACCATCGGAGACTTCGCCCGCCTCGGCGGTGTGTCGGTGCGGATGCTGCGGCACTACGACGCGACCGGCCTGCTCGTGCCGGCGCGGGTCGACGCGGCGTCCGGCTACCGCTACTACGCCGTCGGCCAGCTCACGCGGCTCGACCGGCTGCTCGCGCTCAAGGACCTCGGGTTCACGCTCGAACGGGTCCGGACCATCCTCGACGACGAGGTGTCGTCCGAGGAGCTGCGTGGCATGCTCCGGCTGCGCCGGGCCGAGCTCGCCGAGCAGATCGATGCCGACAGGCAACGGTTGGCCCGGGTCGAGGCGCGGCTCCGGTCCATCGAGAGCGAGAGTGCGATGAACCCCCTGTCCGACAAGGACTACGAGATCACCTCCGTCACCGGCCACCGGCTGCTGGCGCTGTCCGCGACAGCGGACGGCCAGCCCACCGTCGGCGCCGTCGTCGGCCCGTTGTTCGGCCGCCTCGGAGAGGCGCTCGCGACCGCCGGCAGCACGCCGTCCGGCCCGACGGTCGCGACGTACGACTTCGCGGACGACGACACCGTCCGGGTCACGGCCGGGTTCCCGTGGGAGGCGGCGGACGGCGTCCCGGTCGAGGGCGCCGAGGTCGTCGACCTGCCACCGCTGCCGCAGTGCGCCCGGTACGTCTACCGCGGCTCGATGGCGGGGATCGGTGACGCCTGGCAGCAGCTCGTCCGCCGGGTCGACGCCGACGGCTGGGTGCTCGACGGCGTCTGCCGCGAGGTCTACCTGAGCACCCCGTTCGACGACCCGGACGCCTGGGTCACCGAGCTCCAGCAACCGGTCCGCCGCGCCTGACCCCGGACCCGACCCGGCACCTGCCCGGGCACCTGACCTGATCGTGACCGGTCCCGCGGCGCGCTGCCGCGGGACCGGTCACGATCACGGCTCACCGGACCGCCCAGGACCACCAGCGGGTCGGCGCGGGCGGGTCGACGACCCGGGCCCCGGCGACGACCTCGGCGGCGATGCTCATGACGGACGGCGCGGCGTCGAGCCGGTCGGTGACCGAGGGCACGAGGGCGGGGTCGATCGTCGTCAGCTGCGTGACCTCCGTCGCGTCGCCGCCCGCCGGGATCGCGATCCGGCTGACGGCGAGGTCGACGGTCGCCCCGGCGCCGAGCACGACGGCGGTGCGGGCGTCGTCGTTGCCGTCCTGACGGGCGCTGCCGTCCCCGTCGAGCCCCGCGAGCCAGATCGCGTCGACGGCGCCCGGCGTCACGACCCGCTGGGCCGTCGCCGGTTCGGCACCGTCGACGCCCGAGTCCAGCGGCACCTGGAGCAGCCCCGCCGCACCGCCCCGCACCGCCGACCGCCCGAGCACGGCGACGAGCGCGTTCTGGTCGCTGCTCAGCGGCGTGACGACGGGCTTGTCCGGGGTGGCCCCCGAGCCCGGTGAGCCGACGTCGACGAGCACGACCCAGGGGTCGGTCTCCTTCCGGTCCTCGCCCATGAGCCGGACGACGAAGCGCCGGTCGCCGGCGGGCTCGACGGCGAACGCGTCGGTGACGTCGGCGACGACCCGGCCGGGCTTCCCGTCGCCGACCTGCTCGTCGAGCCACAGCCGGTGGTCGTTCGACCCGGCGAACACGAGCGACCCGTCGTCGAGGACCGCGATGCCGTCGAGGTTCTGCGACGGCCGGCTGGAGTCGGCCGAACCTGAACCGAGGTGCACCGCGGTGCCCCGGGCCAGGTCGACGTAGACCGCACCGTCGGTGACGTACCGGCCGTTCCGGCTGACGGCGACCCCGGAGGCGAACCAGCTCGGCGATCCCGGGTCGTCGGCCAGGCCCGGCAGGTCGTCGAGCCGCACGACCTGCCCGGTCGCGGCGTCGGTCGCGTAGAGCCCGGGCCGCTCCGCGACGGTGCCGCTGAACACGATGCCCACGGCCGTCGTCCGCGGGACGCCGACCTCGTCGAACGCGCGCGGCGGCACGAGCGCCTGGTCCCGGATCACCCGCGGCACCACCGTCCCGCTCGCCCCGGCGGATGCCGCGGCCCGGGGCGCGGCCGGCGCCGGGACCATGGTGAGGGCCGCCAGCACCAGCACGACGAACGCCGGGCCGAGGCGGACGGCCCGGGGCATCGCCTCGTCCGCGGACGGGGCCGCCCCCTGGGCGGCGGCGCGGCGCCGCCGGCGCAGCAGCACGAGGCGGGTGAGCAGCCGTTGCGCCAGCGGGACGCCGACGAACACCACGACGAGCCAGAACGCGACGGACCCGACCCACCAGTCGGCGACCGTGGCCACGAGCCCTCCGGCCACCCACGTCCACCAGCCGAGGTCGAGGAGCCGCGGCCGGGTGGCCGTGCCGTCCACCGGGCGCCCGCCGTCGAAGGCCGCGCCGGCGACGGCCGCGACCCTCGCCTGCACGTCGGTCTCGGTGACCTGCTCGGTCGTCCCGTCCGGGCGCACGAGGATCACCGCCGCCGGGCCGAACTGCCCGTCCGGGTACGAGCCGTCCGCCGTCCACCGGCTGACGAGGACCCCGCGCGGGACGGCTGCGAGCACCTTCGCGCCGGCCGGGCGGCCCAGGGCCAGCACGGTGCGGGTCGCACCGTCGGGCCCCGTCGCGACGAGGTCGCGCACCGCCTGGTCCGCGCTGCCCGCGGGCACCGTCACCGAGTACCGCGTCCCACCGGCGTCGACGACGGCCGCCGGGCCGCCCGACCCCACCGGGCTGCCGAGACCGACGGGGTCCTCGGCGTCCTGCGGTCGCGGTGCGAGCGTCCCGGACACCGTGACGACACCGCCGGCGATCCGAACCCCGAGGACCAGGTCGCCGTCCGGCTCGACCTCGCAGCCCGGGGTGAGCAGCGTGGCTGTTCCCCGGGCCGGGTCCGGCACCCATGCGGCGACGTACCCCGTGTACTCCTCACCGTCGAAGCGGCAGGTCGGGCCGGTAGTCCCCGCGGCCCCGCGGGTCAGAGGCAGGTGGGTGCCGGCCCGGACGTCGAGGACGGCGAGCCGGGTGGTCTGCGCCCCGGCCCCGGTGTCGGTCCCCCACAGCGCGAGGCGGTCGCCGTCCGGGGAGAACGCCACCCCGAGGACGTCGAACCCGCGGCGCCCGCTGCCCGGCAGGTCGAGGGTGCGCCGGGCACCCGTGCGCACCTCGACGACGTCGAGCCGTGTCGACGAGCCGTACCGGCCGCTCGTCGTCCAGGCGACCCACCGGCCGTCCGGCGAGAGCGCGAGGGCCCGGACGTCGCTCGCGCCGACGGGCGCGTCCACCGGCAGCGCCCGTAGCTCGCCGCCGTCGGCACCGACGATCCACGGCCCGCGCGGCGGTGCCACGAGCCCGTCGTACTCGGGGCCGTCGTTCACCGGGCCGGCTGCGCTGACGACGTACAGCGCCCGCGAGACCGGCCGCTCGGTGACCGTCGGGATCCACCCCGGCGGCGTGACGAGGCTGCGCGGGACGCCGGCGGGCGTGCGCGGGACGTCGGCCGGCTGCGGCAGCGCGCGCTGCGCGACGGGCAGCAGGGCGAGCAGCAGGGTCGCCACCGCGACGAGGCTGGCGGCGACGAGCAGGCCGCGGGCCAGCGGCTGCCGGGGCAGCCCGCGGGGCGCCCGCCACCGGGGGGCACCGAGGCCGACGAGGGGCCGCAGGCCCGGCCGGTACTCGGGGCGCTGCGCCCGGGCGAGGATCGCGGCCGGGTCGAGGCCGCGCCCGGCGACCGCCTCGTCGGCGGCGTCGTCGAGGACGTCGGACAGGCTCATCGGGTCACCTCCCGGGCGGTGGAGACGGCTGGGCTCGTGGCTGGTCGCAGGCGCCGCGGGCCGCGGCCCGGTGGCCCGTCGGAGCGGTCGTCGGGCGGCTCGGCGGCCCCGTCGAGCTCGTCGGCGAGCCACGGCGCGAGCCGGCGCAGGTTCGCGAGCGCCTCGCGGGTCTGCGACTTCACCGTGGAGGCGCTGCAGCCCAACGCCTTGGCCGTCGCGACCTCGGTGAGGTCCTCGTAGAAGCGGAGCACGAGGACGGCGCGCTGCCGCGGCGCGAGCCGGGCGAGCGCGGCGACGACGGCCCGTCGGGAGGGCACGGCGTCGATCGCGGGGTCGCTCGCCCCGGCGTCCGGGACGGTGTCCGTCGGGCTCACCGACCAGCCGTGCCGGCGGCGCCACGAGTCGATCCAGATCGAGCGCATCGACGTCCGGACGTACGCCTCCGGGTTGCCGTCGCGGCTCACCCGGTCCCAGTGCCGGACGAGCCGGGCGAGCGCCTCCTGGGCGAGGTCCTCGGCGGCGTCGGCGTCCCCCGTGAGCAGCCACCCGAGGCGCAGGAGCGCAGGCCCGCGCGCCGTGACGAAGGCCGTGAAGCCCGCCGCGTCGTCCATGCCGTCGTCCCCCTGAGCCCGAGGTGATCATTGTCGTTCACAGGGTCAGACGCAGGGTGCTGCCGTTCGGGTGGGTCGTTCCGCGACGAGATCAGCGGCGCAGGTAGCCGCGCCGGGTGCGGTACCGGCGGTCGGCGCCGACGAGCAGCGCGACGGCCCCGGCGAGGACGAGCGCGAGGACGGCGGTGACGCGGCGGTCCGCGAGGTTGGTCCAGAACGGCTGCGTCGTCGACGAGGCGCTGCCCAGGGCCTCGGTGAGGGTGTCGGGGGCGAAGCTCCAGCCGGCGTTGCCGACGGCGGCGTCGACCTGCATCCAGGGCTGGACGGTTCCCTCCTCGGGCGTCACCCGCACGAGCTCGAAGGCGCGCGGGCCGCCGTCCCCGGGGGCGTCGTCCGCGAGGACCAGCCGCCCGCCGTCGTGCTGCGACCAGCCGACGACCCGGGCGGTCGCGGGCACCAGCGACCGGTTCTGCAGGTCGGCCCAGGGGACCGAGCCGCTCGTCGGGCCGTCGGCACCGGCGAGCGGCTCGCCGCCCGGGACCACGGTCGCGATGGCCCAGACGAGCGTGCGGTCCCGGAAGGCCCAGACGCTCGGCGTGATCCCCCAGGGGGCGCCGCCGAGCGAGCTCACACCGTTCGACGGCGTGAACGCGTAACCGGGTTCGGCGTCGGTGACCCCGGGGAGGTCGTCGGCCTTCCCGCCGAGGAGGTCGACGAGCCAGGTCCGCGCGCCGTCCGCGCTTCGGACGACGGCAGCGCCGCCGCCCGCGGCGGTCACGGTGGCGACGGGCCGGCCCGCTCCCCCGGCCGTCGGGGCGCTCCACCCGGGCAGCGCGATCCGGGTGTCCGCGCCCGGACCGCCGTCCCAGCGCCGCAGGAGGAGACCGCCGTCGGCCGACACCTCGGCGGCCGTGCCGTCGTCGAGCGGGAGCAGCGACCCGCTGAGGTCCGTGAGGCGCGCGCCCGGCCTCAGGTCGCTGTGCACGAGCCCGGTCCGCAGGTCGGACCAGACCAGCTCGACGCCGCGGTCGCGCTCGTCCATGACGACCGCCGTCCAGCCGCCCGGGCTGAGCACCGCGGCGACCTGCCCGGTCGAGCCGCCCAACCGGTCCAGGCTGGTCCGCTCGACCGGCGGGTTGCGGCCGAGCGCACCCGACGCGACGTCAGACGCCCTGGACGGCAGCCGGACGAACCCCCCGAACTCGGCGTCGAGCCCGTAGACCCCGCGCCGCCCCGCGAGGGTCGCCGTGAAGACGGCGGTGAGCCGGTGCGTCCGCACCGAGCCGGTGCCGGCGAGGGCGAGGGCGGGCTCGACGGCCGGGGCGACGACGCGCGCCGGGAGCATCGGGGTCACGGTCGCAGACGCGGCGGGCGAGGCGTCCCGGACCGGCGGACCGGCCGCAGGCAGCAGGAGCGGCGTCAGCCAGGTCGCCGCGACGACGAAGCCCGCCGTGGCGAGCAGCCCTCGTCGGGTGGGCCGCGGCAGCCGGCGGCCTGTCGCCGCAGCGGGCGGCCGGGGCAGGCGGCCCGAGCGGCGCCGCCGTCGCCGGTCGAGGGCGTACGGGCCGGCAAGGACGAGCACGGTGAGGACGGCGCAGGTCCCGATGATCCAGCGGTCAGGGTCGTCGGTGAGGTTCTCGTGCAGCGAGGACACCCGCCACCGGTAGGCGACGTAGGCCCTGCTGCGCCGCGAGCCGTCGGGCTCGGCCCCGCGGACGACGGTGCCGCTCGCGGCGAGGTCGCGGGCGACGGAGATCACCGTCGCCCGGCCGCTGCCGCGCGAGACCGGTTGCGCGGCAGCGGTTCCCGGCGGGAGCAGCCACAGCCCCGTGGCCGCCTCGCCCGGTCGGCCGTCCACGAGCAGCACCCCGCGCGAGGTCCAGGTGACAGGGCGGAAGCCCGGCACGGACGCCGTCCTGCGCCCGTCGGGGGAGATGACGGGCGCCCGCGACGCGAGGTCGCCGAGCATCCCGCCGTCGCCGGCCGGGACCTCCAACGGCACGGCACCGGGCGCGTCCCCGACCTCGCCGACGGTCCGCAAGGTCCCCGTGGGGTCGGCGACGAGCAGCCCGTCGGGCCCGCAGCGGCAGGCCTCGGACACCGCGCCGTCGGTCCCGACGACCTGCCCGAGGCTCTCGGTGGCACCGCCCGTCGTCACGAGCGCCGTCACCGCCAGCCGCTGCTCGTCGGGCAGCCACGACACCGACCTCGGCACCGTCCCCTTGATGACGGTCCGGGTGCTGCGCCCCGTCGCGAGCTCGAGGACGACGAGCTCGAGGACCGGCACCAGGGCCTCGGGCTCCGGCTCGACCCACGCGACGCGGCGTCCCGACGGCGACAGGGCCACGCTCGACGCCCCGTACGACACCGGGATCCGGCGGTGGTCCCGGCCGTCGGCGGACACTGCGACGACCCCGGGGTGCAGCCAGGCGAAGCCGGTGTCGGGCTCGTCGTAGGCGACCGGCGTCTCCAGGAGCAGGCTCGCCGCCTCGATCGGGGCCTGCGTCACGGACGGCGTCCACACCGGTGGTGTCCACCACCGGTCGGGCAGGCCGCGCGGGGTGCCGGGCGCGGCCGGCGGTGCGGGTCGCGGGGTCGGGTCGACGCTGAGCCACTGGCCGGCGAGCACCGCGAGAACCGTTGCCGCGGCTCCGATCGCGGCCGCGAGGGCGGTGCGGCGACGGACGGCGGTGCGGCGCCGCACGGCCGCCCGGGCGAGGGCGAGCGCCGGGTCGACCGGCGGGACGGCGTCCCGCAGGAGCGCCCGCGCGGCCGCCTCGTCGAGGAGGTCGCGGACGGGGGTCGTGCTCATCGCGTCACCTCCGCGGCGGGGCCGGTGCGGCCGGTCAGGACGGCGGGCGCCCGGCCGAACGCCTCGGCGAGCTCGGGCGCGAGCACCCGCAGGCGGGCCAGGGCATGGCTGGTCTGGGACTTCACGGTGCCGGTCGAGCAGCCGAGCGCCTGCGCGGTCGCGGCCTCGCCGAGGTCCTCGTAGAACCGCAGCACGAGGACGGCACGCTGCCGCGGGGTGAGACGGGCGAGCGCGTCCTCGAGCGTGAGCCGGGTCGCGGTGTCGTCGGCGGTGTCACCGGGACCGGGGCGGCCGCCCGCCGCAGGGTCGTCCGGCAGGTCGGGGACGACGTCCAGCCAGGCCCCACGCCGGCGCCGCCAGCCGTCGACCCAGACCGAGCGGATCGTCGTCCGCAGGTACGCCTCGTGCGCGCCGTCCGCGATCCGGTCCCAGCGGCCGACGGCCCGGGCGAGCGCCTCCTGCACGAGGTCCTGCGCGGCGTCGGAGTCCGCCGTGAGAAGCCAGGCGAGCCGCAGGAGGGCAGGGCCGCGCGCGACGACGAACGCGGTGAACGCTGCCTCGTCGCGCACGGTCCCTCCCCTCCTGCGTACCCCGCCCGCCCCCGACACCCACCGAGACGCAGCAGTGCGCCCTCAGGTTGGAGGGCAGAGCAGGTCCGTCTGATCGTGGGTGATGCCGCGGCGCGATGCCGCGGGATCGGTCACGATCACGCCGACGGCCCGGCCTGTGGACGAGCAGAGCACGTCTGCCGCCGTTCGGGGCATGCTCGGGGCCGTGGTGGGTCGGGACCGGCGGGCGGCGGCGACCGCAGCGCGGCTCGACCGCTGGCAGGTCCTGGCGGCGGAGCAGGCCGGGGTGGTCGCGCGCCGGCAGCTCCTCGAGCTGGGGTACGGCGAGGGCCAGGTCGGCGCGCTGCTCGACCGGCACCGCTGGGACGCCGTCCGCCCCGGCGTCTACCTGACCTTCGGCGGCGAGCCGGCACCGCAGGCGAAGGCGTGGGCGGCCCTCCTCGCGGCCGGCCCGGGCGCTGCGCTCGGCGGCACGACCGCGCTCTGGCTGTGCGGCGTGCTCCCCGACCCGCCGGACGTCGTCACGGTGTGCATCCCCGACGACCGGCACGTCGTCGCCGGTACCGGCGTCCGGGTCGTGCGGCGCCGACGGCTGGACGACGTCGTGCACCCGTCCGCGTCACCCCGGCGGCTGCGGCTCGAGCCGGCCCTGCTCGACGCGACGGACACGCCCTCGAGCGTGACCCTCATCGACCTCGTGCTGCGCGCGACGAACAGCCGCCGCACCACACCCGCCCGGGTCCTCCTGGCGCTCGCCGGTCGTAGCCGGCACCGGCACCGCATGCTGCTCCACGAGGTCCTCGGGGAAGCGGCAGAAGGTGTGGGGTCGGCGCTGGAGCGGCGCTACCTGCGCACCGTCGAGCGACCGCACGGCCTGCCGCGCGGCCGGCGCAACCGGCAGGAACGCCGCACCGACGGCCCGACCGGTCTGGCGCGCAACCGCTACCGCGACGTCGAGTACGGCATTCTCGTCGTCGAGCTCGACGGGCTCGAGGCGCACGCCCGCTGGGCACTCCACCTCGACCGCCGCCGCGACAACTCGGTCGAGCGCTCCCGGCGCCGCAGCCTCGGCTTCGGCTGGCGCGAGGTGCTCGAGGACCCGTGCTGGGTCGCCGCCGAGGTCGCGGACGTGCTCGCGCAGGAGGGCTGGACCGGCCACCCGACCCCGTGCGCCCCCACCTGCCGGTTCGGAACGCCGTCATCGTGACCGATCCCGCGGCAGACCGCCGCGGGATCACCCACGATCTGCGGCCACCGGGTCCTGGAGCAGGACGAGGTCGGGGGCCAACAGGCGCAGGCGGGCCAGGGCGTGCCTCGTCTGGGACTTCACGGTGCTCACCGAGCAGCCGAGCACGTCGGCCGTCGCGGTCTCGGTGAGGTCCTCGTAGAACCGCAGCACGAGCACCGCCCGCTGGTGCGGCGTCAACCGCGTGAGCGCCTCCCCGACGGCCAGCCGGACGGCGGTCCCCTCCACCGCCGGGTCCGGCCCGCCGCCGTCGGGCAGGTCGTCCAGCGCGTCGGGGACGACGACGGGCCGCCGCTCCGAGCGTCGCCACGCGTCCACCCACACCGAACGGATCGCCTGCCGCACATAGGGTTCCGGGTCACCCGCGGCGGCGATCCGGCTCCAGCGCGGGAGCACCCGGGCGAGGGCGTCCTGGACGACGTCCTGCGCGGCGTCCGGGTCCGCGGTGAGCATCCACGCCAGGCGCAGCAGGGCCTGGCCGCGGGCCGCGACGAACTCCTCGAGCGTCACGGCACCGGCTCCTCGTCCATCGCGCGCCGCCGCGCCACCCGGACGACGAACGAGAGAAGGGACGAGACGAGGACGAACCCGACGACGGTGAGGAACTCGGGCCTCAGCACGACGTCCAGCACCGCGACGACGGGCGACCACCACGGGGACGCGGGCGCAGGGGTCGCGGCGACGCGGCTGCCCGCGGCGACGCTCCCGACGACGAGATCCACCACCGGTGCGCGGCCGCGGCCCTGCTGCGCCGCGACGAGCGCCGGCGACTGCGCGCCCGTGTTCAGGTCCACCTCGACGACGCGCGAGCCCGTCGCCGACGCGCGCGTCACGTCGTCGACGCGCACCCAGGCCCGGTCGTCCGCCCATGCCAGGAGGGTGGCGCCGGGGAGGCGGCCCAGCGGCACCGTCCGCGCGACCGCTCCCTGCCGGTCCACCTCGACCAGCCGGAGGTCGTCCGGCTCGCCGGCGCTCGTGGCGTTGTTCGCGTCGAGGAGCAGCTGACGGGCACCGTCCCTGCTGACGAAGCTCCGCGGGGATGCCACGAGCTCGGTCCGGGCCGCTCCGAAGGTCTTCTCCGGTGGCTTCGTCTCGTGCGCCGTGACCGGCAGCGGGTCGGCGCCCGGCCCGAGCCGACGACCCGCACCGTCCCAGGCGACGTCCTCGGTCGAGCAGACGCAGAGCAGGCGGACGGCGCGGCGGCCGACGTCGACCTGCCAGACCTGGCCCTCGATCGCCGCCGCGCCGCTCGCGGAGGTCCGGTCGGTACCGACGAGGATCGCCGACCCGTCCGGCGAGACGGACGTCCAGCCGACACCGACCTGCTCGTCGGGCGCACCGGTGAGCGCGACACTGTCGACGCGACCGGTGGAGACGTCGACCCACCGGACGACTGCTTCGTAGCGGATGCCGCTCTCGGCGGCCCCGTCGTCCCGGCGGACTCCGGCCCAGGCGACGATCCTCCCGTCGTCGCCGACCGAGAGCGCTCCGACCCCGCCGCCCGGCAGCCGCCGGTACTCCCCGCCGTCCGCGGAGACGAGCACCGGACCGATGACCGTCGAGGGCCCGCCCCACCCCAGGTCGGTGATCTCACCCGCGAGCACCAGCGCGACCCGCGCGACCGGGCGGTCGGTGACGCTCGGCACCACCCGCGGCAGCGGGTAGACCCGCTCCGGCAGCGCCCCCGGCCCGCTCGGCGTCGCCGCCGGCTGCGGTGCCCCGCGCAGCGCCCCGACACCCCCGCCGACCACCGATGCGACGAGCAGGACGGCGGCCGCGGCCGCGGCGACGAGCCCCCACCGGCGCACCCGGTCGCGGCGTGCGCTCCCGGCCCGCGCCCGGACGGCGGCCAGGTCCAGCCGGACGCCGGCCAGCGCCGCGTCGGCGGCGGCGTCGAGCCGGTCCACGTCGAGCACGGGCGCCGTGCGGTCGGCGGTCATGGTCCCCCCAGGAGGTCGGTGTCAGCCTCCTACACGTCGCGGGACCCGGATCCGGGTGGAACCCCGTCCGGCGCGTCGGGTGACGAACCACGTCCGGCCGAGCCCCAGCCAGACCAGGCCGCCCGCGATGGCGAGGATCCGGCCGAGCGCGGCCGCCTGCGGGGTGCCGAGCCAGGTCCACCAGTGCTCGGGCAGCCGGCCGTAGCCCATCTGGACCATGGCACCGTCGAACACGTCGACCGCGACGTCGGACGGTCCGACCGGCAGTTGCACCTTCACGTCCAGCGGGAGGACGCCGTCCAGCGTCGTGCGCTGGACGGGCGGCTCGACGGCCCGGAGAGCCCCTGTCTCGTCGACCGCCACCCACCCGTTCTCGTCCTTCAGCACCTCGGCCTTCACGACGACCTCCGCCTCCCGCAGATCGACGAGCGCCACACCGGGACCGGGGTCTGCGGCGTTCCACAGTGCGACCCACCGACCCGACGGGCTCACTGCGAGCGACTGCTGCACCCCCGGCTCACGGAAGGAGTTCGGGACGCCCGGCAGGTCGTCGAGGCGCACGAGCATCGCCGTCGCGGGGTCGAGGGCGTAGACACCGCCGCGCTGCGCGACCGTCGTGACGAACGCGAATGCGACGCGGACCGTTCTTGGCCGGCCCTGCGTGTCGAAGGCCCGCTGCGGCCGGACCCGTTGGTCCGCAACGATGATCGGGAAGACGGCCGGTGCCCTCGCGTCGGCCCGCGGCTGCTGCGCGGCCCACATCGGCTCGACGACAGCGGGTGCCGCCAGCAGGACGAGCCCGGCGATCGCGGCGATCCCGGCCGCGAAGAGACCGAGGGTCCGTGGCCGCACGAGCAGCCGCAGCAGACGCCGGACGCGGCGCCCGACGGGCCGCCACCACGCGTGGCTCAGGCTGTACCCGAGCAGCACCACCGCACCGACGACGACCGCTGTGCCACCGAGGAGGACGAGCACGTCGCGGGCGAAGGACGCGATCCGGGAACCGGACCCGTCGCTCCCGACCGGCGCGACGCCGGGCATGACCCGGCCGCCCGCCGCGACATCCCGGGCAACCTGCTGGACGAAGACCCCGTTCTCCCCCGTGGTGAGGGCCCGGTCGCGGCCGCCGGCGGGCAGCACGAGGTCGACGCGCTGCTCGCCGAGGTAGGCCAGCCCATCGGGGGGCGCGTTCCACCGAACAGTGAGCACGCCGGACGGGACGACGGCCAGCCCACGCACCTCGGTCGCCCGCCCGAGCGACGTCTTCCGAGGATCCCCGCTGCTTCCTCGGGCCAGCAGGGTGAAGGTGTCGGGCGGACCGGCGCTCGTCGGGTCCGCGGAGGTGACCCAGTAGGTCGTCGTCCCCGCGGCGTCGACGAGGATCGCCGGACCCACGAGGCCGATCGTGGACGTGCCCTCCGTGCGCGGGTCCGGCGGGAGGTCGACCGCCCCGAGACCCCCGAGTCGCACAACGGGCGCGCCCTCCTGCGTGATGCTCCCGAGACGCCCGTCCGCCAGCCAGGCGAGCGGCCCCTGACAGCGCAGACAGCGGTCGAGAAGGACGGGCGCATCGTCGCCGTCGACGAACGGTGACAGATCCACGAGGAACGCAGCCCCCACGGCGGACACGCCGTCGTAGGAGTCCCTGCCCCACACGACGAGCCGTCGCCCGGGAGCGTCGAGGTCCAGGCCGTCGACGGACGTGTCCGCGTTGAAGACGCTCGGCAACGTGACGTCGCCAGTCCGTCCCGTCGCGAGGTCGAGCACACGGACCCTCGCGAGCGCGCGCACCGGCCGCTCCCCGTCCCCCTCGGGCTTCGGAACGGCCCAGGCCAGCAGCCGGCCGTCGGCGGAGAGGACGCCGCTCTCGGCGCCCTCCGGCAGGCGCCGGTACTCGCCGCCGTCCGCCCCGACGACGTACCCGGCCTGGTCCGGGATGTTCCCGTCCCCGTTGGGGCGGCCTGCCACGACCAGGTACGCAGCCCGCGAGATCGGCTCGTCGGTGACGAGCGGCGTCGACGCCGGCGGCACGAACAACCGGTCCGGCAACGCGCCCGGCCCGCTCGGGGTCGTCGCCGGCTGCGGCCTCGACACATGCAGGGCCGGCAGCACCGCGAGCGCCCCGAGCACGAGGACCAGCGCCAGCCCGGCGAGCGCCGGCAGCACGAGCCGGGGGTGCTCCCGCACCGCCGTGCGGACGGCGTCCCGCACCGAGCGCGCGACCCGCAGCGGCAGGGCCGGCCGGTGCGCGAGGGCCCAGGCCTGCTGCGCCGCGACGAGGTCGGTGACGGCGGGCTCCGGCCGGTCCTCGGCGAGCAGGGTCAGCACGGCGCGGAAGTCGTTCTCCTCGAACGGGTCCAGGGCGTTCACGACGTCACCTCCTCGTGGTCCGGCGTGCGGGCGGGGGCGAAGACGGCGAGCTCGGGGGCGACGTCGCGCAGCCGCGCGAGCGCGTGCCGGGTCTGCGACTTCACGGTCCCGACCCCGATCCCGAGCGCCGCGGCGGTCTGGGTCTCGGTGAGGTCCTCGTAGAACCGCAGCACGAGGACGGCGCGCTGCCGGGGCGTCAGACGGGCCAGCGCCGCGGCGAGCACGAGCCGGTCGTCGACGGACGTGCTGTCGCCGGACCGCCGGTCGGCAGGTCCGTCGAGCAGCACGTCGGGCGACCCGTCGGGCGATCCGTCGAGCTGCCCCTCGAGCGAGGTCGTCACGACCCGCCGGGACGCCGTCCGCCAGGCCGAGACGTGCACCGTGACGAGCACCCGCCGCACGTACGGCTCCGGGTCACCGGCCGCGACGACCCGGGCCCAGTGCCGCGCGGCGCGCACGAGCGCGGTCTGCACGAGGTCCTCGGCGTCGTCCCGGCTGCCGGTGAGCAGCCAGGCGGTCCGCAGCAGCGCCGGACGGCGCGCGACGACGAACGCGCGGAAGGACTCCTCCGCACCGTCCGCCGCCGACCGCCGTCCGAGCACTGCCGTCCCCTCCCGCCGGGGCGCCGCGATGCGACACCCTCTCACCGCTCCCACGCCCCAGGGACGTGCCGCGGAGGGACCGTGGCGACGTGACCCCGGTCACACGCTCCCGGGTGAGCCGGATCTCGCCGTCTCACCCGGCAGCCGATCGTGATCGCCACGTACAATGGGTCACGGAGCGCCGGGAAGCCTGGTCGGCACGGACGACGTCATGCGTCGCCGTTGATGACCGCCCCGATCTCCGACCCAGGGAGCCTCCATGACCCTGCCCACGCCCGGACGTGCCGTCCGCCGCATCTTCGACAAGGTCACCGACCGCGAGCGCACGTACGTCGCGGACATCCTGCGCACCGAGACCGTCGGTGGCGCCCTCCTGCTCGCCGGCGCCCTCATCGCCCTCGTGTGGGCCAACTCGCCGTGGCGCGAGGGCTACTCGGCGATGCTCGGCACGACGCTCGGCCCGGCCTGGCTCGACCCGCTGCACCTGCAGCTCGACGTCGCGGCGTGGGCCGCGGACGGGCTGCTCGCGATCTTCTTCTTCGTCGCCGGGGTCGAGCTCAAGCGCGAGCTCGTCGCGGGCGACCTGCGCGACCCCGCCAAGGCCGCCCTCCCCGTCGTCGCCGCGATCTGCGGCGTGCTGCTGCCGGCCGGCGTCTACCTCGCCTTCGCGGCCGGTGAGCCCGGGACGGCGCAGGGCTGGGCGATCCCCGTCGCGACCGACATCGCGTTCGCCCTCGCGGTCCTCGCGGTCCTCGGCAGCCACCTGCCGACCGCGCTGCGGTCCTTCCTGCTGACCCTCGCGGTCGTCGACGACCTCATCGCCATCACGATCATCGCCGTCGCGTACACGAGCGACCTCGCGCTGCTCCCGCTGGCCGGTGCGCTCGTGCCGCTCGTGGTCTTCGCCCTCGTCGTCCGCCGCGGGATCACGACGCCCTGGCTCCTCCTCCCGCTCGCCTTCACGACCTGGGCCCTCGTGCACGCCTCCGGTGTGCACGCGACCGTCGCGGGCGTGCTGCTCGGCTTCGCGGTCCCGGTCGTCGCCCGCGCGGGCCAGGAGCACAGCATCGGCGAGCACCTCGAGCACGTCGTCCGGCCGCTCAGCGCCGGCGTCGCCGTCCCGGTCTTCGCCCTCACCGCGGCCGGCGTCACCGTCGTCGGCGGCGGGTTCGGCGAGGCGGTCCGCGACCCGGTGTTCATCGGGATCACCGTCGCGCTCGTGCTCGGCAAGGCCGTCGGGGTCCTCGGCGGCACGTGGCTCACGGCCCGCTTCACCCGCGCGGAGCTGTCCGACGACCTCGGCTGGAGCGACGTGCTCGCGGTGAGCCTGCTCGCGGGCATCGGCTTCACCGTGTCGCTGCTCATCGGCGAGCTCGCCTTCGGCGCGGGCAGCGAGCGCGACGACCACGTGAAGGCCGCCGTCCTCACCGGGTCGCTTCTCGCCGCCGCGCTCGCCGCGGTGGTGCTGCGCCGGCGCGACCGGCACTACCGCCTCATCGCCGAGGCGGAGGCCCGGGACGCGGCGGGCCCCGGGCCGTCGGGGCGGCCGGCCGGGCAGCCCGCCGGCCAGAGCTGATGCCCTCCCGCCCTGGCGGGCCCGCGATCACCCTCTAGGCTCGTACGGAGGGTGGTCCGGGCCCCCGGGCGCCGCCCGAAGGGTTCGGCCACGCCTCGTGCGGGCAGGGAGGCAGCCATGACGGAGCGCACGCTGGGCCAGCTCGTCGCCGAGGCGACGGCCGACGTCCAGGAGATCGTCCGGGCCGAGATCGCCCTCGCGAAGGCCGAGCTCGCACAGGACGCCAAGCGGGTGGGCGTCGGGGCCGGCATGTTCGGCGCCGCCGGGTACCTGGGCTTCCTCGCCTCGATCATCCTGACGATCTCGGCGGGCTACGGCCTCACCGAGGCCGGGCTCCCGGCCTGGGCGGCCTTCCTCGTGCTCGGGGTGGCCCTCCTGGTCGTCGCGGGGATCCTCGCGCTCGTCGGCAAGGGCCAGGTCTCGAAGGTGCGCCCGCCGGAGCGGACGATCCGCTCGACCAAGGCGGCGATCGCGGCGGTCAAGCCGGGATCCGCCCGCGTCGGATGACGCCCCCGGCGGCCGGCGGATGAGCGTCGACTCCTCCGAGGTGCTCGTCGACGGCCCGTGGCGGCACCGGTTCGTCGCGGCGAACGGCTCACGCTTCCACGTCGCGGAGACGGGGGACGGCCCGCTCGTCGTCCTCCTGCACGGCTTCCCGCAGTTCTGGTGGGCCTGGCGGCACCAGGTCCCCGCGATCGCGGCCGCGGGCTACCGGGTCGCCGCGATGGACCTGCGCGGCTACGGCGCGAGCGACAAGCCGCCCCGGGGCTACGACACGATGACCACGGCGGCGGACGTCGCCGGGGTCGTCCGCTCGCTCGGCGAGTCCGAGGCGGTCGTCGTCGGGCACGACTGGGGCGGCTGGGTCGCCTGGTCGATGCCGGGCCTGTCGCCGCGCGTCACCCGGGCCGTCGCCGTCGTCTCGGCGGCGCACCCGCTGCTCCTGCGGCCCTACTTCGCGGCAGCGCCGTTCCGCGGCGCCGACGAGCGCGCGGCCGCGGCCGCCGTCCTGTCGTTCCAGGTGCCGATGCTCCCCGAGCGGCGGCTCGCGCACGGCACCGAGGTCCGCGACCTGCTCACCGCGTGGGGCGGCCCGGGCTACCCGGACGCCGCGACGCTCGAGCGCTACGAGCGCGCCATGCAGGTGCCGTTCGTCGCGCACACCTCGCTGGAGTACCTGCGCTGGGCCCTGCGCTCGCGGTACCGGCGCGACGGACGCCGGTTCGCCGCCGGGGTGGACGTCCCGATCGAGGTCCCCGTGCTCGCCCTCGCCGGGGCGGACGACCGCTTCGTGCCCGCCGGCGCCGTCGAACGGTCACGGCGCTGGGTGGCCGGGCCGTGGACGCACGAGGTCGTCCCCGGGGCCGGGCACTTCCTCCCCGAGGAGGCCCCGGACGCCGTGACCCAGGCCCTGCTCACGTGGCTCAAGGGCCTCGACGCCTGAGCCGGCTCGTGCCTGCGCGCGCTCGAGCCGGCGCACGCGACCGGTCGTGGTGATCGGCCCGCCGATAATGTGGCGCAGCAGGGCAGATGTTCATCATCTGCTCATGTCACGCATCCGGGCCGGCCGTGACTCGTTCAGCGCTCGCGCACAGGGTCCATGCCCGGCCGGATGCGTTCGTTTCCCTTGTGCACCAGCAGCGATCAGGAGGGACTCCATGGGCAGGATGCCCACGTGGGCGTTGCGGGCGGACGCCGCCGTCGTCGTGATCGGGCTCGCCCTCGGGCTCGGGCTCGCAGCGTGCTCACGACCGAGCGGCGACCCGGATCCCGCCGTGCCGTCGGCGACCGGCCGCACGACCGGGGCGGTCGTGACCGACGCGGCCGCGACGGCGACGGTCGAGACAGCGGCGGCCGAGCCCCGGCCCGCACCGACGGTCCCGGTCCGCGAGGGCACGAGCGACGCCGACCTCGGGATCGAGCTCAAGGGCGGCACGTTCCTTCCGCTCATCGACCGGGGCACGGCCCTGCCGGCGAGCACCAGCGAGAACTTCACCACCGACGAGGACAACCAGGAGACGATCAAGATCGCGGTGTTCTACAGCGTCTCCGCGAGCCTCGCCGACGCCCGTCGCATCGGCGGCTACGAGCTGAGCGTGCCTGCGGCCCAGCCCAAGGGCGTTCCGCAGATCAGGGTCACCTTCGACGTCGACGCCGGTGGCGTCTTCCGGCTGACCGCCACCGACTCGGCCACCGGAGCGCCGGTGACGGTCACCGCACGGAACTGACCGGCCGGGTGCACCTCGGCGCCCGATCACGGCGCGCCGGGCGCGTCAGCCCGCCGCACAGCCCCCGGTCGAGACCGCGTCGACGGCGCCGATCCCGGCGTCGATGTCCGAGCGGGCCTCCTGCATCGTCAGCGCGTAGCCGGTGTTCGCGTCGTCGAGCGACTTCGCGAACACCACGCCGACAAGCGCCCCCTGGGCGTCGACGACGGGTCCGCCGGAGTTGCCCGGCTGCACCGTCGCGTAGAGCGAGTAGACCCGCCGCACCGCACCGGGCTTGCCGTAGATGTCGTCGCCGCTGGCCCGCAGCACCGACCGGACCCGGGCGGCACCGAGCACGTAGGGGCCGTTGCGCGGGTAGCCCGCGAAGGCGGCGTCCGCGCCGCGCGCGATGTCGGCCCCGATCGGCAGCGGCTTGGCGGACGCCGGCAGCCCCGGGACCGCGATGACCGCCAGGTCCCGCTGCGGGTCGAAGAGCACGACCTTGCCCGCGTAGCGCCGGCCCGTGCCGCCGAGCTGGATCTGCGGGCGGGTCACGCCCGCGACGACGTGCGCGTTCGTCACGACCCGCTCGGGCGCGACGACGGCGCCGCTGCCCTCCTGGGTCTGCCCGCACTTGCGCGCGTCACCGGTGATCTTCACCGTGGCCGCCTTGACCCGCTTGGCGACCGCCGCCGACACCGCGGTCTCGCTCGGCGGCTCGACGGGCGAGATCTGCTCGGGCCCGGCCCCGCTGAACACGCGCGGGAAGTCGCTCGCGGCGACGCTCTCCCGGAACCGGCTCGCGAGCGTGCTCGCCTTCTGCGGCATGAACGCGTCGATGCCCTGGAGCACGCGCGAGGAGCCGATCGCGCTGGAGACGGCCGGCACGCTGCGCAGCGCACCGCCGACGAACCACATGACGACGGCCGCCGCGACGATGCCCGCGACCGCGCCGAGCGCCTGGTCGACGTGCCGTGCCCCGCCCTTGGGCAGCTGGTCGCGCAGCCGGCCGCCGATCATCGCGCCGAGCACCTGCCCGAGCCAGGCGAGCACGAGGACGGCGGCCAGCACGGCGAACGAGCGCTGCGGCCCGGCCTCGAGCCGCTCGGCGAGCAGCGGGACGGCGAGGATGCCGGCGAAGGCCCCGAGCACGAACCCGCCGAGCGACAGCGCGCTCAGCGCGAGGCCCTGGCGGAACCCGGACACCGAGTAGGCCAGCAGGACGAGGACGAGGATGAGGTCGATCACGAGGCGTCGTCCCGGGGCAGGCTCATGGTCTCAACACGTGTGGCGTCCCACGGACGTTCCCATCCGGACAGGTGCAGCAGCCGGTCGACGATGCCCGCCGTGAAGCCCCAGACGAACAGGCCGCCGGCCCGGAAGCCGGGGCCGATGTACCCGCTCGGGTGCTGCCACCGGAAGCGGTTGGCCGGGTCGACGAGCTCGGCGACCGGCACCCGCACCACCTTGGCGACCTCGGCGGCGTCCACCGGCCCGACCGGGGACGGCGTCCGCCACCAGGCGAGGACCGGCGTCACCGCGAAGTCGCTCACCGGCAGGTAGAGATCGGGCAGGGTGCCCGCGACGACGACGCCCGCCGGGTCGAGACCGGTCTCCTCCTGCGCCTCGCGCAGGGCCGCACCGACCGGGCCGCCGTCACCGGGGTCGATCGCCCCGCCGGGGAACGCGACCTGGCCGGCGTGCGAGCGCAGGGTCGCCGAGCGCTCGGTGAGCAGGACGTCCGGCCCGTGCTCGCCCTCGGCGAAGAGCATGAGGACGGCGGACGTGCGCCGGTGCCCCGGCGGCGGGTGGAACCGGCTCAGCGCGTCGGCCGGGGTGCTGCCGATGATCCGTGCCAGGGGCTCGAACCAGTCGGGCCAGCCGCCGTCCGGCTGGTCCGCCCGGGACGACGGCAGGTGCTGCACGGGGTCGGCGGTCACGCGCGGTCACCGGCCCGCCCGCCGCGGCCGGCGCCGGCGACGAGCGCGGCCTCGGAGAGGGTGTGCTCGAACGCGGCGTCCTTGAGCAGCTTCGCGGCCTTCGCCGGGTCGGTCTCGCCCTCGCCGTAGGCGGGGCACAGCCGGGCGACCGGGCAGGCGCCGCACGCGGGGCGCTTGGCGTGGCAGGTGCGGCGGCCGTGGAAGATCAGCCGGTGGGACAGCATCGTCCAGTCCCGCTTGGGGAACAGCGCCCCGACCTCGGCCTCGACCTTGACCGGGTCCTCCTCCTCGGTCCACCCGAAGCGCCGCGCGAGCCGGCCGAAGTGCGTGTCGACGGTGATCCCGGGGACGCCGAACGCGTTCCCGAGCACCACGTTCGCGGTCTTGCGGCCGACCCCCGGCAGCGTGACGAGCTTGTCGAGCCGGCCCGGCACCTCACCGCCGAAGTCCGCGACGAGCGCGGCCCCGAGCTTCATGAGGGAGTCCGACTTGGCCCGGAAGAAGCCCGTCGACTGGATGATCGTCTCGAGCTCGGTGCGGTCCGCCGCGGCGTAGTCGGCCGCCGTCCGGTACTTCGCGAAGAGCACGGGCGTCACGAGGTTGACCCGCTTGTCCGTCGTCTGCGCGGACAGGATCGTCGCCACGAGCAGCTCGAGCGGGTTGCGGAAGTCGAGCTCGCAGTGCGCGTCCGGGTACCGCTCCCCGAGGAGGCTGTTGATCCGCCGGGCCCGGCGGGTGCGCGCCAGCGGCGTCTCGGGGGTGCTCACCCGCCCAGCCTACGATCCCCGGCGCACCCGCCGTCGCCCGTCCGGGTGGACGGCGCCGCCCCGCCGAGCGGGTCGTCGCCGCGCAACCGGGTGAGCGCCCTGCGCCACGGGGGTGGTGCGGTGGATCACCGCCTCAAGCGGCCCCCCGCCGCCGACGAACCCCTTCCTGCCGGCAACCCGCACCACGGGCGGACGGCGGACGGACGACCACGGACCTGCAGCACCCCGACGAGACGGGCGAACAGGAGGGACACGGCATGTCGGTGACACTGCCCGGCGGAACGACCCGGGACGACGCCCTCGACACGTACCACCAGCTCGTCGCCGAGCTGCGCGACGTCGAGCACTGGCGCCGCCTGGTCGCCGCCCGGCTCGACCTGGCCGTCGCGGCCGTCACCGACATCGACGAGCTCGCGAGCCACCCGCTGCCGGGCGGCTGCCCGCCGCCGGTCGACCTGCGCGGCCTGCTCGGGATCCCGCACGTGGAGGACGCCTGCACCGAGGCCGCGGTCCTGCTGCGGCTGCGCGCCGCCCTCGACGAGCTCGACGCCTACGCCTGCGCCCTGCGGCCCGGGGTGAGCGCCGCGGCCCGCGCGGCCGGCGTCCCGCGGGCCCGGATGGCGGTCGCCCCGGCTCGCCCCACGAACCCGCCGTCCCGGACAAGGGCGTCCAGGGCGGCGTCCGGCACCCGTCGGACGCCCCGGCTCGCGACCGCCGAGAACGGCGTCGAGCGGTTCCGGCCACGCCTCGTGCCGCCCCCGCGGCCCGCCGCCGACGCCTCCTGACGCACCGACACGCCGCCTGCGGCCGCGGGTGGCGAGAGGTCCGATTCATCCGTTCCCGTGGGTGCACGCACCCCTCCGAGCGGGTGAGCGGGCCGGATCTGCGGCACGCGGTGTGACCCCGCCCACCCGGCGGGGCGTCCGGTGCGGCAGACTGCGTCCTGGCACGCCGGGGGCGGAACCCGGCGGACGGTCGCAGAGGAGGAGCGGTGGACGACGACGTCGTGCGCCAGGCGCCCTTGTTCGCTGCCCTGGACGAGGAGGCCTCCTCGGCCCTGCGCTCGACCATGACGCAGGTCGAGCTGGGCCGTGGCGAGATCCTCTTCCACGAGGGTGACCCCGGGGACCGCCTCTACGTGATCGTCGACGGCAAGGTGAAGCTCGGGCGCGCCTCGGGCGACGGCCGGGAGAACCTCCTGGCGATCCTCGGCCCCGGCGAGATGTTCGGCGAGCTCAGCCTCTTCGACCCGGGCCCGCGCAACGCCACCGCGACCGCGGTCGCGGACACCACCCTCATCGGCCTCGGCAGCGACGACCTCGGGTCCTGGCTCGACGGCCGCCCCGACGTCTCCCGGCAGCTCCTGCGCGCGCTCGCCCGCCGGCTGCGCCGCACGAACGAGGCGCTCGCCGACCTCGTCTTCTCCGACGTCCCCGGCCGCGTCGCCAAGGCGCTCCTCGACCTCTCCGAGCGCTTCGGCCGCCCGACGGACGACGGGCTGCGCGTCGCGCACGACCTCACGCAGGAGGAGCTCGCCCAGCTCGTCGGCGCCTCCCGCGAGACGGTGAACAAGGCCCTCGCGGACTTCGCGTCCCGCGGCTGGCTGCGCCTCGAGGCCCGCGCGGTCGTCCTCCTCGACATCGAGCGGATGCGCCGCCGCGCCCGCTGACCCGCCGCCCCGGTCAGACCGGGGTAACGCCCAGGTACTCCAGCTGGGCCCGCACGCTGAGCTCGGCCGCGGGCCAGACGGCGCGCGGCACGTCGGCGTAGACCGTCTCGACGACCTCGCGCGCGCTCGTCGCGCCCGCGGCGACGGCGGCACGCACCTGGTCGAGCCGCTCGGCGCGGTGCGCGAGGTAGAACGCGACGACGTCGGCGGGCAGCACGTCCGGCACGGCGAGCACGGGCCCGTGCCCCGGCAGGACCGCGCCGACGCCCTCGTCGCGGAGCAGCGCCTCGAGCCGGCGCAGCGAGGCCAGGTAGTCCGCGAGCCGGCCGTCGGGGTGGGCGACCACCGTCGTGCCGCGCCCGAGCACGGTGTCCCCGGTGAGGACGGCGGGCGCCTCGTCGTCCGTGCGGAGCACGAAGCACAGCGAGTCGCTCGTGTGGCCCGGCGTGGCGACGACGTCGAGCCGGCCGCCCTCGAGGTCGACGGTGTCCCCCGCGGCCAGTCCCTCGGTGCCGAGCCGGTAAGCGGGGTCCAGCGCCCGGACACCGGCCCCGCAGGCCCGCGCGAAGGCCGCCGCGCCCTCGCTGTGGTCGGCGTGCCCGTGCGTGAGCAGCACGGCGGCGACCGTCGAGCCGCGGGCCGCGACGGCCTCGTGGACGGCACGCAGGTGCGGCTCGTCGTCCGGCCCCGGGTCGACGACGACGCACGGCCCGCCCGGCCTGCCGAGCACCCACGTGTTCGTGCCGTCGAGCGTCATCGGCGAGGCGTTCGGGGCGAGCACGCACAGCGCCGCCGGGCCGGCGGCGCCGCCGGTCCAGGCGCCGGTCGGCATCCGCGCCGGCGGCCGGGCGCTCACGGCCGGACCCCGGAGAAGTCGGTGGCGTCCGGACCGGTGGCACCGTGGGCCGGGTCGCCGTACGCACCCCCGCCGCGCCCGTCGAGCACGACCTGGACGACGACCCCGCCGTCCGCGGCCCGCACGGCCCACGGCATGACCGGCGAGATCGCCCGGGGCGTGGCCTGCAGGGCCGCGACGTCGGGCGCCGCGGCGAGGTCCTCGCAGCAGACGATCGTCGGCGGCAGCATCGCGGCCTCCCCCGTCCGCCAGCGCCGCACCGCCTCCCGCGCGGGGACCCACTCGGCCCGCTCGCCCTCGCCGCCGAGGTCGTGCGCGGTCTGCTCGGGCGGCATCGGCACGAGGAAGAACCGGGTGTCGTAGCGGCGGACCTCACCGGGCGGCGTCACCCAGCGGGCCCAGGCCGCGAACCGGTCGGCCCGCAGCACGAGACCGTTGTCCCGCAACAGGTCCGGCAGCGTCGTCGAGCCGTCGAGCAGCGCGCGGCGGGCGTCGTCCCAGCCGCCGGGCAGGCCGACGACCGGGCCGCCGCCGGGCGGTGACGCGAGCAGGACGCCGCACTCCTCGAACGTCTCCCGGACGGCGGTCACGGCGAGCGCGCGGGCGGCGTCCGGCGGGGCCCCGAGCGCCGCGCCGAGCACCGCCGGGTCCGGTCCCTCCCAGGGGACGGCCGGGTCGGCGTCGGCGGCGTCGGTGCGCCCGCCCGGGAAGACGTGCATGCCCGCGGCGAAGACCATGCTCCGGACCCGGCGGAAGAGGAAGACCTCGACGCCGTCGGCGCCGTCGCGCACGAGCATGACGGTGGCGGCGTCCCGCAGGAGGGCCGGCCCGGCAGGATCGCCGCCCGCGCCGGGCCCGGCTCCGGTGAGCTGGGCCGCGAGCGCGGCGGGCGCCGGGAACTGTCGGATCACGGGTGTCGCTCCTCGTCGTCGACGCCCTCGTCGACCTCGTCCGGGTGAATCATCAGCCTGCTGACAGATGATGATCGCCACCTGCTACTGTCTCGGACTCACGGTAGCGAGTGCCCCCGCCAGGGGCACCGAGCGTGAGCCCGGCTGGCCGGTACTGCACCCGGTCCGCCGTAGCAGTGACAGCCGGTTCGCAGAGCACGGGGTCCGCCGGCTGCAAGGTTCCGCGGCCGGGACGACCCGGTCGCGCTGTCACGGGGACGTACCACGCATGGGGGACGAGACGCGTTTCTCCCTCGGGGAGCTGGCCAGAGCGGCCGGGATGACCACCCGCAACGTCCGGGCGTACCAGACCCGCGGGCTCATCCCACCGCCGCTGCGGGTCGGTCGCCGGTCGGAGTACACGACGCACCACCTGGAGCGGCTGCGCGCCATCCACCGGGCCAGGGCCCAGGGCGCCACGCTCACGCTCATCTCCGACTGCCTCTCGCGCGGCGACACGATCGACCTCACCCGGCTGCCGTCGTCGTCCGCGCACGAGTGGCTGCCCGGCCCCCGGGTCTCGGCGGACCTCACCGAGGCGGGGACGAGCCGGTCGCGGGTGCCGCAGCAGCAGCGCGGCGCCGACCTCTCGCCGCTGCTCGACCGGGCCCGGGTCGCGGACGACCCGGCGGTCCTCGCGATCGTCGAGGACCTCCTGTCCGCGGGCGTGGTCGCCCGGCACGGACGGCGGATCGTCGCGGGCCCCGGCCTCGTCGCCGCGGTGACGGCGCTGCACCGGTACGGCCTGCCCGTCGGGCTGTGCCTCACGGTGGCGCTGCGCGCGGCCGAGGGTGCGGCCGACCTCGCGGGGCGGTTCGGCACCGAGGTGACGTCCGGGACGCCCGAGGTGGTCGACCACGTCGCGGACCTCGCGTCCGGGGTGCTGCGCGGCGTGCTCTACGGCGCGCTCGCGGAGCGGGCCGCGGCGACCGGCTGACCGCCCCCGGCTGACCGACGGCGGCGCGGGCGGGTCAGCGCAGCCGCGCGACGACCTCGATCTCGACCGGGGCGTCGAGCGGGAGCACGGCCACCCCGACGGCGCTGCGCGCGTGCGGGACGCCGAAGACCTCGCCGAGCAGCACGCTCGCGCCGTTCGCCACCGCGGGCTGGCCGGTGAACGACGGGTCGCTCGCGACGAAGACGACGACCTTGACGATGCGCTCGACCCGGTCGAGGTCGACGACCGAGCCCAGCGCCGCGAGCGCGTTGAGCGCGGCGACCCGCGCCAGGCCCGCGGCGTCGGCGGGCGGGACCAGCCCGGGCCCCTCGCCGACCTTGCCGGTCGCCGGCAGCGCGCCGTCGACGAAGGGCAGCTGGCCGGACGTCCACACCCGGTCGCCGTCCAGCACCGCCGGGACGTAGGCCGCGACGGGTGCGGCCACCGGCGGCAGCACGATGCCCAGCTCTGCGAGCCGCGCCGTCACGCCCTCGGCGGGGCTCACGGCTTCGGTCGCTTGAAGTAGGCCACCAGGCTCTCCCCGCCGGTCGGGCCCGGGACGATCTGGACCAGCTCCCAGCCCTCCTCGCCCCAGTTGTCGAGGATCGCCTTGGTGTTGTGGATGAGCAGCGGTGCCGTGAGGTACTCCCACTTCTGCGACATGGAGCGCACCCTACTGCCCGGCCGGCGGGCCTGCGGCCGGAGCCCGGCGGGCACGCGTCCGGCACCCTGCCGGCACCCGTCCGGGGGCACCGGCCCCCTCCACCCGGCGGTCCCGGCGTGAGGTCTATACGCTCGTCAGGTGCCCCCCACCGAGCCGAGCTCCGACACCGACTGGGACGGCGTCCGGCTCCACGTCGTCACCGGCAAGGGCGGCACGGGCAAGACGACCGTCGCGGCCGCGCTCGCCCTGGCGCTCGCCGCGGGCGGCCGCCGGACCCTGCTCTGCGAGGTCGAGAACCGGCAGGGCATCGCGCAGCTCTTCGACGTCCCCCAGCTGCCGTACGAGGAGCGCAAGATCGCCGTCGCCCCCGGCGGCGGCGACGTCTTCGCCCTGGCGATCGAGCCCAAGGCCGCTCTCCTGGAGTACCTCGAGCTGTTCTACCGGCTCGGCCGGGCGGGCAAGATGCTCGAGCGTCTCGGCGCCGTCGACTTCGCGACGACGATCGCACCGGGCGTGCGCGACGTCCTGCTCACCGGCAAGGTCTACGAGGCCGCGCGCCGCCGCGGGAAGACCGGGCCGGTCTACGACGCCGTCGTCCTCGACGCACCGCCCACGGGCCGGATCACCCAGTTCCTCAACGTCAACGAAGAGGTCGTCGGCCTCGCGAAGGTCGGCCCGGTCCGCAACCAGGCCGGCTCGATCATGAGCCTGCTGCGCAGCCCGCAGACCGTCGTCCACCTCGTGACGGTGCTGGAGGAGATGCCGGTGCAGGAGACCCAGGACGGCGTCGCCCAGCTGCACGAGGCCGGGCTGCCGGTCGGCGGGGTCGTCGTCAACATGGTGCGCGACCCGGTCCTGCCGCAGCGCAGCCTCGCCGCCGCCGCGAAGGGCCGGCTGGACCGCGCCGCGGTCGTGGCGGGCCTGGAGGCCGCCGGGCTCGGCGGCCGCTCCGCGACCCTCGTCGACGGGCTGCTCGCGGAGGCCGGCGAGCACGCGCTGCGGGTCGCGCTCGAGTCGGCCCAGCGCAAGGAGCTCGCGGCCCTCGAACGACCGGTCTACGAGCTGCCGGCGCTGTCGGAGGGCATCGACCTCGGTGCCCTGTACGACTTCGCCGAGGAGCTACGGGAGCAGGGCATGGCGTGACCGAGAAGCGAACCGCCCGCCCCGCGAAGACCTCGTCCGGACGCCGCAGCGCCCCGCTAGACGTCGACGCGCTCCTCGACGACCCGGCGACGCGCGTCATCGTGTGCTGCGGCTCCGGCGGCGTCGGCAAGACCACGACGGCCGCGGCCCTCGGCCTGCGGGCCGCCGAGCGCGGACGGCGCGTCGTCGTCCTGACGATCGACCCGGCCCGCCGGCTCGCCCAGTCGATGGGCCTCGTCGAGCTCGACAACGCACCGCGCCCGGTCAAGGGCGCGGACACCGCGGCGGGCGGCTCGCTCGACGCGATGATGCTCGACATGAAGCGGACCTTCGACGAGGTCATCGAGGCGCACGCGACCCCGGAGAAGGCCGAGCAGATCCTCGCGAACCCCTTCTACCAGGCCCTCTCCAGCTCCTTCGCGGGCACGCAGGAGTACATGGCCATGGAGAAGCTCGGCCAGCTGCGCACCCGGGCCGAGGCCGCGAAGGCCGCCGGCCGCACCGACGAGGCGTGGGACCTCATCATCGTCGACACCCCGCCCAGCCGGTCGGCCCTGGACTTCCTCGACGCCCCGCAGCGGCTCGGCTCGTTCCTCGACGGCCGGTTCATCCGGATCCTCTCGGCACCCGCCAAGGCCGGCGGCCGGGCCTACCTCAAGGTCGTCTCGCTCGCCGTCGGCACCGCCGGCAACGTCATGACGAAGATCCTCGGCGCCGGCTTCCTCACCGACGTCCAGACGTTCGTCTCGGCGCTCGACACGATGTTCGGCGGGTTCCGGGAGCGGGCCGACCGGACCTACCGGCTGCTCCAGGCCGAGGGGACGGCGTTCGTCGTCGTCGCGGCCCCCGAGCCCGACGCCCTGCGCGAGGCCTCCTACTTCGTGGAGCGGCTCGGCGCGGAGCGGATGCCGCTCGCGGGGCTCGTGCTCAACCGGGTGCACGTCGCCCTCGCCGAGGACCTGTCCGCCGACCGGGCGGCCGCCGCGGCCGAGGACCTCGACGCCACCGGCGGTCAGGCCCTCACGGCCGGGCTCCTCCGGGTGCACGCCGACCGGATGCGGCGGCGGGACCGGGACCGGTCGCTCGCCGTCCGGTTCACCAGCGCCCACCCGACGGTTCCCGTCGTCGAGGTGCCGGCGCGGGCGGAGGACGTCCACGACCTCGAGGGCCTGCGCGCCGTCGGGGCCGACCTCTCGAAGGGCTGACCGCCGCACCCCGCCCGACGGCCGGGCCCGGTGGCGCACGCAGGAGAGCGCCGGCCCCGGCCGGATGCGGTCGTTCGCCCTCACCACGACCGATCCCGGCGGAGCCGGCGCTGCTACCCCCCGCCCCGGTCGCGGACGACCGGGACATCTACCCCTGCTACCCCTGCGCGACCACGCCCCAAACGAGCGGCGTGGGGTGGCATCGCCTCCCGGGCGACGCCACCCCACGCCGTCGTGAGAGGTGGTGCGTCCTTCAGATCAGCCGACGAGCCGCGACGCGCTCTCCTCGCGCGAGGCGGCGATGGCCACCACGCGCTCGTGCTCGTCGCGGGCGATCTCGAGCAGACGACGCCACGACTGGACGTTCGGGCGGCGGCGCAGGAGCGCACGACGCTCGCGCTCGGTCATCCCGCCCCAGACACCGAACTCGACACGGTTGTCGAGCGCGTCCGCCAGGCACTCGGTGCGCACGGGGCAACCCATGCAGACCGTCTTGGCCCGGTTCTGGGCAGCGCCCTGGACGAAGAGCGAGTCCGGGTCGCTGGTCCGGCACGCACCCCGCGACGCCCAGTCGTACATGTTCACCATCAGAAACTCATTCCTCCCGTGTGCCCCCGGTCAGGTCCTGCCTCGCCCCCGAGGAGGACCTGACTCGAAACCCTAGGTGACCGTCAGTGGTGCGGATACGGGCCAGACGGATGATTGTGCCTGGACCGAACTGGCGATTTCTCACCGTGCGTCACTGGTCAACCTCTATCGGTTCATGCCTGGTCGCCCCCCGGTGACCCGACACCAAGCCACGGATCCTTGCGGGCATCCCGGGACCGGCGCAACCCCGACGGCGTGTCGCGCGTCCTCCGGCTGGCAGGTCATGCGTCACCCGACCGGAGCAACCCGCGGGAGCACGTAGGCTGTCATCCGTTCGGTCCGCACCGCGAGGAGCAACCAGAGCATGCGAAGCACCTCCGCAACGGCCGCCCGCGCCCTGGCGCTCCTCGGCTCGTTCGTCGTCGTGAGCGTCCTGGTCGGGGCCCTGGGGGCGGGTCTCTTCCTGCCGGCCGTGGGGGCCTCGGCGATGGCCACCCGCTCGGGCGTCGACTACTTCAACAACCTGCCGACGGACTTCGAGAGCCCGCCGCTGTCGCAGGCCTCGAAGATGTACGCCAACGACGGCAAGACCGTCATCGCGACCTTCTTCGACGAGAACCGCGTGCTCACGCCGCTGAAGTCGATCTCGCCGACGATGCAGACCGCGATCATCTCGATCGAGGACTCGCGCTTCTACGAGCACGGGGGCATCGACCCCAAGGGCGTCGTCCGGGCCGCGGTGAACAACCAGTTCGGCAGCAGCGGCACGCAGGGCGCCTCGACGCTGACGCAGCAGTACATCAAGAACGTCAACATCGAGCGGGCCGTCATCGCGAACGACGACGCGGCGTACAAGGCCGCCATCGCGCAGACCCCGGCCCGCAAGATCACCGAGATGCGGCAGGCGATCGCGCTCGAGAAGAAGATCAGCAAGAACCAGGTCCTCGAGAACTACCTGAACATCGCCTTCTTCGGGAACAACGCCTACGGCGTCGAGGCCGCGGCGCGGTACTACTTCCGCACCTCCGCCGCCAAGCTCAACGTCGAGCAGTCGGCCCTGCTCGCCGGGCTCGTCCAGCAGCCGTCGCGGTACAACCCGTTCAAGGACGCCAAGCTCGCGCAGGCCCGCCGGGACACCGTCCTGCTGCGGATGCTCCAGCTCGGCAAGATCGACCAGGCGCAGTACGACAAGGCCAAGGCGATCCCGGTCTCGAAGATGCTCAAGCGCACGCCCGTGCGCAGCGGCTGCGTCAACGCCTCGAAGCAGGCCCACTACTTCTGCGCCTACGTCGAGAAGCTCATCCAGATCGACCCGGCGTTCAAGGCGCTCGGCAAGACCGAGGCCGACCGGCTCAACACCCTCAAGCGCGGCGGCCTGAAGATCTACACGACCGTCGACGTCAAGACCCAGCTCGCAGCCTGGAAGGCCGTCAACAAGTACATCCCGTACAACGACAAGAGCCGGGTCGCGACCGCGGCGGTCACCGTGGAGCCGGGCACCGGCAAGGTCATCTCGATGACCCAGAACCGGATCTACTCCCCCGACCGCAAGCCCTCGTCGACGGTGCTCAACTACAGCGTGGACAAGGAGCTCGGCGGCTCCAACGGGTTCCAGAACGGGTCGACGAACAAGCCGTTCACGCTCGCGACGTGGCTCAAGGCGGGCAAGTCGGTGTACGCGTACGTCGACGCCTCCCAGGACGTCCGGCCGTTCAGCGACTTCGAGTCCTGCGGGTCGCCGCTGCGCTCGAGCCAGCCCTACTCGTTCGGCAACGCCGGCGACGGCATCGGGTCGGGCTCGATGAGCGTGCTCGACGCGACCCGGAACTCGGTCAACACCGCGTACGTCGACATCGAGTCCCAGCTCGACCTCTGCGACATCGCGCAGACCCAGATGAGCCTCGGCATGCACCTGGCGTTCCCGCAGAACGTCTGCGGGGCCAAGGGCGCACCGGTGACGTCGAAGATCCCCGCGTGCATCCCGTCCCTGACCCTCGGGCCGAAGGAGGTCGCGCCGCTGACGGTGGCGGCCGCCTACGCCGGCTTCGCGGCCGACGGCAAGTACTGCGCCCCGCGGGCCATCACGAAGATCACCAAGCGGTCGAACAACAAGGACGTCTCCGTCGCGGTCCCGGGTCTGTCGTGCAAGCAGGCCTTCAGCGAGGACGTCGCGCACGGCGTCACGTTCACGCTCAAGCGCGCGTTCATCGACGGCACCGCCGCCCGGCTCGGCCGCCAGCCGTTCCCGGCGGCCGGCAAGACCGGGACGACGAACCGCTCGCTCGACACCTGGTTCGCGGGCTACTCCAAGCAGCGCGCGACGGCGGTGTGGGTCGGCAACCCGACGATCTACGAGAGCGGACGCCGCAAGAACCTGCAGGGCGTGACGATCAACGGCCAGGGCTACCGGGCCGTGTACGGCGCGACGCTGGCCGGCCCGATCTGGGTGCAGATCATGCGGACGGCGCAGGCCGGGCTGCCCGACAAGGACTGGCCGCGCCCGCCGGCGAAGATGCTCCGCGGCGAGAGCGTGGGCGTCCCGGACGTCAAGGGCCGTTCGATCGGCACGGCCCGAGCCATCCTCGAGGGCGCCGGGTTCAAGGTCTCCATCGGATCACCGCGCGACTCCAAGGTGCCCGCCGGGTACGTCGCCGAGACCTCGCCCGGTGGCGGGTCGCGGTCGGCCCGCGGCGCCCGGGTCACGATCTACCCCTCGACCGGCCGCGGTGGCAACGACGGCGGCAACAACGGCGGCCGGATCGGCGAGACCGCAGGGTTGGTNGACCGGGCCTCGTAGGTGGCGGTAACAACAACGGCGGCGGCAACGGCGGGGGTGGCAACAACGGGAACAACAACACCCCGGTGATCACCAACCCTGCGGTCTCGCCGATCCGGCCGCCGGGCGGCTGACCACCGAGCACCACCCTCGTGCGGAAGGCCCGCCCCGACAACGGGGCGGGCCTTCCGCGTGGAGGCGGGTGCGTCAGCCGGCGAGCGCGGCCCGGACCAGGGCGGCGACCCGGCCGCCCTCGGCCTGGCCGGCGACCTTCGGCTGCACGGCCTTCATGACCTTGCCCATGGCCGCCATCCCGGTGGCCCCCTCCGCGGCGACGGCGGCCACGGCCTCGGCGACGATCGCGGCGAGGTCCTCGTCGGACAGCTGCGCGGGCAGGTACGTCTGGAGCACGGCGAGCTCGCCCCGCTCGCGCTCGGCGGACTCGGCCCGGCCGGCGTCGGCGAACGCGGTCGCCGCCTCGCGACGCTTCTTCACCTCGCGGCCGAGCACGGTCACGACCTCGTCCTCGCTCAGCTCCCGGGCGGACGTACCGGCCACCTCCTCGGAGCGGACGGCGGTGAGCGCCATCCGCAGGGTGGCGGCGGTGAGCTCGTCGCGGCTGCGGATCGCCTCGGTGAGGTCGGACTGCATACGGGCCTTGAGGCCGGTCGGGGTGTCGGACATGAGGGCATCCTCCCACCGGGGCCGCGCCGGGCTCCCACGACTGTCCGCGCCGACGCCGCGCTTCGGGGACACTGGTCCGGTGCGCCCGACCCTGCCCCTCGCCGTCCTGGCCGCCGGCGCCGCCGGTCTCGCCTACGCCACCTACGAGGCCCGGTCCTTCACGCTGCGCCGCTTCGTGCTGCCCGTGCTGCCGGCGGGCAGCGCCCCGATCCGGGTGCTGCACCTGTCCGACCTGCACCTGGTCCCCCGTCAGCACGACAAGCTCGCCTGGGTGCGCTCCCTCGCGGCCCTCGAGCCCGACCTCGTCGTGTCGACCGGGGACAACCTCGCGGCCATGGACGCCGTCCCCGCCGTCCTCGAGGCGCACGGCGACCTGCTGACCCGGCCGGGGGTCTTCGTCCTCGGCTCGAACGACTACTGGGCCCCGCGCCGCAAGAGCCCGGCCCGCTACCTCCTGCGCAACGGCGGCCCCAAGCTGCTGGGCCGCCGGCTCCCGACGTCCGACCTCGTCGACGGCTTCCGGGGCGCCGGCTGGCTCGACCTGACGAACCGCCGCGGCAGCCTCACGGTCCGCGGCTCGCGCCTCGACTTCGTCGGCGTCGACGACCCGCACCTCGGGCTCGACCGCTACGACCGGGTCACCGGCCCGGCGGACCCGACGGCGACCCTGACCGTCGGTGTCATGCACGCCCCGTACCGCCGGGTCCTCGACGCGATGACGGCCGACGGCGCCGAGCTCCTCCTCGCCGGCCACACGCACGGCGGCCAGCTCTGCCTGCCGGGCGTCGGCGCGCTCGTGACGAACTGCGACCTGCCCCGCCGTCAGGCCAAGGGGGTCTCCCGCTGGCCCGCCCGGCCGGCCGCGGGCGGGCTCCCGGGGACGCCGGACCCGCGGCCCTGGCTCCACGTCTCCGCAGGTCTGGGCACCAACCCGTACACCCCTGTGCGCTTCGCCTGCCGCCCCGAGGCGAGCCTGCTGACCTTCGTGCCGACCGGCGCCGCGGACGCCCGCACCGAGGACCTGGCGGACGCCTGGGCGGTACCGGCCGGGGTGTCCTAGGGAACCGGTTTCGTGCCACGGCACGCCCTCGGCTATGCTTGCGACGCTCCACCGGGGTGTGGCGCAGCTTGGTAGCGCGCTTCGTTCGGGACGAAGAGGTCGCAGGTTCAAATCCTGTCACCCCGACAATGCGAGAGGCCCGGTCCGCCAGGACCGGGCCTCTCGCATTGTCGGGGTGACAGGTTTGGGAGGAGCGTCCGGGACCTGCGACGAAGGAGCAGGACCCGGCCGCGACGGGTCCTGTCACCCCCACCTCCTCTATCGGCCCACCC
>NZ_MWLL01000008.1 GCF_002198675.1 Kineosporia sp. R_H_3 | reverse complement strand
TCGGATACTTCCTCGGTGCCGGCACAAAGACCACCTTCTCGTGGCTTCAGACCAGTCACCAGACCGGGGACGGTTCATGCCGTCGACACGACACGCTGCGCACCCCAAGGCCCACAGCCGGGTCACAAGAAGCGAGGCACCGCTGGCAACCACCGGCGGTGCCTCGCCACACCCCTTGACAGACCAGCCCTACATATCAGTCGAACGGCGTCGGGGGCGTTGTCTGCACCACCACCGGTCGTCCCGGCCAGTGTCGTGGAATGATCCAACCCTGAGTAGCACACCCCCGTCCGCGTCTTCGCGACATGCCGTACATCTCACCCGTGAGCGCCGTCCACCGACGGCCCTCCTCGGGTCCGTGATGTCCAGGAGGACTCCCTATGTGCGACAGCCAGCCACCACGAGCCGCACGGCGGGCCTCCCTGCGGTGCTCGGGACGTCACCTGGCCGCCGTGGTTCTGGCTGCGCTCGGAGTGCTCACCTCGGCCGTTGTCGCAGAACCCGCCTCGGCCCACGTCAGCGTCACCGCCGACGACGCCACCCGCGGCGCACCGGAGGCGCTCCTGACGTTCCGGGTGCTCAACGAGAACGAGGACGCGACGACCGTGAGGGTCGAGATCAAACTGCCCGTCAAGTTCCCGTTGGCGTCGGTCCGGCCCTCACCCGAGCCGGGCTGGATCGTCTCGACGACACCGACCACGTTCAACCCGCCGATCACCACCGCCGACGGCGCCCTCACCACCGGCGTCGGGACCATCACCTACACCGCCGCACCGGGCAACCCGGGCGTCCCCGTTGGCGGGTTCGTCGCCTTCAAGGTGCTCGCAGGACCGCTCCCGGCGGGCACCGAGTCGCTCGCGTTCCCCACCGTCCAGACGTACAGCGACGGAGTCGTGTCCCGGTGGATAACACCCACAGTCCCGGGAGCCGGCGAGCCCGACGATCCCGCACCTGTGCTGCGGCTAGGCGCCGGCGAGGGCGCCGGCGCCCTGTCTGCGGCGCAGGACGCTGGGCCGGGCTCCGTGACAGCCGCTGACCTTAGAGTCACCCGGATCATGGCCGTCATCGCGCTCGTGGTCGGTGGCGCCGGCGCCCTGTTCGGCGTCGGCGCCCTGACGCACGCCCGACGTGGCAACGTCACGTCCACGCCGTCGGCCTGACCCCGGCGCCGGCGTGACGCCCTTGCACTGCTGGCCATCACACGGGGGTCTCCTGTCGCGGGTCTCCTGTCGCGGGTCTCCTGTCGCGGGTCTCCTGTCGCGGGTCTCATGTCGCGCCACTGGTCGGCCGATGTTCTCACCGTGAGTCGACCCACTGTGCGCGGGCGCCGTCGCCCGCCGGCCGATGTCGCCGCGTGGTTGCGCGGCGGCCCGTCGCTGCGCGAGATGCGGGAGACGTTCCCCCACGAGTGGGCCAAGGTCGAGGCCCGGGTCGGTAGCTTCGTCCAGAGCGGGGCCAAGGACGCCCTGCGGGCATACCTCATGCAGGCCGCACAGACGCCCCGGCAGCGCATCGGGCACGCCAGGCCGCAGCGGGAGATCGTCGCCGAGGCTGTGCGGCAGCAGATGACCCTCGAAGCGATCAGGCAGGCCGCGCTCCGAGCAGAGACCGGAGCCACCGGCAGCACCATGCTCCGCCTGGGCCTGGCCAGCGGCTGGATCATGCAGCGCCTGTTCTTCGAGAGCGGGCTACGACGCAAGGCCGTGTCCTGGACCGCCTTTCGGCTGCTGTGGCCGCTCCTGCCGCACCGACGCCGGCTCATGGCCCTTGTGCGACCGCGCGGCGTCTACTGCTTCTACGCGCGACCCCTGATCACTGCACTGGCCCAACTCATCGACGGACGCCCGTGCTTGGAGATCGCCGCCGGCGACGGCACCCTCGCCAGGCTCCTCACCGACGCCGGCGTACACATCGTTGCCACCGACGACCACAGCTGGGAGGCCCACATCGACTACGGCGACACCGTCTTCAAGGAGAAGGCAGCCACGTCGCTACGCACCCGCCGCCCCGTGGTCGTCCTGTGCTCTTACCCGCCACCGGGCAACACGTTCGAACGCCTCGTCTTCACCACACCGAGCGTCGAGACGTACATCGTGGTCACCAGCAGCGACGAAGCGAACGCCGGCGACTGGAACGCCTACCGCGACCAGACCCCGTTCGCCATGACCGAGGACCCCGCCCTGGGACGCCTGGTCCTCCCGCACCACGGCCGGGTCCTCGTCTTCCGAAGGAGGACCGAGCTTCCTCTGTCGTGACGGTCCGGCACCGCTCAGGGTGCCCAACGGGCCGGGCCTGTTGGGGCCACGGGTGGCCGCGGCGTCGAGGTGTCGAGCGCGCGGAGGAAGACGATGGGGTGCCCTCGGGCCAGCGACGACGAGATCCGCGATGAGGCGGTGGGCGCCGGATGGGTGGACGGCCTTCTTGGCACCTGACGGCGAGCGTTCCAGGACTCACGCGTGCGGGAGGAATTCGTGGGTCTGGTGGCCGGTGGGTTCGAGCTGGAAGGTGCAGTGGTCGACGTCGAAGTGGTCGGCCAGGCAGTCGGCGA